>JAERTA010000059.1 GCA_016845205.1 Gammaproteobacteria bacterium
CATTAAAAATTAAACATTCACAACTTAACATTAGATCACTATGTGCGGAATCGTCGGCGGTATTTGCAAAAACAACATTACCTCAGTATTGGTTAATGGCTTAAAAAAATTAGAATACCGTGGCTATGATTCTGCTGGTGTGGTGGTGTTATCAGCGGATAACGAACTACACAGAGCCAGGGCTGTCGGTAAAGTAGTTAATCTTGAAAACAACATTAAAACTAAAAAAATCTCATTGGATGGCACCGTTGGCATCGCCCATACCCGTTGGGCTACCCATGGCGAACCAACAAGCAACAATTCCCACCCACATATTTGTAACGATACAGTCAGTGTGGTACACAACGGTATTATTGAAAATTTCCTAGAATTAAAGACCACTCAAGAGGCTGATGGCTATACATTTACCTCAGACACTGATACCGAGGTTATTGCTCACGCTATTCATAAGACCCTAAAAACTAGCGACACCTTGCTTGAAGCCACACAAAAAGCCATTCAAACCTTTGAGGGTGCTTATGGGGTTGGTGTAGTCTCCCCTAAAGATCCTGGGCGCATTATTGCAGCACGTAGTGGCTCACCACTCGTCATTGGCATTAGCGAAAAAGGCAACTTTATTACTTCTGACCAAATGGCACTGCTAGATATTACTAAAGACTTTATCTTTCTAGAAGAAGGTGATATCGCTGACATTACTCTCGACTCAGTCACCATTTATGACAAAGATGGCAAGCAAGTAGAGCGAGAAATTAAAACCTCAAAACTTAAGCCTGGCCAAACCTCAAAAGGCGACTATGCGCACTATATGCTTAAAGAAATCTTTGAGCAGCCACAAGCCATTCGTGATACGTTAGAATCGCGTATCACTAAAGATACAGTGCTATCGTCTGCTTTTGGTCATCAAGCCAAAGATATTTTTAAAAATATTAAACACATTCAAATTATTGCCTGTGGCACTAGCTATAACGCTGGCTTAGTGGCTAAGTATTGGTTAGAGGATATTACTAAAATCCCCACCCATATTGAAGTTGCCAGTGAATACCGTTACCGCAACCCAATCATTCTTGAAGACACATTGTTTATCACCATCTCTCAAAGTGGTGAAACAGCCGATACGCTAGAAGCGCTTAAGGCGGTTAAAAAACGCAGTAAAAACAAAAATATCCACACATTGACGATTTGCAACTCGGCAGAGTCTTCGCTTACGCGTGAATCGGAGTTGACATTTTTAACTCATGCTGGCCCTGAGATTGGCGTAGCCAGTACCAAAGCTTTTACCACTCAGTTGGTATCGTTAGCGTTGCTATCCGTTGCTATTGGCAGATGTCACAAACAAGTGTCGGAGCAGCAAGAGGCTAAAATCGTTGATGGGCTTAATCGCTTGCCTGGTTTAATTACAAAAACCTTAGAACAAGAAGATCAAATTAAAGAGCTTGCCAAAACTTTTAAAGATAAATTTAACGCCATATTTTTAGGGCGTGGTACCATGCATGCCATCGCTATGGAGGGCGCGCTTAAACTTAAAGAAATTAGCTATATCCATGCTGAAGCCTTCCCAGCAGGCGAGCTCAAACACGGCCCCATTGCACTGATTGACAAAGACACGCCAGTCATCGCTGTCGCCCCTAATGATAATTTACTCGAAAAACTCAAATCCAACCTACAAGAAGTTAAATCACGTGGTTCAGAGATGATTTTATTTGAAGATGAGGCTGCACAAGTCACACCCATGAAAGGCATGACTATTGTACCAACCACAACGGATCTTGGACGCATCACTGCACCAATTATCTTTACGATCCCACTACAACTACTTAGTTATCATGTGGCTCTTATTAAAGGCACCGATGTTGATCAACCGCGCAACCTCGCTAAATCAGTCACTGTAGAATAAATTTAAACAATCCCTTGCTGCTTTGCAAAAACATTGGTTGCCTCAATAAAACCTTTAACACTACCACAATCATATCTAGTTCCTTCAAACTTATAAGCTATTACTTTGTCTTTTTGAGCTAAAGTCATTAATGCATCAGTAATCTGAATTTCACCATTTTTATCGGGACTGGTATTTTCAAGTACATCAAAAATTTCTGGCGTTAAGATATAGCGCCCAATAATAGCCAAGTTGGTTGGCGCTTGTTCTGGAGAGGGCTTTTCAACCATTGAATGAACTTGATAAGCGTTATTAGAACCTTCTAACAATTCACCATCAATCACGCCGTATTTATCTACCTCAGTCATTGGCACTTCTTCTATGGCCACAATGCATGAGTCTGGGTACTGCTCATAAAGAGTGGTCATTTGCTTAAGTACCGAATCACCTGAATTAGTGCATAAGTCATCTGGCAGGATAACGGCAAATGGCTCATTGCTAATTAGTGGCTTGCCAGTATAAATAGCATGACCCAAACCCAGCATCTGATCTTGCTCAATATAGGTAAAGTTACATTGCTTTGAAGCATGATTAACTTCATCAAGTAAAGATTCTTTAGCACTGCCTTTAATGCTAGCTTCAATATCGGCGTGTGGCTCAAAATGATTTTTAATCGCTTGCTTGTATTTACTCGTTACCATGGCCATGGTAGTCATGCCTGCACTCATCGCCTCTTCCACGCCATATTGAATCAGTGGCTTAGTGAGAATCGGCAACATCTCTTTTGGAATAGCCTTGGTAGCCGGTAGAAAACGCGTGCCGTAGCCTGCTACAGGAAATAAGCATTTGGTGATTTTAGTCATTGTTAAAACTCTCTCTCAGATTGATCTTGCCATATTCAACCCCCGGCTGATCATAAGTATTAATCTGTAAAAATGCACCAATACAAGAGGTTAATAGTTGATAGGTAAACATAAGAGAGCCAATATTGAATTCATCAACTGTACGAATTGAAATCACATCACAAGGAATATTATCTTGCTCTTGGATAGATTGAATGGTGGCATCAGCTTG
>JAERTA010000060.1 GCA_016845205.1 Gammaproteobacteria bacterium
GCAATGGTAATCAGTAAAGCCAAAAATAACGCAGGAATAAATGGCGTAAATAACCAAATTAAGCCGCCAATAGCTAGAACTAATAAACTGAGCATAAAGCCGTGTTCGTAAGGTGCGTTCATAAGTTTTCCATTTTTATTACAGTGTAGGCCACTTGTTCATAAGGGTGTGCAAATTTCATGGCTTCAATAACAAGATCGAGATTGTCATCAACACACATCATCTCTACTTTGTATTCTTCAATCGCTTCAAGCTCGTCAAGCATGCCTATGGTTGGGTTGGCATCACCTACAGGCTTAAATTGCCCAATACCCGTGGTTTGCCAAGCACAGTTTTCGTAGTTGCTAAACTTACCAGCACCCGCATCAAACATCGCATTTTTTACTATTTCCAAGTCTGCTTCAGGCACATAAAAACTGATTTGATACATTTAAAACTCCCCTTTTAAATAACGCAATCTTTCATCCTCTGGCATGCGTTCAATTGCATATCTTAATGTAGTTCTGGGTAGTTGTGCGTAATTTTCTCTTAAGAAGGTTTTGCATGCTTCACTATCCTTTTTATATACCTCTCTTAGCATCCAGCCAATGGCTTTATGAATTAGGTCGTGCGAATCACCTAAGAGTTTCTTGGCAATTTTAAGTGTTGGTTTAAATTGATTATTTTTAATAAATGCAAAAGTTGCCACAATGGCGATACGTCTTTCCCATAAGTTATTTGACTCGGCATAGCTATATAAGATGTTCAGCTTATCTTCATGGTGGAAAATATAATCACCAATCGTATGTGGAATGGTTGTGTCTACCAAATCCCAATTATTGGCTGTGTGTATATTTTTTAGGTAATAGTTAAATATTTCGTCTTTATTGCCAGATTGGTATTTATTAACCAGTATGATCAATCCACAATGACGAACCTCATGAACAGGGTGATTAATCAACTGATCAATTTCATTAAATGCAATTGTTTTAAAGTATTTTTTAGCAACTAGTCGGGTTTGTGGCGCGCGTACACCAATAAACTGATCATGCTCTGAGTATTGTCCAGGCCCAGTTTTAAAAAACCATTCATTGACCACTTTACGCTCATCAGTTGCAAAAGATTTGAGTTGCATGATAACTTCTTGTGCGCTCATCAGCTATACTATGGGTTTTTATTAATAGTCTAATCATACATGCAAACAGCGTATTTTGCCGGTGGATGTTTTTGGTGTGTTGAAGCCGTGTTTCAACGCATTAATGGCGTTACAAGTGTGAAATCGGGCTATTGCAATGGGTCAACGCAAAATCCGACTTATCAAGATATTTGCACAGGGGCGACAGGCCACGCTGAAGTAGTAAAAATAGAATTTGATGAGTCTGTGGTTTCTTTTGAAAACTTGCTTCAAGTATTTTTTGCTACGCATGACGCCACCACACTTAATCAGCAAGGCAATGACAAAGGCACGCAGTATCGGTCGGCTGTATTTTATGCAAATACTAAGCAACAAGCTCAAGCCAAACAGTTTATTGAAAAATTAGGCGATAATATTGTGACTGAGGTAACCAAGCTAGCTGTGTTTTATCCCGCTGAAGATTACCATCAAAATTATTATAATAACAACCCAAACCAGCCTTATTGTGCGATGCTAATCACACCAAAGTTGGATAAATATTTCAAATGAACGACCAAGATTTATTAAGATATTCTCGTCAAATCATCTTGCCAGAAGTGGGTATAGAGGGGCAACAGACTTTGCTTGATACTACTATGTTGCTGATTGGCATGGGTGGACTAGGCTCGCCAAGTGCTATGTATCTTGCAGCTAGTGGCGTGGGGCATCTGATCATTGCAGATTTCGACAAAGTAGAGTTGTCTAACTTGCAGCGCCAAGTTATTCACCATACGGATGATATCGGCAAGTTAAAGATTGACTCTGCTAAGGCTAAAATGTTGGAAATTAATCCAGATATTCAAGTCACCACGGTAGAGGTGTTAACCGATGACAATCTTAGTGATTTGATCGCATTAGCCGATGTGGTGCTTGACGGCACAGATAACTTTGATACACGTTTTAAAGTCAATCAAGTTTGTGTTGAGCAAAAAACACCACTTGTTTCGGCAGCGGTTATTCGTTTTGAAGGCCAGTTATCGGTGTTTAAAGGCTATGAAGCCGATCAACCTTGCTATCAATGCTTGTATTCAAAAGAGGGAAATAGTGATGAAAACTGCACTGACAATGGCATCTTAGCGCCGGTGGCAGGTATGCTAGGAACCATGCAAGCACTGCAAGCAATAAAAACAATCTTAAATCTTGGTGAGCAACTCCCAGGCAAACTCATGATTGTCGACGCACTAGATTTAACCTTTAGAAGTGTCAAGATTAACAAAGACAAATCTTGTACAATTTGCAATCAAATTTAAATAAATAATATAATGAAAGCACTGGTCAAAAAACACGCAAAAGAAGGTATTTGGTTAGAGGATGTTGAGATGCCAGAAGTTGGCAATAATGATGTTCTAGTTAAAATTAAAAAGACTGCTATTTGTGGTACTGATATCCATATTTATAATTGGGATGAATGGGCGCAAAAAACCATTCCTGTGCCAATGACGACTGGCCATGAATTTGCTGGCGAGATTGTTGAGCTTGGCTCTAATGTGACTGATTTAAAAGTCGGCGATATAGTTTCTGGTGAGGGGCATATTACTTGTGGACGTTGTCGCAATTGTTTGGCAGGGCGTAAGCACCTTTGCCCTAATACGATAGGTATCGGGGTTAATCGCACAGGTTGTTTTGCCGAGTATTTGTCAATCCCTGCTGAGAATGTCTTTAAGCCATCGCAAGAGATTTCAACTGATTTATTGGCCTGTTTTGATCCTTATGGCAATGCCGTTCACACCGCACTTTCGTTTAATATGGTGGGTGAGGATGTTTTAATTACTGGCGCAGGACCAATTGGAATTATGGCAGCTATGGTAGCTATGCATGCTGGGGCGCGTAATATTGTAATTACTGATCTTAATCAATACCGACTTGATTTGGCTAAAAAGGTTGCGCCAAAAGTGATTCCAATTAATGTTGCCAATGAATCTATTACTAAAGAGTTTATGCAGGATCTTGGTATTTTCGAAGGTTTTGATGTTGGTCTAGAGATGAGCGGATCACCTCATGCATTTGGCGATATGCTTAACCTTATGATTAATGGCGGCAATATTGCTATGCTTGCTATTATGCCTTCAGGCTCTGGTATTGATTGGGATCAAGTGGTGTTTAAAGGGCTGACCATTAAAGGTATTTATGGTCGTGAGATTTTTGAGACTTGGTACAAAGGCTCAATGATGGTACAAAGTGGCTTGCCACTCGAAGATATTATCACTCATCGCTTTCATTACACTGATTTTCAAAAAGGCTTTGATGCGATGTTATCAGGTGAGTCAGGCAAGGTGATTTTAAATTGGGAAGATTGATATGAGTTTTAAAAGTGCAAAAGACAGTATCGCTAAAGATTTAAAAGAAATTGAAGCGGCTGGCCTTTGGAAGACTGAGCGTGTAATCGCCTCGGAGCAAAAAAATGACATCACGCTTGAGGATGGATCTGAAGTTATTAATATGTGTGCCAATAACTATTTAGGTTTGGCTAATAATTCCGAGGTAATTCAAGCAGCAAAAGATAGTTTTCACCAGTGGGGCTTCGGCCTTTCATCTGTGCGTTTTATTTGTGGTACGCAATCTATTCATAAAACGCTTGAAAGCAAAGTGAGTGAGTTTTTAGGTATGGAAGATACCATTTTGTATGCCGCTTGTTTTGATGCTAATGCCGGTTTATTTGAAACCATTTTAACCAATGAAGATGCCGTTATCTCTGATGAGCTTAATCATGCCTCTATTATTGATGGTGTACGTTTGTGTAAAGCGGCAAGATTTCGTTATAAAAATAACGATATGGACGATCTTCGAGCCAAGCTTATTGAGGCCAAAGCCGGCGGTGCAAGACGTATTTTAATCACCACCGATGGTGTATTTTCAATGGATGGTACAGTGGCGCAACTAGATAAAATTTGTGATCTGGCTGACGAGTTTGATGCCATGGTGCATCATGATGATTGTCATGCAGTAGGATTCATGGGCAAGAATGGTCGCGGTGTGCATGAATATTGCAATGTGATGGATAGAGTAGATATTATCACTGGCACTTTTGGTAAAGCGCTTGGCGGCGCCTCTGGTGGTTACACTTCAGCGCGCAGGGAGATTGTAGATATGTTGCGTCAAAGATCGCGTCCATATCTATTTTCAAATACATTGGCACCGTCGATTTGTGCAGCATCGCTTAAAGTATTGGATATGTTGAGTAACTCTACTGAGTTGCGTGATAGATTGGAATCCAATACTCATTATTTTAGAAAAGGCATGCAAGAGGCAGGGTTTGATGTGGACGATGGCGATCATCCGATTGTGCCTGTGATGTTGGGTGATGCTAAGCTTGCACAAGCCATGAGTAAAAAGTTGTTAGAAAAAGGCATTTATGCAATTGGATTTTTCTTTCCAGTAGTGCCAAAAGGTAAAGCAAGAATTCGTACGCAAATATCAGCTGCACACACCAAAGAAGATTTGGATAAAGCCATTAAAGCATTTACACAGACTTCTAAAGAATTATCTGCTTGATTTTAAAAATTTTCGAAATTTTTTAGTTTTTAGACCCAAGCAAGGCTTGGGTCTATTGATTTTGACTAAAATTAAGGTTATAAAATGATATTTACCCTTAAAAATCAATTATTTATGTTGTTTTTAGGGTTAATTTAAGCTTTTACAATACTCATTTGTACTGATTTGAATAATTTCCAATATTTTTTAATAAAAACCTAACATTCGGCCAATATTTCTTGCTTGATTTGCTGATATTGATCCTTTCCTTGTAGAGTTTTGATAATTTCTAGTGCAAAACAAATCGCTGTGCCAACGCCTTGTGAAGTCATCACCTTGCCATCAATTACAGTGCCTTTAGATTTGTTGTAGCCATCAGTGCGAATTTTGTTTTCAATTGATGGGTAGCAAGTATAGTTGTCGCTTAATACGCCA
>JAERTA010000061.1 GCA_016845205.1 Gammaproteobacteria bacterium
GTACACTTTATAACAACCATGAGCGCTTTATGGAAGCCTACTTCTCAACCTTTCCGGGTAAGTATTTTGCTGGCGATGGTGTAAAGCGTGATGCTGATGGCTATTATTGGATCACAGGCCGTGTTGATGATGTGTTAAATATTTCTGGTCACAGGTTGGGTACTGCAGAGATTGAATCAGCATTGGTGTTGCATGAGAGTGTTTCTGAATCTGCAGTGGTGGGTTATCCTCATGACATTAAAGGTCAAGGTATTTATGCTTATGTCTCTTTGATGAGTACTGTCGAGCCAAGCGATGCGTTAAAAGCTGAGTTGGTTAAGTTGGTGCGTTCTGAGATTGGTCCAATTGCAACCGTGGATAAAATTCAGTTTGCACCGGGTTTGCCAAAAACCCGTAGTGGCAAGATCATGCGCCGCATCCTAAGGAAGATCGCTGAGGATGATTACGCCAATTTAGGCGATACATCCACTTTGGCAGAGCCAGAAGTGGTTGAAGGTTTGATTAAAAACAGAGTCAGTTAATTATTTATTTAGTAACTTGAAGTTTCTTTAAGCCTTTTTTGACCTTGTCTTTTAGACTAACTTCACATTGTTGGTGGTAGTTGTTTTGCATTTGAGCATCAAGCGACACCACTTTATTAAATACTTTTTTCTCTAAATCCATGGTGTTTTTGATATTGGCACAATAGTTGTCAATTTCTTGTGTTGTATAAGAAACCAAAGTCGCTACACCAATCGCAGGTACGACAAGGCCAGTCACTGCAATACCAGTTGAGGTTTCTTTTAGTTCATCAATACGAGCCATATTTTTAGAAATGACTGCTTTATTTTGATTTTGAAATACACTTTGAAGATAGTCTAATTTTTCAGTTGAAACTACCAGCTCTTTTTGTTTGTCTTGAAGGGAGCTTTTTAAAGTATTGACCTCACCACGTGCATCATGCATTTGTGACATTTCATCATTTAGAACGCTAGACTTGCTTGTTGCTAAAGTTAATTTTTGTTGCGCTGCTTGTAAAGCAGAGCGTGCATCAATTAATTGATTGTTTAAATCTTCAAGAGTAGAAGTTTGTGTATTGTCCTTAGTCTCAGATACAGATTGAGCTGCATTAATTTTTTCGTTGTACTCAGCAGTAATGCTAGTAATTTCATTTTCAAGTTGAGCCACTTGATTGTTATAAAAGAAAAAGCCTGCAACCAGTGTAATGGCCAGTAAAATTGCTGCAAATAATGATTTGTTTTCCATAATAAATTCTCATAGTAAGGGTTGAATAATAGTTGCGTATTATACACTATTTTAATAACTATATAAGAATATTATTATATTTTAATATATAAAATAATTGTTTTTATTTCAACCACTTAGCCGCTTGCTTAGCATAGTAAGTTAAGATGCCGTCTGCACCAGCACGTTTGAAAGACAATAGAGTTTCAAGCACAACAGGGCGTTCGTTAATCCAGCCATTTTGGCTAGCCGCCTTGAGCATAGCGTACTCACCACTCACATGGTAGGCAAAGGTTGGCATGCCGAAAGTTTGTTTAACTTGATGCACAATGTCTAAGTAAGGTAGGCCCGGCTTAATCATCACCATATCGGCACCTTCTTCAATATCTAGGCCTACTTCACGAATGGCCTCATTGGCATTTGCAGGGTCCATTTGGTAAGTTTCTTTACTAGACTCGCCTAAGTTTTTAGCAGAGCCAACCGCATCACGAAACGGCCCATAATAGTTAGAGGCATATTTGGCGGAGTAGGCCAGTATGTTAGTATGAATAAATTCATTTTCTTCCAAAGCATCACGAATCGCGCCAATACGGCCATCCATCATATCTGATGGCGCGACAATATCTGCACCTGCTTGTGCATGTGATAGCGCTTGCTTTACCAACACTTCGGTAGTTTCGTCATTTAAAACATAACCACTATCGTCAATCAACCCGTCTTGCCCATGGGTGGTAAATGGGTCTAACGCAACATCGGTAATCACTGCTAGCGTAGGGTGATTTGCTTTGAGTGCGCGAACAGCGCGTTGTGCTAAGCCATCTTGATTAAAAGCCTCTTCCGCTTCTAGTGATTTTTTATCTTCCGATACCACTGGAAATAGGGCGACTGCCTGAATGCCTAAATCAACTAATTCGCTTGCTTCAATCAATAGTTGGTCAATACTTAAGCGCTCGATATCTGGCATAGATTCAATGCTTTGGCGCTGATTCTCACCTTCAACGATAAAGATAGGGAAGATTAAGTCATCGGTAGTTAGCGTATTTTCACGCATTAATTCACGGGTATATGCGTGTTTTCTCATGCGACGTGGTCTATGGGTTAAAATGGACATCTTGATTTTTTAATAATTATTTCTTAATAATTTAACCGATTATACAACAATGAGCACAGCAAACAAAACGTTAAAAACAATGTCAAACGTCAAAGAGGCGTTCATTCAACCCTTTCCCAACTCTCAAAAAATTTATGTTGAGGGGTCGCGCACGGATATTCAAGTACCCATGCGTGAAATCACACTGACTGATACCATTGGTGAACTGGCTGAAAAAAATGACCCAATCCATGTCTATGATACATCTGGCGTATATACTGATCCAAACGTACAGATTGACTTACGTAAGGGTTTAGATAGTATTCGCTCAAATTGGATTAACGAGCGCAATGACACTGAAAATCTAGATGAATTAAGCTCAACTTTTTCTAATGAGCGCCTTGATAATGCGGAATTAGACTCCCTGCGTTTTGAGCATCTAAGCAACCCTAAGCGCGCAAAAGACGGTAAAAACGTCACACAAATGTATTATGCTAAGCAAGGCATTATTACGCCTGAAATGGAATATATTGCCATTCGTGAAAATTGCAAATGGCAAGAGTACAAAGATCAAATTGGCCAGCAAAAAGGTGAGAGCTTTGGCGCCTCAATTCCTGATGTTATCACCCCTGAATTTGTACGTTCTGAAGTGGCTCGTGGGCGTGCAGTAATTCCAGCCAATATTAATCATCCAGAAACTGAGCCGATGATTATTGGACGTAATTTCATGGTGAAAATTAATGGTAATATTGGTAATTCAGCGCTCGGCTCAAGTATTGAAGAAGAGGTTGACAAGATGGTGTGGGGCATCCGTTGGGGTGCTGATACAATTATGGATTTATCCACCGGTAAAAATATTCATGAAACTCGTGAATGGATTATTCGAAATTCACCGGTACCAATTGGCACGGTGCCAATTTATCAAGCCTTAGAAAAAGTAAACGGCATTGCTGAAGACCTTAATTGGGAAGTGTTTAGAGACACACTCATTGAGCAAGCTGAACAGGGCGTGGATTATTTTACGATTCACGCAGGCGTGCGCCTACAACATGTACCACTCACGATTGATCGCATTACTGGCATTGTCTCACGTGGTGGCTCTATTATGGCTAAGTGGTGTTTGGCGCACCATCAAGAAAGCTTTATTTATACGCACTTTGAAGAAATTTGTGAAATTATGAAGCAATACGATATTACCTTTTCACTCGGTGATGGTTTGCGTCCAGGCTGTATTGCTGATGCCAATGATGCAGCGCAATTTGGTGAGTTAGAAACCCTAGGCGAACTGACCAAAATTGCTTGGAAACATGACGTGCAAACCTTTATTGAAGGCCCAGGTCACGTGCCAATGCAGATGATTAAAGAAAACATGGAAAAGCAGTTGGACGAATGTGGTGAAGCGCCGTTTTATACATTAGGCCCATTGACGACTGATATTGCCCCAGGTTATGATCATATTACTTCAGCCATTGGTGCGGCACAAATCGGCTGGTACGGCTGTGCCATGCTTTGCTACGTTACCCCGAAAGAGCACTTGGGCTTGCCAAACCAAGATGATGTTAAAGAAGGCATTATTGCTTACAAAATTGCGGCTCATGCAGCTGATCTAGCCAAAGGCCATCCTGGTGCGCAGATCCGTGACAATGCATTATCTAAGGCGCGTTTTGAATTTAGATGGGAAGATCAATTCAATCTTGGGCTAGATCCAGATACGGCGCGTCAGTATCATGATGAAACCTTGCCGAAGCAAGCAGCAAAAACCTCACATTTTTGCTCAATGTGTGGCCCTAAGTTTTGTTCAATGAAAATCACCCAAGAAATCAAAACCATGGATGATGAAGAAATTTCTAAGATTAATGCTATTCAAATCGAAATGGATAAGAAATCCGAAGAGTTTTTACAGAACGATTCTGAAATTTACATGAAAGAGGGTGCTTAAATACCCATTTAAGAAATTTGCGAAATTTCTATTTTTTTAAACTCTTTTAGGCAGCATTGCTTAGAAGGGTTAAGATTTTCACAATTGCAGTAGTTATGTTTGGTCTGAAACACCACAAAATCCTTTAAAACAGCACCTTTTCCGGCTTTTAACGCCTCTAAATAGGCATTTTCACTAATATTAAAACAATAGCACAGTGTTTTCTCATTAATTTTAGTGTTGCAACAACCCATTTCGATTATTTCCCAAATTTTGTAAGTTAATCGTATTCATTATAATTTCTTTGGATTAATTTTGTATTTTTTAAAGTGGGTATAATCAAGTGAATATCTTGAATATTTTTTTTTGCATTATGAAGCACTTTATCTATTCTTTAACTTTATTACTTTTGTCTAGTTTTACTTTTGCGGGGCCACACCCTTCAAAACCCTGGGTGGAGATTAACTACCCGCAAGACAAGGAAAAACGTTGGTGGAATGATGCTTGGTGGAAAGAAGGCCAACTACCCACGCCTCAAAACTACGAAGTCTCTATGGAAGAAATAAGTTATATGGATGACGGTGTTGAGGTTGAAGCGTTTTTATTTAAACCCACCAAACCTGGCAAGTATTTGCCTGTCTTATTTCAGCACGGGCGTCGTGGTTTAGGGGCTTGGACATTGCCAAGGGTTAAGCGTTTGGCAGCGCGTGGTTTCGTTGTGTTAGCGCCAGATATGTTTGGTACTTATATGAAATCACCATTTCCTATTGAGCACAATTATCTTTACGATCAGCACGTCGCTAAAGGTATTGACGTGCTACTACAACGTGATGACATTATTGGCAATAAAACCTGTACTGTA
Source organism: Gammaproteobacteria bacterium (assembly GCA_016845205.1). Taxonomy (GTDB): domain Bacteria; phylum Pseudomonadota; class Gammaproteobacteria; order PS1; family Pseudothioglobaceae; genus Thioglobus_C. The sequence continues at coordinate 5,095 of JAERTA010000061.1, forward strand.
TCACACACACGTGGTGGCTATATGACCTTAAAGGCCTTGGTAACACATAATCAACAAGATGAAAAAGTAGCTTGTTATGTATCTTACTATCCACATTGGCAAGATCCAAATGCATCTGAAGTAAAGCAAATTTACCAATATGCACCAGAGTTAAACACGTTGAATGTGCCGACACTTGTCTTTGTTGGCGAGCATGATCAGTATCAAAGAATACGTCCAATTATGGCAGGCATTGACGTATTAAAAGACAAGGGTGTCGATGCTGAATTAATTATTTATCCAGGTGTGGGCAGAGGTTTTGATTTTAGACCGTCACACGTAAGAACTTTTGCGGATGATTTGGCAACCAAAGACGCCAACCAAAGAACGGCCAGCTTTATTAGGCAACACTTAATGCAAAAATAAGCCAACTTGTTTGATTAAATTATCCACCGCACCTTGCTGAGATTTGAAATATTGATTGGCATTTTTACCCAGTGTTTTTGCTGCCTTGGTATCTGTAAGTAACATAGTGATAGATTTGAACAAATCATCGGCATTAGCCACTTGAATCGCCCCGTTTTGCTCTAACAAATCAGAGGATATCTCAGCAAAGTTAAAAACATTCGGGCCAAACAGTATTGGCTTAGACAGGGCGGCAGGCTCAAGCATATTGTGTCCACCGGTGTTGTTGAGGCTGCCACCCATAAACACAACATCCGCTACATCAAAGTAACTCATCATTTCACCCATTGAATCACCCAATAGTAAATCGCAGTCTTTGCAGGATTTGTTGCTTGAGCGTTTAACCATATTAAGCTGGTGTTTTTGTGCCAGTTTGTAGACTTCATTGAAGCGCTCAGGATGCCTAGGAACGATTACCAGTAAAGCATCGATATTATCTTTTTGATTTAGATAGGCATCGATAATTTGAGCCTCTTCACCTTTGTGTGTACTGGCAAAAACCACGACCTTACGTTTGTCTATTATCGTTTGTAATTTTTTACTAATGGTTTTATCCGCACTAGGATTTTGGTCAAATTTAATATTGCCTGTGGTAATGACTTTGCCAGTATCTGCGCCTAATTTAATAAATCGGTTGGCAGAGTTTTGATTTTGGGTGGCGATTATTGTAAATTTATTTAAAGTTTTCCAGGCTAAATTCGGTGCAAATTTTTGATATTTTTCTAATGATCGTTGTGACAGTCGGGCATTGACTAACAAAGTTGGAATGTTGTTTTTATCTAAAGCATGGATAAGGTTGGGCCAAATTTCTGTTTCTAATAGAATACAAATTGCTGGGTTGATTTGCTTAATATAACGATTGACAACCAAAGGCAAATCAAACGGAAAATAAAAGTGCAACACCTCGCTCTGATAGTACTCAAGTACTGCTTGTGAACCGGTCGGTGTAGTAGTGGTCACCAACACTCGATGATCGGGATGGTTTTTAATTAGCTGGTCAATGAGTACAGTAGCTGCTCTAAATTCACCAACCGAGACACAATGCACCCAAATAATAGGCACTGGAATTTTATTAATAAACCCAAGTCGTTCAAAAATTCTTTGTCGGTACGCAGGTGTTTTTAAGCCCTTAATTAATAAACGCAACACCATGACTGGTAATAGCAGATATCCGACTAAGCTGTAGAGAGTTCGATTCATTGATAAAAGGTATAATACACGCATTGTATTTTAGTGGTTTATTATGAAATTTGTTGACTCTGCGTCAATTCGTGTTGAAGCTGGTAAAGGTGGTGCGGGTTGCTTAGGCTTTCGTCGAGAAAAATATATCCCTGACGGTGGCCCTGACGGTGGTGACGGTGGTGACGGTGGTCATGTCTATTTTCGTGGCCAGGAAGGGCTTAACACGCTAAGTGAATTTCGTTTTAATCGTTTGTTCAGAGCTAAAAATGGCCAACCTGGTCAAGGTCAAAACAAACGCGGCAAGTCAGCCGAGCACTTAACCGTTGAGATGCCACTAGGGGTTAAGGTTTATGATCTTGAAACCGATGAACTCATTGGTGAAATTACTGAGCATGACCAAGTGCTGTTGGTTGCAAAAGGTGGGTTCCATGGCTTGGGTAATACGCGTTTTAAATCAAGTGTTAACCGTGCGCCACGTAAAACCACACCAGGTACACCAGGAGAGGCAAGAGAAATTGGTCTTGAACTTAGTATCATGGCTGACATTGGTTTATTGGGTTTGCCTAATGCGGGCAAGTCGAGTTTGATTAGACAAATTTCAAGTGCTCGACCAAAAGTGGCCGATTATCCGTTTACCACGCTGCATCCGTCTTTGGGCGTGGTGTCACTCAATGACACGCATATTGTAATGGCAGATATCCCTGGTTTGATCGAAGATGCTTCTGAAGGCGTGGGTTTGGGTTTTGAGTTTTTAAAACACCTCTCACGTGCTAAAGCGTTATTACACGTGGTAGATATCCTGCCGGCTGATGAGTCAGACCCTGCGAAAAATTATTTAACCATTGAAAACGAGCTAGCAAAGTATGACCAAGATTTGGCCAACAAACCAAGACTTTTAGCGATTAATAAAATGGACTTATTGCCTAAGGATGATAGGGATAAAATAGTGAAAGATTTTTTAAACAATATTGACTACCAAGGCAAAGTGTTTAATATCTCAGCACTAAATGGCTTGGGCTGCAAAGATTTAGTATATGGGTTATTTGAATTAGTAGAAGAAAATGGCTAAACAAAGATGGGTAATTAAAATTGGTTCTGCATTATTAACCAACGACGGTAAAGGGTTGGATACGACTTCTATCGCCTCGTGGGTGGAGCAAATTGTTACTTTAACCAAGCAAGATATTGAGGTGATACTGGTTTCATCTGGTGCAATTGCCGAGGGCATTAAACGCCTGGGTTGGAATGCACGTCCAGATGATATTCACAAGCTTCAAGCAGCGGCAGCCGTAGGGCAGATGGGTTTAATCCAAACCTATGAGTCTCTTTTTGCTAAGCATGATATGCACACTGCACAGATCTTGTTAACGCACGATAATCTCACCAACGCTGATCGCTACGAAAACATTTCATCAACGCTTAATAATTTATTAGATTTTGGCACGGTGCCAATTGTTAATGAAAACGACACCGTGGCTACCGATGAAATTAAATTTGGCGACAACGACACTTTGGCGGCACTAGTGGCTAATTTAGTCGGCGCAAGTCAACTCATTATCCTGACTGATCAAGGCGGCGTGTATGGCGCTGATCCTCGTCAAAATTCAGATGCTAAGCTTATTGATACGATTAGTGTGAATGATGAAAAGCTTGAGCAAGTCGCTGGCCGCACAGGTGGCTCTTTGGGTTCTGGCGGTATGTACACCAAAGTATTGGCCGCTAAAAAAGCTGCTGAGTCGAGTGCAAATACTATTATTGCTTCTGGTAAGGCACCAGATGTCTTAACAAGATTGGCCAATGGTGAACATGTTGGCACGTTAATCACTTGTTAGCTTATATCGGCCTGGGTTCCAACCTTAACAACCCAAAACAACAAATTAAAGATGCATTGATTGCGCTTAATGCTACGCCAGATGTCAAAGTAGTGGGCTTGTCGAGCTTGTATCAATCTAAACCGATTGATGGCTCCAAGCAGCCCGATTACATTAATGCAGTTTGCCAGGTGGATACGCATTTAACGGCGCTAGAGTTGTTGTATGTGTGCCAAGAAATTGAAACCAAACAGCACCGTGTTCGTGAAAAAAAATGGGGTGCAAGAACCATTGATCTCGACATTATTCTTTATGGTGTGCAAGTAGTGGCCTCAAAGCAGTTAATCATTCCACATCCTGAGATGATGAACAGGGCTTTTGTGTTGGTACCATTGTCAGAATTAGAGCCAGACCTTAAAGTGCCGGTATTAGGCCCATTGCAGGCATTGATCGACCGAATAGATATCTCCAAGCTAATTAAATTATGAAGATTGGCGAATTACAAACATTTAAACAGTTGGGTGAAAAAATCACTTGTTTGACCGCTTATGACAGCTCGTTTTCCAAGCTGTTTGATGAGTGTGGCATTGATGTTATTTTGGTGGGCGATTCCCTTGGTAATGTAATTCAAGGTGGTGAGAACACACTTGGTGTTACCATGGAGGACATGGTTTATCACACTCAGATAGTGGCAAAAGGCATTAAAGATGCATTGCTGATTGCTGATATGCCTTATCAAAGTTATGACAGTGCTGTGCAAACATTACAGAATGCTAAGCGTTTAATTAATGCTGGTGCACAAATGGTAAAGTTTGAAGGTGGACAAGAACACGAGGCTTCTTTTAAAGCATTGTACGACAATGATATTCCAGTCTGCGGGCATTTAGGTCTGCAACCGCAATCAGTACTTGAGATGGGTGGCTATAAAGTACAAGGTAGGGACGAAGCGGGTGCAAAGCAAATTATTGAGGATGCGCTGGCTTTAGAGTCTTGGGGTGTACAAACATTGGTGCTTGAATGTGTGCCTGCAGTATTAGCCAGGCAAGTTTCTCAAGCATTGAGTATTCCGACTATTGGTATTGGCGCGGGTGTGGATTGTGATGGACAAGTATTGGTAAGCTACGATATGCTTGGTATTAACACTCAGCATCTACCTAAGTTTGTTAAAAACTTCCTTAAAGACAATAGCGACGTTCAAGGCGCTGTTAAGGCTTTTATCGGTACAGTAAAAACGAATAAGTTTCCAGACGATCAACACAGTTACTAGGCTGTATAGTTTTTTAAAATTATACAAATAATTATACAAATTTCTTCAAAATAAAAAATGATGCAAGTTTTTAGTACAATTACAGCATTACAAACCACACTTGATGACTGGCAAGATAAAGGCAATAAAATTGCTTTTGTGCCGACCATGGGTGGTTTGCACGCAGGGCATTTGGCGTTGGTAGAGCTTGCTAAGCAAAAGGCAGATAAGGTTGTAGTCAGTGTGTTTGTCAATCCAACACAGTTTGGTGAGAATGAAGATTTTGATCAATACCCTAATACACTTGAGAAAGATACCACCTTACTAGAGCAACATCAAGTTGACGGCTTGTTTACGCCAAGTGTTGAGCAGATCTATCCTCAAGGTTTGGATAGTGATATTAAAGTTGCAGAGTTAGGTGATATTTTGTGTGGTGATTCTCGCCCAGGGCATTTTGATGGGGTGGTGCAGGTGGTACATCGTTTGTTTGATATTGTAGAGCCAGATGTGGCGATATTTGGGCAAAAAGATTATCAGCAACTGTTGATTGTGACACAAATGACCCGTCAATATTTTCCAGCGATTAAGGTGTTGTCACAAGCAACTGTTAGAGAAAAAGATGGCTTGGCTATGAGTACGCGTAATCAGTATTTATCGACAAGTGAGCGAAAAGTAGCGCCTAATTTATATAAGAACTTGCTAGATATCAAGGAAAAAATCCAAGAAAAACAGGAAATTGATGCTATTATTAAAACAGTAAAAAAACAAATACAACAAGACTTCAAAGTAGATTACTTAGAGGCGCTAGATGCAAATACCCTTAAGCAGATCACTGATAATACAAGTAAAATTGCGATATTATGTGCAGTATTTTTAGGATCAACTCGATTGATTGATAATATTATTTTTAATAAAGGATAACCATGTTTAATATTACAGACGAAGCCCAAGCCTATGTTGCTGAATTATTTGCTCAACAGGGTGAAGAAGATCTAGGCTTAAAAGTCGATATCGAAAAAGCCGGCACACCAGCCGCCGCCGTTACTTTTAATTTTTGCTATTCTAAAGATTTAGGCAAAACTTATTTTAAATTTGGATACGAAGGCTTTAATGCGTTTATTGACGAGAGTAATTTTGATTATTTGAAAGATTCTGAGGTGGCTTTAAAGGAAGAAGGCTCTAGTAAAAAACTAACCATTACAGCACCAAACGCCAAAGGCGAGGCGCCAAAAGAAGACGCGCCTTTAGCGGAGAAAATTACCTACACGATTGCAGCCGAAGTTAACCCGCAGTTGGCTTCGCATGGTGGTTTTGTTGAGCTTGTAGAGATTACAGATGAGAAGGATGTGGTGCTTAATTTTGGTGGCGGTTGTCAAGGTTGTTCCTCAGTCAAGGTGACACTTAAGAATGGCGTAGAGGCGCAACTTAAGTCGATCTATCCTGAAATTAGAAACGTGTTGGACGTTACAGACCACTCACAAAAAGAAAACGCCTATATGTAATTTTTCTTGGCTTATGGTATAACTTTGCCATGATAACAACAATACAAGCTAGTGCGCAAGAGCGCAGAAGTGCAAAAGCACCACACGAACTTTTTACAATCAACACGGTGATTGTTCATTTGTTTTTTTCACTCGGAATGATTAAGCTGTTTAGCCTGCCAATGAGCTCGGCGATTGGCGCCTCTATTGCGATTTCCTTGTGCATTATTGTCTATACTTTTTTTCGCACCAAAAAATCCAAGAAAAATGATCCGCATTTGGTGTATTTACACTGGCAACTTTCATTAGGTCGTTACAAGCTTTTGATTGGCGCCTATGTGTTTTATTTTATAGTGACTTCGCTGTCTATGGTTGTTGGTACAGATGCACCTGCAAGTATGGATGGCAGCAAGATTATGGATTCTATTTTAGACCTTCTAAGTGTGGTGCCATTATTTTTTGCCGTGTTGGTTTCAGTGGTTTTGGGCTCTGGCTCTATGTTTAATGCAGGCCGTGGTGAGATTGACCAAGCATTTATGCAAAAACACCCTCAATGAATGAATTTGAACTGATTGAGCGTTATTTCAATTGGGTCAGCTATCATTCAGTTGATTTAAGTGTTGGCGATGATTGTGCCATTATTGATACCAATTCTAATACGCAAATAGTCACCAGTGTTGATACACTAATTGAAGGGGTGCATTTTTCTCAAAACACCAGTGCTGCCGATATTGCTTATAAGGCATTAGCCGTCAATTTAAGTGATTTGGCAGCGATGGGCGCCACACCAAAATACTTTACTTTGGCATTAACATTGCCTGAATTAAATGAGCCGTGGTTAAGTGAGTTTTCTGAGTCTTTAAAACACTTGGCAGAAGAATACCAAATTGATCTAATTGGTGGTGACACTACTAAAGGCGCTTTGAGTATTACTATTAATATCATTGGTGAAGTAGAAACAGGCAAAGCATTATTACGCTCAGGCGCACAAGTTAATGATTTGATTTATGTTTCTAATACCATAGGCGATGCTGCTTATGCTTGGCAACAGATCGATCAAGGTAACAAGCCCTCAGATTTTTATTTAAATCGACTGAATAGACCAAAGCCTAATGTTGAATTGGCGCAACAATTAGTGGGCGTGGCTAATGCTTGTATTGATATTTCAGACGGTTTAGAGCAGGACTTATCGCACATCTTAAGCCGTTCTAAGGTGGGTGCAAATATTGATATAGAGGCTATTCCACTTAGTGATGAAGTTGCGACTTATATTGACACCACACAAGACTGGTGTGTTGCGCTAGCAGGTGGTGATGACTATGAATTATGTTTTAGCGTATCAAAAGAAAAAATTAATAAAGTTACATTAATTGAAAAAGAATTGGGCATAACACTCACCAATATTGGTGTTGTTACAAAGAGTCAAGGTTTAAAAATTAAGGGTTTAGATAAGATTTGTCAATCCTACCAACATTTCTAGATTTTTAAGTGTTTATCAAGAGGAAAATTTCGAGTATTTTTTCT
>JAERTA010000062.1 GCA_016845205.1 Gammaproteobacteria bacterium
GTGTTAAAGGTAAAGATAATGCTCAGCAAGTTTGGGGCAACATTCTTAACTTTGCCCGCGACTTCCCGCAAAAAGAACTTGGTGTTATGTTGGTGTCTGACATGCAGCGTGCAATTGGTGAAGAAATTTTCACCATCCCTGAGTTTGCTAATTGGGCTAGCCAAATTGCGGACACCATGTTTGACTAAGGTGCGCTTTGGATAAGTATCCCACATGGCAAGATGAACCATCTAAACCTGAACAAAAGGTTAGAGTCGTTGGCGAGGATATTGTTCAACCAGAACAAGACGAAACACTAAACACGACCGAGCTAGAAGCCATTAAAAACCGCCTAACCAAGGCGCGTACACAGCTTATGCTAGACAATCCTTTTTTGGGTAATTTAGTCTTGCGTTTGCCATTAGTTGCTGCAGACTCTTGGTGCAAAACCAGTGCCACAGATGCTAAAAGTTTTTATTACAATCCCAAGTTTATTGATTCGTTAAACAACCATCAAATCAAATTTGTACTCATTCATGAAGCGCTCCATTGTGCGCTCACGCACTTTGCACGCCGTGGCAATCGCACCAAGCACAAGTGGGATTTAGCCTGTGATTTTGCCATTAATCCACTCTTAGTTAAAGAAGGCTTTCATCCGCCAATTGATGTGCCAATTTTCCGTCAGTATGAAGGTATGATCGCCGAAGAAATCTACCCAATGATTGACGATAATCTTGATCAAGAACCCATGGATCAGCACTTGTATGATGATCAAGCTAACGATGATTCTAAATCATCGGATGGTGGCATGCGTGAAGACGATCTACAAAAAGAGCAAGAGCAACAATCTACCCCAGATTCAAAATCAAATGATGGCAATAAAGGTGGTGCCTCACAGCTTGCACAACAACCCCCAGCCTTGCAACCTGACGAGGTTGACAAGCTCGCTACTCAGTGGCAAAAAAACTTAGCCTCTAGCGCGCAATTAGCACAACAAGCCGGTAAACTTGATGGCGAATTTGCCAAGCTAATTGATTTTTTCTTACAACCACAAGTCTCATGGCAATCACTTTTAGCACAGTATATGTCAACCTTTGCTCGCGATGACTTTTCCTATGCGCGCCCCTCACGCCGTTCAGGCTCAGCACTAAACAGCAATCCTCTGGGAGGAGAGGCAATTATGCCATCGCTCAGATCACACCAGCTGGATATCACTGTGGCAATTGATACTTCTGGCTCTATCTCACAAGAAGAGATTGATGAATTTGTCTCAGAAGTGGACGCCATTAAAGCCAACCTTCGAGCTGGTATTTCTTTGCTAGCTTGTGATGATAAACTCTCAGAGCATTCACCTTGGCGCTTTGAAGCTTGGAATGAATTACAATTTCCCGCGTCGCTTGGCGGTGGCAAAGGCACCAACTTCACCCCAGTATTTGACTATATTGCCAAACAAGACACCCCATCAGATGTGCTTATTTACTTTACCGATGCCAAAGGCAAATTTCCTGAATCTGAGCCAGAGTATCCTGTTTTGTGGCTCATCAAGGGCAAAGAGCGTGTACCATGGGGTTCTCGCATCCAACTAAACTAAACCATGAGAGATTTTTCCGCCATTGAACTCGACGAATATTTAGAAGGCAACCAGCCATTGTTATTAGATGTGCGCGAACAATGGGAATGGAACAAATGTCATTTTAAAGATGCGACTTTGCTACCCATGGGTCAAATCATGGCCAATATCGACACACTGGATAAATCCCAAGAAATCGTTATTATCTGCCATCACGGTATTCGCTCAATGCAAGTGGCACGCTATTTTGACTCAATTGGCTTTGAAAATGTTATTAACTTACGCGGTGGTATTGACGCCTGGGCTAAGCAAGTAGACAGCTCGATGGAATTATATTAAAAACTAATCTCGAAAAAATCGTTAAATTTCTTACGCTCTTTTTGTGCCTCATGCATGCTCATCAGCTCAAAGCGTAATTTGGTGTTTGGCTGGCGTTGTGCAAGCTTAGCCAAGTCTAGCGAAAACACCGTACCAATCTTTGGATAACCACCAATACTCGGCGCATCTTTCAGTAAGATAATTGGCAAGCCATCCGTGGCAATCTCTACACTACCATAGCTAATACCTTCAGAGATCATTCGCTCTTTTTTAATCGCAATTGGCGCACCACTTAGGCGACAACCCGTTCTATCATTAGCGTTGGTAATAGTGTAATCTTGATTAAAAAACAAATCTCTTTGATTGATACTAAACTCATTAAATTGATAAGTTGGTAACAACCTCAAAGTAATATCTTGATTGTAATTAGGAACATATTTTGGTGAGATAAATCGATAAGTAGCCGTATCAAAGCTTCTGCAAGGTAACTCATCACCTTGGGTTAATTTAGCGCCAATGTGTTCGCGCAAATTTATCGATCTTGAGCCAAATAATACTGACGCATCAAAACCACCTTTAACTGCCAAATACGCACGCACACCGCTTTTAGGATTGCCCCAGCTCAGTACATCGCCTTTGTGAATTTGCAAGCCGTGCCACATTTGAGCCGCTTGATCATTAATTCTAAAATCAAGATCAGCACCCGTCACCGCAATAAACGTATCAACTTGTGCTTCAAGTTGTAAACCACCAAAAGTAATCTCAACAGCTGCCTTGTTAAAATGATTATTTAAAAGATGATTACCCCACGCATAAGCATGCTCATCCATCACCCCTGATTGGCTCATACCATGCTCACCATGGGTTAGGCGGCCATAGTCTTGTACGGTAGACAAAAAGCTAGATTTGATGACTTTAAAACTCATAGCTTACCGCCATGGGCTAAGTACTCATCACGAGTGATAGAGTAGAACTGAACTCGATCTCCAGTTTTAAATTTATCCAAATTATCAGGATTATTAAGTGATAAATCTAACAGTGTTCTTCCCACAATATTCCAGCCACCAGAGGAGTCAGTAGGGTAGATGGCCGTTTGAGAATCAGCAATACCCACACTACCCGCAGGTATCTTAATTCTTGGTGTGGCCAAACGTGGCGCTTGAATGCGTTCATCTACCTCACCTAAAAAAGCAAATACTGGGCTAAAGCCAATGGCATAAATTAAATATTCTTGTGAGCTATGAAGTTCAATAAAAGTGTTTAAATCTAGATTTTTCTCAGCCAATAAGCGCTCAAGATCCAAGCCAACTTCCACGCCATAATAAACCGGAATATGCGTTATTTTAGATTCCAAAATCAAGTCATTAGACTCTTGCTGATTTAGCAAACCCTCTACTTTATTAAAAAACGCCTGAAAACTGATTTTGTTTAAATCATAACTTACATGTAGCGAGGTATAAGAGGGGATAACATCAATAACAACATCACTTAGCGTGTTTTTTAGCTGATTTGCAAAATTTCCGATTTTTTTAGGCAGTGAAGCGTCGATCTTATCGCCAAAATAAATCAGTATTGCGCTTTCCCCCGCTGAAACGATATTATGCATGTTTTAGCCTTTGCAATGCCTCTACAGAGGCTAAATTGTCACTATGAAAACAAATTGTATCGATTTTAAAAGATTTTTCACTTAAAAACCGCTGATATTGCTCAATAATAGCGTCTGCACTGTCTAAAACCGCGCCTTTTTCACCACGATCCAACATCTCAATACCTTTATAAGCTCTGTCAGCAAATACTTCATGTAAAAAACCGCCATTATGATTATTTCCGAAATTTTTAAAATAATCTTCATTGCCGGCTTGCACCACCAAATCTAGGTTTTTATCAACCGCTTGAATAGCTCTGATAATCGCATCGAGTACTTCTGGTTTTTCCATCATGTCATGATACAACGCACCATGTGGTTTAACGTATTTAAGCGCCGCGTCGTTATCATGGCAAAGAGTTTGAAAATGCAACACTTGAGAGTAAATCAAATCAAACAATTCATCAGTATTTAAATCATGACTCATTCGCCCGAAGTTAGCTTGATCATTGTAGCTAGGATGCACACCGATTGTGGCATTGTTTTCTTTGGCAAGCTTAATGGTATTAACCATGCTTTCATCATCACCCGCATGTCCACCACAAGCGATATTTGCCATATCAATTAGTGACATTACAATACCATCAGGATTGGGCGTTAAACACTCGCCTAAATCACAATTAATTAGCTTTTTACTCACACTCGGTTGTATAATGTTTATCGATAAATTTCGTATTATTATAAGGCTTTATTCATGAATCAAATCAAGCAAATGTTCGAGCTACAACAAAAACTTAATGACGCTACCAATGGCATCATCTGGACTGAGGGCGCGACTAAAGATGGTCGACAGATTTCATGGTTTCGCTGTATTTATATGGAAGCCGCTGAGGCGATTGATTCGTTCAATTGGAAGCACTGGAAAGACATTGAAGGCCAGCCGGATTTAGACAATGCCAAAGTAGAGTTGGTGGATATTTGGCACTTTATTATGTCGGAAGCTATTCATTTTGGTGACACGAGTTTTGCGCAGGCTTATGAAAATATGGAGCCTGAGCGTGAAATCAACCCAGAACTCATGGTGGAGATTTTGGAACAGATGGTAGCGGTTTCGGCTAGTGCTAATGTTGATGTTGATAAAGCACAAAATGCCTTGTACGAAGTGACTGGTATTTTCTTTAAAGCACTAGCTAACATGGGTATGGATGTACCAGAGCTTTATAGACGTTATGTTGTTAAAAACCAGCTAAACACCTTTAGGCAAGATCATGGTTACAAAGAGGGTACTTATGTCAAGATTTGGGGTACAGTTGAAGACAACGTCGTTGCTTTTAATATTATGGATGAACACCCTGACCTTACGCCAGATCAACTATACAAAAAGCTAGAAAAAGAATACAAAAACGTTAGCTAAATAGCTGGCTAATTTTCATGTCATCAATCAAACTTACAGAATATAGTCATGGCCAAGGCTGCGGTTGCAAAATCTCGCCCAAGGTTTTAGATACGATTTTAGAATCATCGCTCAGCGAAATTGACGACCCCAACTTGCTTGTAGGTAATCATTCACGTGATGATGCTGCGGTGTATGATCTGGGTAATGGTGAGGCGGTCATTAGCACCACGGATTTCTTTATGCCCATTGTGGATGACCCATACACCTTTGGGCGTATTGCAGCCACCAATGCCATTAGTGATATTTATGCAATGGGTGGCGTGCCACTCATGGCGATTGCTATCTTTGGTTGGCCACTGGATAAGCTGCCCCCTGAGGTCGGTCAACAAGTGATTGAAGGTGGTCGTAGCGTGTGCCAGGAAGCGGGTATGTCATTAGCAGGTGGGCACAGTATTGATGCACCTGAGCCTATCTTTGGTTTGGCGGTTACTGGCAGGGTGACCATTAAACACCTTAAAGAAAATTCAAAAGCGCAAGTGGGTGATAAGATTTATCTAACCAAACCTTTGGGGATTGGCATTCTAACCACGGCGCAAAAACAAAAGAAGATTACTAAAGAAGATGAGACTCGTGCCATTGATACCATGTGTCAGCTTAATGATATTGGTAGTAAGCTAGCAACCATTGAAGGTATTAATGCAATAACCGATGTTACTGGTTTTGGCTTGGGTGGGCATTTATCTGAGGTGTGTTTGGGCTCTAATGTGGCCGCAACAATTGATTATAACAAAGTAGCGACATTGCCTAATATTAAAGACTACCTCGCCAACGGTTGCTCACCAGGTGGTGCGCAAAGAAACTTTGATAGCTATGGTCACAACTTAAGCTCTATGAGTAGTGAGACTCAATCTATTATTTGTGATCCGCAAACCAGCGGTGGATTATTGATTATGGTGTCAAGCGCTGCTCAAAGTGAATTTGATCAAATGATGCAAGCCGCTGGATTTGAGCTTAAAGCCATTGGTGAGATTGTTAAGCCTGATAGCAAAACAGCATTAGTACAAATCAATGCCTAACGAGCTCACCCAGATAGCTGATTTTACTCAGCTGTTTGTTAACGATACAGCGCTCATTGACACCCGCGCACCAATTGAATTTGAACAAGGCGCTTTCCCATATACGACTAGCTTGCCACTGATGAGTGATTCCGAGCGTGAGCTGATTGGCACTTGCTATAAAAACAAAGGTCAATCGCAGGCTATTGCTCTAGGCCATGAACTCGTCCAAGGCAAGGTTAAACAAGCACGATTGGATGCTTGGCTGGAATTTATCAAAAACAACCCAAATGGGGCGCTTTATTGCTTTCGTGGGGGATTACGCAGCCAAATCACACAAGAGTGGATTTATGAGGCTTCTGGGATTAACTACCCACGTATTAAAGGCGGATACAAAGCACTACGTCGATTTTTAATTGATGAAACTGATCGCATCATGAAGAGTGTTACGCCGATTGTGATTGGTGGGCAAACAGGCTGTGGCAAAACTTTGCTGCTTGATCAACTCAAAGATACAATTGACTTAGAAGGACTTGCCAATCATCGTGGCTCTGCTTTTGGCAACACCACCACACCACAACCCACACAGATTAACTTTGAAAACTCATTGGCGATTGAGTTGATTAAAAAACAAAATCATTCGCACTTGGTATTTGAAGATGAAGGCTCAAACGTGGGCACGGTGCATATTCCTCAGTGCGTACAAGACAAAACCTCTCAGGTAGAGTTAATCTTACTTGAAGCCAGTGTCAAAGAGCGCCTTAAGGTAAGTATGGATGCCTATGTAATCAACATGCAGCAAGATTTCCTCGCCCAAGATTCGGTTAATGGGTTCGATAACTTTGCTAATTATTGGCTAAAAAGCCTAGAAAAAATCCAAAAACGCTTGGGTTTAGAGCGTTATCAAGCGATATTAAAATTGGTGAATCGTGCACTAGAGCGCTATAAAAACCAAGGCGAAGCTGATGGGTTCTACCCTGTTGTAGAGGAATTATTGGTGGGTTATTATGATCCGATGTATGATTATCAGATTCAAAAAAAGATGGATCGAGTGGTGTTTAAGGGTAATGCCAATGAAGTATTGGCTTATTTAACTGAACGCTCAATTGGTTAAAAATCTCGCACACCAATTTTAATGTCGGTAATCGGTGTGGCACGACAAGCCAGTATTTCACCTTGAGAGAGCGGCACTAAACAATCTTGATGCATGACATCACCTGAGAGCAACTGCAACACACAAGAGCCGCAATGTCCTTGTCGGCAAGAATAGTTAATCACCACATTATGCTCTTCAAGCTCGGTTAGGATGGATTGTTCGCCATACACGTACAGCGATTCAGTTTTGCCATTGATGTTGTCAACATCGATCTTAAACATGGGTTATTAGCTACAGCTTAAAGTCACCAAAGTCAGAGTCATCGGCTTCCATATTGTTGTCAATCGCACTGACTAAATAAGAGGTGATTTCTGTCTCTTGTGGGGCAACCTGCACATTATCAGAATCTAACCAGTGATTAATCCAAGGCAGTGGGTTGGTGCACTCTTCAAAAATTGGTTCAAGCCCTAGTGCACTCATGCGTACATTGGTGATGTATTCTAGATATTGTTTAAGGATTTCAGCATTAAGACCAATCATTGAGCCATCGCGGAATAAGTATTCTGCCCATTCTTTTTCTTGTTGGCAGGCCTCTTTAAACATCTCGATCACCTCATCCTCACACTCAATAGCAATCTTAGCCATTTCAGGATCGTCCTTACCATCACGTATAAGGTTAAGCATATGCTGTGTGCCAGTTAAATGGAGTGCCTCATCGCGGGCAATCATCTTAATAATCTTGGCATTGCCTTCCATTACCTTGCGCTCGGCAAAAGCAAATGAACAGGCAAAAGAAACATAAAAACGAATTGCTTCAAGAATATTAACTGACATAATTGTCAGATAGAGTTTTCTTTTTAAACAATGTAGATCAATCGTAGTCTCTTCGCCATTTAAATCGTGTTTACCTTCTCCATGTAACAAGTAAGCTTGTGAGCACTTGATCAGCTCATCATAGTGCTTAGAAACACTCTCGGCACGCTGGATGATTTCATCGGTTTTCATGATGTCGTCAAATACTGCACCTGGCTCGTTCACAATCGCACGGATAATATGCGTGTACGAGCGTGAGTGAATGGTCTCAGAAAAAGACCAAGTTTCAATCCAGTTTTCCAGCTCTGGCAAAGATACAATCGGCAAAAAGGCAATATTTGGACTACGACCTTGTACTGAATCTAGCAAGATTTGGTATTGCAGATTAGAAATGAAAATGTGTTTTTCATTTGGCAAAAGCTTAGCAAAGTCCATTTTATCTTTAGAGACGTCAATCTCTTCTGGACGCCAGAAAAACGACAGTTGTTTTTCGGTGAGTTTTTCAAACATTTCGAATTTTTGCTTATCGAACCGGGCAACGTTTACCGTATCGCCAAAAAACATTGGCTGGGTTAGTGTATTACTAACTGTTTTATTAAAAATACTATATGACATAAATCACCCCTTAAAGTTTGCAAACACCGTCAGCACAGGCGTTATCGTCTTCTTTTTCAACGCCTTCTTCACCACCACCATCGCGCGTAGTGTGATAATAAAGCGTCTTAACACCGTATTTATAAGCCTTTAATAAATCCATCAAGAATAGTTTCATTGGTACTTTATTGCCATCAAACTGTGCAGGATCATAATGCGTATTAGTAGAGATTGATTGATCGACAAATTTTTGCATAATCGCACAAAGCTGCAAATAGCCTTCGTTGTCTTTAATATCCCAAAGCAGTTCATACTGATTTTTTAGGGTTTCGTACTCTGGCACAATTTGCTTTAAGATACCGTCTTTAGATTGCTTAATAGAAACAAAGCCTCGTGGTGGCTCAATACCGTTGGTAGAGTTAGAAATTTGTGATGAGCTCTCACATGGCATGAGCGCAGTCAAGGTTGAATTTCTCAGGCCAGTGGCTTTAATGTCTTGGCGTAATTTATCCCAATCTAGCTCTAATTCACAGCCACAAAATGCATCAATATCTTTCTTATAAGTGTCAATTGGCATTTGCCCCTGTGCATATTTGGTTTCACCAAATGATGGGCATGCGCCAAGCTCGCCAGCCAATATATTAGAGGCTTTGAGTGAATAGTATTGCAGAGCCTCAAAGGTTTTGTGAATCAATTCATTACCTGAGCCATCTGAATATTTAGCGCCATTTTTAGCCAGATAATAAGCCAAGTTTGTCACACCAATACCCAGTGTGCGACGATTCATGCTGGCAAGCTCTGCTGCTTTGATTGGATAATCTTGATAATCGAGTAGTGAGTCTAGTGCGCGAACAATAATCTCGGTAATATCTTCTAGTTCATCTAAGCTCTCAAGCGCACCCAGATTAACTGCAGATAGCGTACACAAGGCCACTTCACCATTTTCATCCTGTACGGAATATAACGGCTTGGTCGGTAGGGTGATTTCCATACATAGATTAGATTGACGAACTGGCGCCACACTTGGATCAAATGCACCATGCGTATTACAATGATCAACATTTTGTAAATAGATACGGCCCGTATTAGCACGCTCCTGCATAAACTTGGCAAATAACTCTCTGGCTTTAATGGTTTCTTTACGAATAGAATCATCTTGTTCGTATTGCTCATATAGGCGGTTAAATTCAGCTTGATCAGTAAAGAAGGTATCGTACAAGCCTGGTACGTCATGTGGAGAGAACAAAGTGATATCACCATCTGCTAAAAAGCGCTGATACATTAGGCCATTAAACTGCACACCATAATCTAGATGACGAACTCGATTTTCATCGGTGCCGGCATTGTTTTTAAGTACCAATAACTCTCTAACTTCTAAGTGCCACAATGGGTAGAAAAGGGTAGCTGCACCACCACGAACACCGCCCTGAGAGCAAGATTTAACGGCTGTATGAAAATGTTTGTAAAAAGGAATACAGCCCGTGTGTGTTGCCTCACCGCCACGAATAGGGCTACCTAATGCTCGAATCTTACCGGCATTAACACCAATACCAGCGCGCTGAGAAACATACTTAACAATGGCACCCGATGCCGCACTGATTGAATCAAGATCATCGTCTGCTTCAATCAGTACACATGAGGAGAATTGACGGGTCGGGGTGCGAACACCCGCCATAATTGGGGTTGGTAGTGAAATTTTAAAATTAGAGACCGCATCATAAAAACGCTTAACAATTGCCATACGTGCTTCAGACTCATATTCTTGAAACAAACACATGCCAACCAACATATAGAGTTGTTGAGGCGATTCATGAATTTCACCAGTAACACGGTTTTGCACCAAATATTTACCTTCAAGCTGCTTGACCGCTGCGTAGGAAAATTTCATATCACGCCAATGGTCGGTATATTCGTTTAATTCATTGATTTCTGCTTCAGAATATTTGGCAAGAATATCGGTGTCGTAAATACCCAAATCAGTAAATTTTTTAATGTGTTCAAACAGTGGTGGCGGGGTAAAAGATTTGAAGGCTTTTTTACGTAAATGAAAGATCGCTAAACGTGCTGCCAAATATTGATAATCAGGCGCGTCTGTCGAGATTAAATCTGCCGCTGATTTAATGATGGTTTCATGAATATCTTCAGTCTTAATGCCATCAAAAAAAGCCAGCTGAGCATTGATCTCAACTTGAGAGACACTAACCCCATGCAAGTCTTGAGAAGCCCAATGAACCACACGATGGATTTTCTCCATATCAATGGGTTCTTTTACGCCATTTCTTTTGGTAACTTGAATGTCTTCGTTCATTTTTCTCCCCCAGTAGAGAAACACTAGATATAGTGTTATTAAATTTAACTGCAACTAAATATAGTGTATTTGATCTTGATTTGCAAGTG
>JAERTA010000063.1 GCA_016845205.1 Gammaproteobacteria bacterium
TCATGGAAAAGCTGGACAAGGTTTAACCAAAGATTGGAAGCAAAAACTTGCAAATGGTAAATTCCCAGCACCGCCGCTAAATGGCACAGCGCACACTTGGCACCATTCACCCAAGGCGTTATTAACCACGATTAATAACGGTGGTGTTGCATTAGGCGGCTGGATGCCTGGGTTTAAAAATAAGCTGAGTGAAGAAGAAAAACAAGGTTTGTTGGATTATATTCATAGTTTGTGGCCTGCTGAATTGCAGCAAAAATACGATAAAAGATTTAAATAGTTTTATATTGGTAAAATGGCGAATTAATCAATTTAAGGTTATTCAATTAAGATGACAAACCAAACAAATAATATTGCCAGTGTTTTAACCGAAGCACTGCCTTATATTCAAAAATTTCAAGGCAAAACCATCGTTATTAAATACGGTGGCAACGCCATGGTTGACGAAAAGCTAAAATCTAGCTTTGCGCGTGATATCGTGTTGATGAAATCTGTTGGCATGAACCCAATTGTGGTGCATGGCGGCGGCCCTCAAATTGGCAAAACTTTGGAAAAAATTGGCAAAGAAAGTGAGTTTGTTGGCGGTATGCGAGTAACGGATTCTGAAACCATGGATGTGGTTGAAATGGTATTAGGCGGTTTGGTTAATAAAGAAATTGTTAATCTGATCCACCAACATGGTGGTCACTCAATTGGTTTGACGGGTAAAGATGGCAGTTTAATTTCTGCCAAAAAACTTAAAACTGACATTGAACCAACTTCAGAAATTATCGATCTCGGTCACGTGGGCGAAGTAGATACGATTGACACTTCAGTGATTGATTTATTACTTAAAGGTGACTTTATCCCAGTGATTGCGCCGATTGGCGTGGGCAAAGATGGTTTCTCTTATAACATCAATGCTGATTTGGTGGCTGGCTCTATTGCCGAAGCTTTAAATGCAGAAAAGTTAATTTTATTGACGAACACCAAAGGCTTACTAGACGCAAACGACGAGTTATTAACTGGCCTTGATGCCAAGACAGTGGACACTCTGATTGACGATGGCACCATTCACGGTGGTATGCTACCGAAGATTGGTTGTGCTCTATCAGCCGTTAAAAACGGTGTTAAATCCACCCATATTATTGATGGCCGTGTATCGCACGCTGTACTTTTAGAGGTCTTTACTGATAGCGGTGTTGGTACTTTAATTACTTGCAATGAATAAATCGCATCGCGATAGCATACAAGTTCTTGATTGCCAAATTTTGGCACATTATCAATTTGAGGGCGAGCAGTATATTCTAACGCTTGACTCACCAGAAATTGCCAAGGCAACTAAGCCTGGGCAGTTTGTGCACATTACTGTTTCTGATGCACTAGCCATGCGCCGACCAATCTCCATTATGTCGGTCGATGTTGATAATGGCACGTTTGATTTGCTTTACAAAGTGGTGGGCGAAGGTACTCGCCAATTAGCCGAGCGTAAAATTGGTGAAACGTTGTCTGTGATTGGTCCGATTGGTAATGGCTTTAAAATGACAGATAAAAAAATGCCTTTGTTAATTGGCGGTGGCGTGGGCATGCCGCCGATGATTTCTATTGCGCAAGCTATCAAAGCCAGTGATTATGATCCTTTTGTCATTTTAGGTTCAGAAGTACCATTTCCATTCACACCAGAATTAAGCAAAATGGGCAACCCATGTCCAGAGGCGAGTCACACCATGCCACTATGAGGAGACTGGGGTGTGGCTTGTATGCTTGCTAGTGTGCAAAACTATGACGGGGTTTATCAAGGCTACGTCACAGATTTAGCTAAAGTGTATTTAGATAGCTTATCGGCAGATGAGCTTGCACAAGTTGAAGTTTATTCTTGCGGCCCGCATCCAATGTTAGAGGCGGTGGCTAATTTGGCCAAGGAATACAATCTGCCTTGTCAGGTTTCTTTAGAAGAGTTTATGGCTTGTGGCGTGGGCGGTTGTGCTGGTTGTGTGGTAGAAGTACAGACTGATACAGGCCCAGCGATGAAACGTGTATGTGTTGATGGGCCAATCTTTGATGCAACCATTGTTTTTTAGACCCAAGCAAGGCTTGGGTCTAATTGCCATATTATGATTGCTGATAATTTAAAAAAAGTTCAAAACCGTATCGATGCAGTTGATACAAAAAATAAAGTAAACCTTATTGTAGTTAGCAAAACCAAACCAGCGAGTGATCTCCAACAAGCAATCGATGCAGGTCAGCGTCATTTTGGCGAGAATTATCTACAAGAAGCCTTAGAAAAAATAGAAGCTCTAAAAGGTCAAGATTTAATCTGGCATTTTATTGGTCCAATTCAATCTAACAAAACCAAACAAATTGCACAGAATTTTGACTGGGTGCATTCGGTTGACCGGCTCAAAATCGCCAAACGACTTAACGAACAACGCCCAGAAAACTTACCAAAGCTTAATGTGACTTTACAAGTCAATATTGACAATGAATCAACCAAATCAGGCGTTTTAGAAGAGGAAATTGATGCAATTTTGCCCAATTTTCAAAATTTCCAAAATATTTCATTACGAGGTTTTATGTGCATTCCAAATCCAGACAACAGCGAGCAAAGCTTCAAGAAAATGGCCAAAATAC
>JAERTA010000064.1 GCA_016845205.1 Gammaproteobacteria bacterium
ATTTTAATGATGGCATTTCTAGAAAAAAATATAAAAATCTAGTGGGTGCAACAGAAATAACATCTGCAAGGGACTTGATAGATCTTGCAGACAAGGGAATTTTAAAATCTACTGGCGGAGGTAGATCGACTAAATACCATATTGTTGAATTTTAATAGTGGAACGGTAAGATGATTAGAAAAAATACAAATGGTACTTTTATTGTTGACATTAGTCTAGGTAGAAACAAAAGAATTAGAAGACGATTCAAAACTCGCACAGAAGCAACAAGATACGAAAGGCATGCTATTGGTGAAATGGAGCAGGATAAGGACTGGGTGCCTCAAGCAAAAGATATAAGAAAATTATCTGAGCTTATTGACACTTGGTATCAATTACATGGCAACACACTTAAAGACGGCATAAGAGTCAGAAATCGCATGCTAATCATTAGCGAAAGAATGGGCAATCCCATTGCAAGCACTGTTGATAATAATGCCTGGGTTAAATATAGAGCCAAAAGATTAGAAGACGCCACACCCAAAACCTTAAATAATGAACAAGGCTTCATAATTGCCGTTTACAACAAACTTTACGAGTTAGGTGAGACAAGTTATGCCTCAAAGATAAACAATGTCAAAAAGATAAAAATAACCGAAAGAAAGGTAAAGTTTTTAACTGACGCGGAAATTAGAGAATTAATTAATGCTATTGATCACGAAGACACAAGGCAAGCTGTAAAACTTTGTCTATCTACTGGTGCCAGATGGGGTGAAGTAAAAAGATTACAAGTTGGTCAATTGGTTGACAACAAATTGACATTAAATAGCAAAAGCACAAAAAATAGAACCATACCAATCAAAGAAGAATTAGCAAGTCAAATCACGCCACCTCTAATGGCCAGTGAAAAACTTTTCAAAAAAGGAATACAAGCGGCAAATATAAAACTAGATAAAGGGCAGAATACACACATACTTCGCCATACTTTTGCCAGTCACTTTACCATCAATGGCGGCAATATCCTAACCTTGCAAAGAATACTTGGACATAGTGATATTAGAATGACAATGATATATTCACACTTAGCTCCAGATCATTTAGAAGAGGCGAAGCAATATGCCCCATTGTAAAAATAAAATATGGGGATTGCACGGAATTATTTACAGGGTCGGTCAAAAATGCTGTGGAACATCCATACTTTTATGAAGTATGCGAACAATATAAATATCATCTTTTTGCTTTTTATAAAAGACAATGTGTGAACGATGATAAAAGCAAAGATAATCCATGCTAATATGTTTGCAATCTAGACCAATGTCTGGATTCTTTGCAAGGTTGTCAAAACATCCATCTAGTGACTGATGATACTCCAGCATGGAGTCATAGCCAAAATCCTTTAAGGTGTAATCAATAATACTTTCAATATCTTCTACTGCTTTAGTAGATAAACTAAACATCTATATCTAACTTCTTTTTAACTTTAACTAGAATATCATTCATTGATAATGCACTCGTACCACTATCTTCACCCTCTTTAAGTGCTGTACGCAAAGCAGATAGTTTTTGCTTATACTCCTGATCTTTACGTACAAGATCTCTCATATACTCACTATCATTACCGTACTGGCCTGATGTAATTTGAGATTTAATCCAAGAATCTTGTTGTTCAGTTACTGTAATAGTTTTTCTTAACATATTATTCAACCTTGTTTAATAGTATGAATATATCATACCATTAATATCAGCCAAAAAAACCTTAAGTTAAATCATTACTTGCAAATGTCCTGATTTAAGGTATTAAAAAATATGTTTTTTTAAAACGATGTTGGCAACATGTTGTCAACTTTTTTGTGCTAATCCTTTAAAAGCGTTGCTACTCAAGGGTTAATATGGTGCGGAAGGAGAGACTCGAACTCTCACGTCTTACGACACTGGAACCTAAATCCAGCGTGTCTACCAATTCCACCACTCCCGCATTTATTAAACACCCCTAAGGATGAAGATTTGAAATTATACCTAATTAATGTTACAGTGATGACTTTCAAACTTTAAAGGAAGGGGTAAATATGACGATTAATAATGCTGTTTCAGCAATGGCTGGTGTTATCGTAATAATTTCATTACTATTGGGCTCTGAAGTAATCACTTCAGCTTTTTTTCATGATGCTAACTGGCTATGGTTGACCGGTTTTGTTGGTTTTAATTTGCTTCAATCTGCTTTTACTGGTTTTTGCCCAGCAGCAATGATTTTCAAAGCAATGGGACTAAAAAATTAGTCGTTATCCACGTCAAACCAATTTAGTTTTTCTCTAAGTTTTACCACCTCACCAACGATAATTAACGTTGGTGCATGAATGGTTGTATTTTCAACCAATTCAGGTAGCTCTGCCAGTGTCGTTACATAGACTTGATGCTCAGGTGTGGTGCCTTTTTCAACTAATGCCACTGGCATATCGCCACGCATACCATGAGCAATCAACTGTTCAGATAAATGCTTAGACCCAACCAATGCCATATAAAAAACGATGGTCTGTTGTTCAACTGCCAACTCATCCCATGGCAGATTCATAGATCCATCTTTTAAGTGGCCAGTGACAAAACGACAAGATTGTGAATAATCTCGATGTGTGAGTGGAATGCCTGAATAAGTAGAACAGCCAGAAGCAGCCGTAATACCAGGTACTACTTGGAATGGAACGCCATTTTCAGCCAAGGTTTCAATCTCTTCGCCGCCACGACCAAAAATAAACGGATCACCGCCTTTTAAGCGACAAACACGTCGACCTTGTTTGGCCAAATCAACCAATAATTGATTAATATCACCTTGAGGAACTGCATGATTGTCACGCTCTTTGCCTACATAAATCAACTCTGCATCACGGCGAACAAGCTCCATCACCCCATCAGAGACTAAACGATCGTACAAAATAACATCGGCCTGCTGCATCAAACGTAGTGCTTTAAAAGTTAGCAAATCAGGATCGCCTGGGCCACCACCAACCAGGTAAACTTCACCAACATCGCTATCAGCGCTACCATCAAGTTGCGCTTGTAAATCTACTTTGGCTTCATCAACCTTGCCAGAGAATACTTTTTCAGCAACAATGCCAGAGAAAACCTTTTCCCAGAAATAGCGTCGATCTTCAATATTGTTAAACTTTGCCTTAACCTGATCTCTAAAATTACCTGCTAATTCAGCCAATTTTCCATAGGCATGTGGGATAGTACTCTCAAGTTTTGCCCGAATGAGGCGCGCCAAAACAGGCGCCTTTCCTGCTGATGAGATTGCAATCACAATCGGTGAGCGATCAACAATTGACGGCATGACAAACGAACACAGGTCTGGAGAATCTACTACATTGACTGGAATATTGGCCGCCTTAGCCAGCGCAGAAACCTGTGCATTTAATTCTGAATCATCCGTTGCTGATACAATTAACACTTGAGCGTTAATATCTGCAGCTGCAAATGCTTTTTCAACATGATTAATCTTATTGTCTTTAACCAGTTTTTCTATACCACTACAGCATTCTTTCGATACACAAGTAATCGCTGCATTCGCCTTTAATAGTAGGTTGATTTTACGCAAAGCGATATCACCGCCACCAATCACTAGACAAGGTTTTTGTTTAATGTCAATAAAAATAGGCAGGTAATTCATGGGCTATTTAGCGCTAAAATAAAAGCTACTATTATAATGTCTAAGCAACAATTAAAGTATTGTTATGAGTATTAACCATTACACCTGTCCTTTTTCACATTTAATTCTAAGCGGACGGTGTGAGTGTCAACACAGCGCCAAAGATTGTATTGCAGAAAAAGAATTTGGCGCCTGCTTGAATGAAAACTCTTCAATAGATTGTCAATCACTTTATCACCATTTAAGAGACAACAGTGACTTTGCACTCAAAGCGCACCATCAGTCTAGCTTGTCAGTGGGACAACAGTCTAAAATAAAAATGGGCGGTTTGCTTGCCTTACAAGAAATCCTTACTGATTTAAACACCGAAAATATTAATAATATCGTTACACTGGTTGCATTAACTAAGCAAACTTACCATGGTTTTGAAAAAATTCCATTTTCCCAACTAATGCCTAAAATCTCTAAATTTAAATTCAGAAACCGACCGTAACAATTGATTAGACCTCTAATACCTGTTTAATAAGAGGGATGGTTATTTTATTTTTTTGTTGTAAAGACGCCTCATCCAACTGATCAATAGCATCTAACAAATCGCTCAAATCTCGTGAATAATATTTAAACAAATAATCATAAATTTTTCTCTCAATCTTTAAATTTCGATCATTCATCTGCTGTTGAATGATGTCTTTTTTAATTTTATCATCCAAACTTTCAAGACAAAAGATAGTTGCCAAAGACAGGCGTGTTTTTAAATCTTTTAATAAAGTTAATTCACCAGGTAATACAGGTCCGCTCAAAATTAATTTAACCGATGTATGAGTGGCCCGATTATAAAGATCAAATAATTCTTGCTGCTGACCCTCATCTAAGCAATCAACATTATCAATACAAACCCAATCATTATCTTCTAATCCATTTAGAATACCATCAGGCATCTCTTGTGCAAAATCCAAATACACAACCCCCAGGGATCGTTCTAACGCTTCAAAAGCACAGCCTTGTAATAAGTGAGTTTTTCCGCTTGATTTTTCACCATAAACATAAACAACTGAAGCAGAGGGTTGATTAAAAAGATTGGTTAAAAACTCAATAATTTGTTGATTCTTGTCGCCGTCAAAATTACGCCAAAGCATTTTGGCATTAAGAGCAAAAGGCAAGCCTAATTGGTTCATTATCGGCGCTCTTGCAGAATAACCTGCTTAATCCAAATCCACATATAATCTGCACCACTAAGCACTGTTGAAGTTGCCACAATAATAAAAAACATGTCAGTCCACTGAGGCGATATCGGATAAATTTGTGTAATAACTAAAAACAATACCAAAACAATTTGTAGTGCTGTATTAAACTTAGATAAATTTGAGGGCGACAGTAATTCATCTTGCGAAGCATCGGTGCCTAAAAAATAACCAACTGTGCCAGCGACAATCATAACATCACGCATAAAAACCAACACCAACAACCACAATGGCAATAAATCAATCACAAAGAGTGCCACAAAACTACTAACCAATAGTAATTTATCTGCCATAGGATCTAGGATAGAACCTAATCGGCTTTGATAAGAAAAGCGCTTAGCAATCCACCCATCTAGCGCATCAGTCACGCCTGCAATAAAAAATAAAATGATTGCTGCAGAATAATTATGATTTAACAAAGTCATTACAACTGGTACTGTTAAAATAATGCGTAAAATTGATAGTGCATTTGGCAAAGAAGAAAGACTGAAATTCATTTTTTGCTAGAAAAAGATATTTAAAGATTAATTATACGGAAAAACCAAGATGTCATCATTAACTTACCAAGATTCTGGCGTTGATATTACCAAAGGCAGTGAACTTATTGAGCATATTAAGCCGATTGCAAAATCGACTACAAGAGAAGGTGTCTTAGCAGGGTTAGGCGGTTTTGGCGCTATGTTTGAGCTGCCAACTAATAAATACAAAAACCCAGTATTAATCTCTGGCACTGATGGTGTCGGCACTAAATTAAAAGTTGCTGAAATGTTAAACAAGCACGATACCATTGGCATTGACTTAGTGGCTATGTGCGTCAATGATTTAATCGTACAAGGGGCTGAGCCTTTATTCTTTTTAGATTACTATGCTACTGGTAAGCTTAATACTGACATCGCAGTCTCTGTAATTTCTGGTATTGGCGAAGGTTGCAAGCGCTCAGGCTGTGCACTTATTGGTGGAGAAACAGCCGAGATGCCAGGTATGTATAGTGGTGAAGATTATGACCTCGCTGGTTTTTGTGTTGGTATTGCCGACAAAGACAAAGTGATTGACGGATCCAAAGTTACCGATGGCGACCATATTATCGCACTAGGATCTTCTGGCCCCCACTCTAACGGCTACTCTTTAATTCGCAAAGTGTTAGAGCAATCAAACCCAACAGATGCGCAGCTCGATGCACTGATTGAGCCCACTCGAATTTATGTAAAGTCTGTACTGTCATTGATTGAAAAATTCTCAGTTCATGCGATTTCACATATTACTGGTGGTGGTTTGTTAGAAAACATTCCACGTGTTTTACCCGCTGATCTGGCTGCAAAATTAGACAACAGCTCTTGGGAGTTGCCTGAGATCTTTCAATTTTTACAAGACAATGGCAACATCGACATCATGGAAATGTATCGTGTCTTTAATTGTGGTGTTGGCATGGTGATTGTTGTACCTGCTGAACAAAGCGATCAAGCCATAGCGCATTTAAATGAACTTGGTGAAACCGCCTGGTTGATTGGCGATATCATTCAAAACAACGGCAACCAAGTCATTATCTAAATCCATGAGAGGCGTTGTCTTAATTTCTGGCAGTGGCTCTAATCTTCAAGCTATTATTGATCAAGCCAATAATATTGACTTAGATGTCAGTTGTGTTATTAGCAGTCACGCCGATGCTTATGGGCTGACGCGAGCAGAAAAGGCAAACATCCCCACTCACGTTATTGATCATACTGAATTTGATTCTAGAGAAGATTTTGATCAGGCGGTTAGTAAAACGATTGACCAATATAATCCTGACATTGTGATTTTAGCAGGGTTTATGCGAATTTTTACTGAGGCGTTTGCTCAGCATTATTGTGGAAAAATGCTAAATATTCACCCCTCTTTATTGCCCAAGTTCCAAGGCCTAAACACCCATCAACGTGCTATTGATGCCGGTGAAAGTGAACATGGTGTGAGTATTCACTTTGTCACTGCAAAGCTTGATGGTGGCCCTATTATCGCCCAAAGTCGTGTCGCCATATTGGCTGATGACAACAGTAGCTCTCTAGCCAAAAGAGTATTGGTAGAAGAGCACAAACTTTTTCCAAAAGTGATTCATTGGTTTACCCAGGGCAGGCTTAAATTAGAAAATGATAACGCCGTTTTAGATGGAAAGATACTGTGAAACTAATCATCTCAATCTTACTTTTCTACATTAACACTGTCTTTGCTTTTGAGCCGCACACAGCAAACTATCAACTCTCAATCAATGGCATCAAAATTGCCGAAGAAGTAAGAACACTGCACAAACTGGATGGTCAGTATTTTTATACCGCCAATGCCAAGACCTCGGGTCTAGCCGCCATGATCAAGGACTACACCATATCTGCAAGCTCCACTTTCTCTATCAATAAAGAAGGGGTTGATAGTATTAACTACCAAATTCTAGAGCAAGAGAACAAACAAATTACCGAAAATTACGTTATTGATATTTATTCAAAAAACAGCTCTGTTATGTCTGGTTTAACTAAAAGTCAACCAAAAGTTGTCACTTGGAAGGCAAAACAAGGCAATATTGTTGACCCACTTAGTTTATTTTTAGCATTGTCGTACGACCTTAAAGACAGACCAAGTCAATCTGAATTTAGTTATCAAGTGGCTGATGGAAAGTCAATTGAGCAACAACGCTATAAAAAAACTAGAAATCAAACCACTACAATTGATAATCAAACTTTCAATGCTGTCAAAGTAGAGAGAATCAACAGCGAGAGTAATAATATACAGGCTTACTTTTTATCCGAATATCAATACTTGCCAGTCACTATAAAATTGACCAAAGGGTCTAAAAAATACTTATATGAAATAAAAGATTTTGACATTACAGAAGTTAAAAAATTACAGGTAAGTTTTTAAATATTGCCCAGTGTAAGAACCTTTGGTTTTTGCGACTTCTTCAGGTGTACCAGTCGCAATAATCTTACCCCCTTTGTCACCACCTTCTGGGCCCAGGTCCACAATCCAATCAGCAGTTTTAATCACATCTAAATTGTGTTCAATAATTACAATGGTGTTTTCACGTTCACGTAGGCGATTAATAACCGCTAATAGTTGCTTAATATCATGGAAATGCAGGCCTGTTGTTGGCTCGTCTAAAATATAAAGAGTTTGACCAGTGTCCGCTTTCGATAATTCCTTAGCCAGTTTAATTCGCTGCGCTTCACCGCCGGACAAAGTAGTGGCATTCTGACCTAAAGTTATATACGACAGGCCAACATCCATTAACGTTTGTAGTTTTTGCTTAATTTTTGGCATAGGCTCAAAAAATATGACTGCATCCTCAACTGTCATTTCTAAAACTTGTGCAATGGTCTTGCCTTTATAGAAAATCTCTAAAGTTTCACGATTGTATCGATGTCCACTACACACATCACAAGGCACATAAATGTCTGGCAAGAAGTGCATCTCTACTTTGATTAGCCCATCACCCTTACAAGCCTCACAGCGCCCGCCTTTAACATTAAAACTAAAACGCCCAGATTTATAACCACGAGAGCGCGCCTCCAAGGTTTGAGAAAACAAATCACGAATCAAAGAAAAAACACCAGTATAAGTGGCTGGATTTGAACGTGGTGTACGGCCAATTGGGCTTTGATCAATATTAACCACCTTGTCAAAATATTCAAGCCCTTCAACACAAGCATGATCAGCAGGTATTGTTTGTGCACGATTGAGCTCTCTTGCAGCTAAAGAATACAAAGTGTCGTTAATTAGTGTAGATTTTCCAGAACCAGAAACACCGGTAATACAAGTCAGCACACCCACTGGAATTGATAAATCAACCTCATTAAGATTATTACCTGAGGCGCCTTTAATACTTAACCAGTTTTTCGAGGTTTTTCGCTCGCTTGGAATTTCAATACTCTGACGACCACTAATATAATCCCCTGTCAAGGATTTAAGATTGTCACTCACTTCTTGTGGTGTGCCGTGGGCAATAATTTCACCGCCATGCACACCAGCGCCTGGGCCAATATCAATCACGTAATCTGCCTGTTTAATCGCATCTTCATCATGCTCTACTACAATAACAGTATTACCAATGTCTCGCAAATAAGTGAGTGTATTGAGTAGTTTTTCATTGTCTCTTTGGTGGAGGCCGATAGAGGGCTCATCCAACACATACAACACACCCATCAGGCCTGCACCAATTTGACTAGCCAACCGAATACGCTGAGCCTCGCCACCAGAAAGCGTACTAGATCGACGCTCTAAACTTAAATACTCTAATCCAACATTAATTAAAAACTCTAAACGCTGAATGATTTCTTTTAAAACTTTGTCTGCAATTTCACCTCGTGCACCTTCAAGCTTCAAATTTTTGAAAAATTTATAAATATTAGCAATAGAAAGCTTGGTAATATTAGATAAATTGTAATCACCAATAAACACATTTCTGGCCGATTCGTTCAGTCGGTCGCCCTCGCAACTACTACAGTTTTTTGTTACCACATAACGTGATAGCTCTTCTCGCACAGATCGAATTTCGCTTTCTTCATAACGTCGCATCATTCTTGGAATGACGCCATCAAATGGCTTGGCTTTATTTGACCAACCTTTTCGACCTTTGATTTTTGAAAAATCAATTTTATCATCGCCACTACCGTATAAAACAATATGCTTATGCTCATCACTCAATAATTCATACGGGGTATCAATACTAAAGTTGTAATGCTGCCCCACCAACATTAAAATTTGATAAAAATAAGCATTCGATCGACTCCAGCCATAAATTGCACCATCAGCCAAACTCAGTTCAGGATTAGCCACCACTTTTTCTTCATCAAAAACATCTTTGACACCCAACCCGTCACAGCTTTGACAAGCGCCCACTGGATTATTAAATGAAAACAATCTTGGCTCTAACTCTTCTAATGAGTAACCACACTCAACACAAGAAAACTTGGCAGAAAATACCAATTCGTCTTGCTCAGATTCTTCTTCCATTGATGCAACACGTACCAAACCAGCGCTCAAATTCAATGCTGTTTCTAAAGATTCAGATAAACGAGAAACAATATCTTCTCTCACCTTAAGGCGATCAACAACAATTTCAATAGTGTGATGAACCTTACCATCAAGTTCATTCATATCGTCCAAGTAAACAATCTCTCCATCAACACGTGCACGCAAAAAACCTTGGTGAGAAAGTTCGTCTAACATCTTTGTATGGCTACCTTTGCGATTTTGCACCACAGGTGCAAGCAACATAATTTTCTCACCCTCAGGTAGCGACATAATGCTATCCACCATTTGTGAAACAGTTTGTGAGACTAGATCAATTTTATGTTCAGGGCACTTTGGCAAACCAGCCCGCGCAAATAATAATCTTAAATAATCATAGATTTCAGTAATGGTGCCAACGGTTGATCGAGGGTTGTGTGAAGTGGCTTTTTGTTCAATAGAAATCGCAGGAGACAAGCCTTCGATATGATCTACATCTGGCTTTTCCATTAAAGACAAAAACTGGCGCGCATAAGCCGACAAAGATTCTACATAACGGCGCTGCCCTTCCGCATAAATCGTATCAAAGGCTAATGATGATTTGCCTGAACCAGACAAACCAGTAATAACAACCAGCTTATTTCTTGGGATATCAATATCGATATTTTTTAAGTTGTGGACTCTAGCGCCACGAATACTAATCTGATCCATTCTAATGCTGTGAAAATATGTCGGACAAAGGGTTAATTATAACGCTCATGCAATGTAAAATCATCAATAATTTAACGACTTTGTTAAGAATGAGCAAATATAAACGCATCTTATTAAAACTCAGTGGTGAAGCTTTGGCTAGCACTGAAAATACTGTCGATCCAGATACGCTGAATAAAGTTGTTAACATTATTCAATCGGCACTTGATCAAAAAGTAGAAGTAGGCATTGTTGTTGGTGGTGGTAATATTTTTAGAGGTGCTGCATTGGCACAAGCTGGCATGAACCGTGTTACCGGTGACCATATGGGTATGTTAGCCACAGTCATTAATGCGCTTGCAATTTCAGATGCTTGTAAACGATCAGGTGTTGACGCATTGGTTATGTCTGGCTTCCCAATTGGTGGTGGCGTGTGTGATCCAGTTGATCATAACAAAGCCAAACAAGCGCTCAGTGAGGGCAAGGTTGTCATCTTCTCAGCAGGCACAGGTAGTCCATGCTTTACAACAGATACGGGTGCCGTACTACGAGGCATTGAGATTGAGGCAGATGTCGTCTTTAAAGCCACTAAAGTAGACGGCGTTTACACTGATGATCCAATGAAAAATCTCAATGCAACTCGTTACGAGACGCTTAGCTTTAATGAGGCCATTGAGAAAAATTTACAAATTATGGATACCGCTGCTTTTGCCTTATGTCGTGAACATGGACTAGAGATTTGTGTATTCAGCATGCTTGAAGATCCAAAAACTCTATCCAATATTTTAAAAGGTAAACCATTCGGCACTATCGTAGGCCAATAATCAAAGGAAAAGATATGTTAAATGAAATTCAACAAGACGCTAATGAGCGCATGAACAAGACGGTAGCATCACTAGAAAATGCTTTTAGTAAAATTCGTGCAGGCCGTGCTCATCCATCACTACTTGAGCAAATCCAAGTTGATTATTACGGCTCAATGGTGCCAATTTCACAAGTAGCTAACATTAGTGCTGAAGATTCTCGCACTCTCAAAGTATCACCATGGGAAAAAGACATGGTGGCTGTCGTTGAAAAGGCCATTATCACTTCTGATTTAGGTCTTAACCCACAAACAGTCGGTCAAGTAATGCGTATTCCTCTACCGCCACTCACTGAAGAGCGTCGTCGTGAATTAGTACGTGTGGTTAAAGATGAAGCTGAGCAAACCAAAGTCGCTATTCGTAATATTCGACGTGATGCTAATTCTGATTTTAAAGAGTTATTAAAAGAAAAAGAAATCTCAGAAGATGATGCTAGAAAAGCAGAAGACAATATTCAAAAAATCACCGATGATCACGTGAAATCAATTGATGAAAAACTGGGTGAAAAAGAAAACTCCTTACTTGAAATCTAATCATAAAATTCAATAGACAATAAAAAAGCCCGCGATGCGGGCTTTTTTATTATTTTAAATACTTAATTTATTTAAAACTCTTCAACACAAGTGTAGTAATCCGCCCATCTATTTGGCGAGAACAATGTACCCATCGCATCAATTGGGCCAGTGTTATAAACAGAGTTAGTAGCCAAGGCATCAACGAATCGAGCAATATTGTCATCAGACAAGCCCAATCTATCTTTACAAGCAATATGTGCTGCCTTAGTTACTACGGTACCCGAAGGTGTTGTGCCTAACACCAACTCTTGTGGATCTTGGTTACCTACAACAGTTTGATCAGCGACTGGCGCCATCTCATCAAACGATTCAACTGGACCCATATCGCGGTCATCACCGCCTGCCCTTACACTCGTCGCTAAAGTAAATGCTGCTACAAAACTCAAGGTGCTTTTCATCATTATTTACATCTCCAAAAAGGTTAAAATTAATTTATCTTTGGTTATTATAACGGGTTATTTTTTTGCCGTAAATGTTTATGCTTGATGATTTTTCAAAACAGTGTTCTGAGTCAAAATTAGCTAAAATATGTGAGGATTTAATCAACGCTTCAGCCCAATCACTGTCTGTGAATAATGGCAATATCCCCAGATGGGAAAAAGCCATCGAACTCATCAAAACCCAGCCACAAGGAATCATTCAGTATGTCGCGCCTTATTTAAGGATTAATTCACAAAACATTGACAAAGCGCCTTTAGAAAATTCTTTAAAGCAACTGATGCCTTGGCGCAAAGGTCCTTATCAAATAGCTGATTTGCAACTTGACAGCGAATGGCGTGGCGATATGAAGTGGGACAGAGTCACGCCTCATATCAAGCCACTCAAAGATAAAGTTGTGCTCGATGTTGGTTCTGGCAATGGCTACTTCACTTACCTGATGGCGCTATCAGATGTCAAAATTGCATTGGGCATTGAGCCATTTTTATTGTTCAATTATCAATTCAGAGCCATACGCTCATTGATCAACAACCCACCTAACGCTTTTGTCTTACCATTAAAGTTAGAACAAATACCTAGCAAGGCAATATTTGATACGGTATTTTCCATGGGGGTGCTTTATCATCAAAAAGACCATATGGCTCATTTACAACAACTTAGAAATGTAATGATAG
>JAERTA010000065.1 GCA_016845205.1 Gammaproteobacteria bacterium
GAATTTCCCAAGTGAGCGACAATCATCAACCAACTCTCTCTCGCCTTGCAATACATGAACACTCATGGCAGTTTGCCCGTCTTTAAAAGTGGTAAACTCTTGCGCTCGAACAATAGGTATTGTGGTGTTTCGGTGTACAACTTTTTCTACCAAGCCACCCATGGTCTCCAAACCAAGTGATAAAGGCAACACATCCAATAACAACATATCATCTTGTGATTTATTGCCAGCTAAAATATTGGCTTGAATTGCCGCACCTTTGGCAACCACTTCATCTGGATTAATACTGCACAAAACAGGCTTGTTAAACAAATCACCGGTCATTTGCCTTACCAGTGGCATACGCGTTGAACCACCTACCATAATCACATCTTTAATGTCATCCATCTCAACTTGAGCATCTCTAACAGCGCGCTTAGTTAATAACAAAGTGCGTTTAATGAGTGCTTCAGCTAGAGACTCAAATTTAGTCTTGGTAATGCGATAAGGTGCTTCTACACAGTCAAATTCTGCGAATTCGCTATCAGTTAGGGTTTCTTTTGCTGTGCGTGCAAACTGCTTAATTTTTTGCATCTGAGTTGGTGTTAATTCACCTAGACCTAAGGTGGCAATACAGTCATCAATAATTAATTGATCAAAGTCATCGCCGCCGAGTGTGGAGTCTCCACCAGTAGAAAGCACTTTAAACACACCTTTTTGAAAACTTAGAATAGAAATATCAAAGGTGCCACCACCCAGATCATAGACGGCATGAATACCTTCTTCGCCTGACTCTAATCCATAAGCAACAGCTGCGGCAGTTGGCTCATTAAGTAAGCGTAATGTGTTCAAACCAGCCAATGTTGCTGCATCTTTAGTGGCTTGTCGTTGTGCATCGTTAAAATAAGCAGGCACCGTGATAACTGCACCAACCAGATCGCCGCCTAATGCTTGTTCAGCGCGTTGTTTTAATGACGAGAGAATACTAGATGAAATCTCCACAGCACTCAAATCACCCATGGCCGTATGAAATAAAACATTGTTGCCATTTTCAACCAATTGATAAGGGCAATTTTTAAAATCTTTAACTTCTCTATAACCCAAACCCATAAAACGTTTGACTGAAACAATGGTATTAGTTGGGTCGGTTTTTGCGTAAGGACAAGCATCACAGCCCACAGTCAATTTATTGTCTTTTCCGCAATGTACAACTGAAGGTAAGATCGACTCGTTATTTTCATCAGTTAGAATCGTACTAACGCCACTCATTACTGAAGCCACTAATGAATTAGTTGTGCCTAAATCTATTCCAATAGCAAGTTTATGCTGATGTGGTGCGCTTGACTGACCAGGTTCTGAAATTTGTAATAATGCCATGCGTGTATTTTACAACCACTCGTCCATGAGTTGATTTGCTTGTCGCTTTAACTGTGTATAAAACTTCAACTCTCGAACATGATTTTTAATTTGAGAAAACTCACCATTGGTAAACAATTGCTGAATTTGAGCAGTGTTGTTTGAAACTTTGTCACTAACGATCTCGATAAAATCATCAAGTGCTAACTCATCCTGACTAGATTGGATGGATTCTAATTCTTCTCTTAATGCAATCTGCCCCATTAAAAAATCCATATCCATTTGTGTATCTTTTTCATCAAAGGCATTAATACCTTCTAACTCTAGCAAATAGCTCGCCCTTGTTAGTGGTGTTTTTAGTGTTTCAAAAGCTGTATTAAGTAGCGCGGTATTTTGTAAAGCTTGGGTTTTTTCTTTGTCACTTTTTGAGGCAAATTTATCTGGATGGTATATAGCAACTTGTTGCTGATAAGAGTGCTCTAGTTGAGCCAAATCAATTGAAAAGTCAGCCTCTAAAGAGAACAGTTCAAAGTAATTTTGCACAACAACTAGTTAAACAGTGAAGGATTCGCCACAGCCACATTCGGCTTTAGCATTTGGATTGTTAAATTCGAAACCTTCGTTTAGCCCCTCTTTAACAAAATCAACCTCGGTTCCATCAAGATAAATCAAGCTTTTTGCATCAATAATCACCTTAACGCCATTGTCTTCAAACACGGTGTCGTCTTCGTTAGTACTATCCACAAACTCCATGTTATAGCCCAAGCCAGAACAGCCCGTTGTTTGTACTGATAAACGAATACCTACACCCGAACCACGATTGGCCAAAAAACCAATAACACGTTCAGCAGCAACGTCTGTTAAGGTGATTGCCATATTTATTTATTCAGCTTTACTTTTAATATCGCTAATCGCTGCTTTAATTGCATCTTCTGCTAATACTGAGCAATGTACTTTTACTGGTGGTAATGCTAACTCTTCAGCAATGTCTGAATTCTTTATCTCAGCTGCTTCATCCAATGTTTTACCTTTAACCCATTCAGTTAATAACGAACTTGAAGCGATGGCAGAACCACAGCCATAAGTTTTAAATTTTGCTTGTTCGATCACACCATTATCATCTACTTGAATTTGTAAGCGCATTACATCGCCACAAGCTGGTGCGCCGACCATACCAGTGCCAACGTTTTTTGCATCTTTATCTAACACACCCACATTGCGTGGATTTTCATAATGATCGAGTACTTTTTCGCCATATGCCATTGTATTTCTCCTAATAGTCCTTTTGTTGTTATTCTAACCCTTTATTGGTTAGATAGTCCTTATATTTTGTATCGTAATTAGTGTGCAGCCCACTCAACTTTACTCAAATCAACGCCGTCTTTAAACATGTCCCACAAAGGTGATAAATCACGTAATTTTTCAACTTTTTCGCGTACCAAGTCAATCGCCTTGTCAATGTCTTCTTCTGTCGTATAACGACCAATACTAAAGCGGATAGAGCTATGAGCTAGTTCGTCATTTAAACCTAGCGCTCTAAGCACATAAGATGGCTCAAGGCTAGCTGAAGTACAAGCAGAGCCAGAAGACACTGCAATGTCATTGATCGCCATCATTAGTGACTCGCCTTCTACATAATTAAAACTGATATTGAGGTTACCTGGAATTCGTTGATCTAAATCGCCGTTGACTTGCACTTCTTCCATATCGGCAAAGCCTGCCAATAAACGATCACGCAATACAATAAATCTTGCATTTTCTTCGCTCATTTCTGCCTCGGCAATTGCAAATGCCTCACCCATGCCAACGATTTGGTGAGTAGCTAATGTACCAGATCGCATACCACGTTCATGACCGCCACCATGCATTTGCGCCTCAAGGCGAACACGTGGTTTACGGCGTACATATAAAGCACCCATGCCTTTAGGGCCATAAATCTTATGCGCTGAAAAACTCATTAAATCAACGGGTAATGTTGATAAATCGATTGCCACTTTACCGGCAGATTGCGCTGCATCAACATGGAAAAAAACTTTACGTTCTCGGCAAATATTGCCAATTGCTTCAATATCTTGAATCACACCAATTTCGTTATTAACATGCATAATAGAAACCAATAATGTTTGATCCGTAATCGCTGCCTTTAAAACTTCTAAATCTAACAAGCCATTTGCCATCGGATCTAGATAAGTTACTTCATAACCTTCTCTTTCTAACTGACGACAAGTATCTAATACAGCTTTGTGCTCAGTCTTAAGGGTGATAATATGATTGCCTTTTTTCTTATAAAAATGCGCAATACCTTTGATTGCTAAATTATCTGACTCAGTAGCGCCTGAAGTCCAAACAATTTCTTTTGGGTCTGCACCCACTAAGCTGGCCACTTGTTTTCTGGCATTTTTTACTGCTTCATCCGCTTGCCAACCATAATAATGAGAATTGGAAGCCGGATTACCAAAATCACCGTCCATGGTTAAGTATTGCATCATTTTTTTAGCAACACGCTGATCAACTGGCGTCGTTGCTGAATAATCCATATAAGTAGGTACTGACATGTTCTTTATAGTCCTTTTCTAAATTGGTGATCATCGATCACTTGTTGTAAATTTTTATTACTTAAAAATGTTCTGATCTGTTCACTAACTTCACACCAAAGCTGATGAGAGATACATTGTCTTCCATTGTGACATCCAGCACCACCTTTACAGCGACGAAGATCAATATTTTCATCAACTGCTTCAATAATTTGTGTCAAAGTAATATCTTCTGCAGCGGTGTCTAACAAATAGCCACCACCCGGTCCTCGCACACTTTTAACCAGTGCTGCTTTCCTAAGTTTGGCAAATAATTGCTCAAGATAAGACAATGAGATGTTTTGTCTTTGAGAAATAATATCGAGTGTAATAGGCTTGCCAGTACTATTAGATGCCAGATCTAACATGGCTGTTACAGCATAACGGCCTTTTGTTGTTAATTGCATACCAGTCCTTGTTTTTTAATAGAACATTATTATATACTTAACCAAGTGTTTTGGTCAAGTAAAAAACCCTACCTTTTATAAGGAGCAAATAAAAATAAGCGATTATTTGCTTTCGATTTCTAACTCATTAACATTAATATCGTCTTGATCTTTAATATCAAGCTTTTTAGAGACGATATTAAGTTGTTCGTCCATATCATGAATATGCGACAAAATCGAGTTAATGGCTTTAACTGTAGGATCATCAACACCTGTACCCACTGCATAGGATTCGAAGTGGTCTGTTTTCGCTTTAGAACCTTTTAATACACGTGCAGGCACACCAACAACGGTCTGTGCATTATCAACGGATTTAACCACCACCGAATTAGAACCGACACGAACATCATCACCCAGTACAATTGGGCCCAAAATTTTAGCGCCGGCACCAATCACCACATTATTACCCAATGTTGGATGGCGCTTGCCTTTTTTCCAGGTGGTACCACCTAAAGTCACACCATGATAAAGTGTACAGTCATCGCCAATTTCAGCGGTTTCACCAATCACCACGCCCATGCCATGATCAATAAAGAATCGACGCCCAATTACAGCAGCAGGGTGGATTTCAATACCGGTTAACCACCTAGCAATCATCGAGATAAACCGCGCTAACCATTTAAGCTTTAACAACCAGAGTCGGTGCGACAGACGATAAAACAACATTGCTTGTACGCCAGAGTAAGTGGTAATTATTTCAAAGGTGTTTCTTGCTGCAGGGTCGCGATCAAATACACTTTGAATATCTTCAATAAATTTCATGGGCAAATTATATCATAGAGCACTTATAAACTTAATAAGGCATCTTTAATCAATAACCAACAGCAGATTTAAAGCGCTTATAATTCCACAAATATTGCTCAGGTTTTGTTTTAACTAAATTTTCAATAGCCTGATTCATTAAGATTACATCATCTTTAAGCTCGCCAGAATTTGACAAAATATTCACTGGTTCTATGTTTAACTCATAACCCTTGCCTTTTTCTAAGCGTGTTGCCCAGGTTAATAGCACCTTGGCGTTGTTCTTTCTAGCGAGTTTGGCTAGTAGTGTCATAGTACGGGCATCTTGGTTAAAAAATGGCGCCAAAACACTGCCCTCTTCGCCTGGATCTTGGTCTGGCAAAATGCCAATTAAATCTCCTTTAGACAAGGCGCGCTGTAGCTTGATCACGCCTTTTTTATCTGCTGTTGCCATAGACAAATCACCCTGCTGTCTTTTAGAAATTAAACAAGCTTCTTGTTGTGGTTTTCGAAGTGGCTTGTATAAAAAAACAACAGGCGTGTTTAATGAGAGCACACGGCCTGTGATTTCCCAGCAACCAAAATGTGGCACTAATAAAATCACTGGTGTGTCGCTCTGTAAGTGCGCCATACCCGTGGTTTTCGTAATATAAGTAGCATTATTCTTAAAACTATTAAACCAAATAAAACCCGACTCGCTCAAGCCCTTGCCAGTTTCGATTAGAGATTTTTTAATAAGGTCCTGTTGCTCTGACTCACTCAAATCAGGGAAGCAAGTTTTTATATTTTTACTTACCACTAATTTTGAGTCGCTATTAGTTAAATACAAGTATCGACCAATAAGCGAGCCAATAAAATGATTAAGCCTAAGTGGCAAAATTGAGAAAAAAGTTAAGGTAAATTTAATCATTAGCCAAACCTTGTGTTTCATCTAACATTGGCTTCATCGCACTGAGTAGATTTTTATACAAGCTAGGGGTGCGTTTTTCTTCTTCCAACAACCATTGTTTAAAATGCTCACGTTCAGTCGGCATTTTATAACACGCTGGACAAGAATCAGCAATCACAGGCAGATCAGCTGTTTTAGCAAAATCAGTCAATTGACGCTCGCGCACATACACCATCGGGCGAATAATGCGTAGATCTTTGGCGTCATTAATATAATGCGCTTTCATGGTTTGAATCTTACCATTATGACACATCGACATCATTAAACTCTCACTCAAATCATCCAAGTGTTGACCTAAGGCCAATACGTTATACCCTTCTCGTCTAGCCACTTGATACATTAACCCACGCTTAATTCTAGAACAAAACGAACAATAAGAATCACCCTTCATACTTTCTTTAGCTTGCTCCATAATCGGAAATTCTTCAAAAAAATACGGTGTATCAAACTGTTTGAAAAAGACTTCAAGTGCTTGTGGCTCAAACCCTTCTACTTGCGGATCAATCGTCACAACACCTAGTTCAAATTTAACCGGAGAATGGCGCTGAAAATGACGCAAAATATGAAACAAACTTAAAGAGTCTTTACCCCCAGAAACTGCTAACAGTATCTTATCGTCCGTTTTAATCATGCCAAAATCACCAATGGCGCGACCAACAGGTTTAACCAGCAATTTGGGTAAATTTAGTCGTGGTAAAACCATTGCTCTTGTCTTCTTAACGTGTCTTTAGTTAGGTTTTCTTTGATGCTTAAAGTGCAAAATGTCGGCGCACTATTGGCTATTGTGACGCTTAATTCACTTAATAGCTCGTCTCTTAAAATACCAATTTTAATCACACTGCCTTCGGTGTAAGTATCGATCGCATTTGCTAAATCTTTAGCTTGTACTTTAATACCATCAATACTCATCACTTTATCACCGACATATAAGCCCGCTACTTGAGCACACGTACCATCTAACACATGGGTAATAATCGCGAATTCCTGATCTTTGTTAATACCAATTCCGAAGTTAGACAATTCGCCTTTCTTGTGGCTAAATTCGCAATCTATCCCTACGTAATCAAAGGCTTGTTTAAGTGGCAACTCACTCACACCATACAAATAATTATCAAAGAACTGAGTGAAATCGCTTTGGGTTAAATGTGCAATCACTTTTTGCACAGTATCATCCTCTAAGCCAGAGTCTTGATAATGATTCCAAATCAACTTTAACACATCATCTAGTGACTGCGCATCATCACTACGGTTGCGTATCTCAATATCCAATACAAAGGCCAGCAAAGCGCCCTTAGTGTAATAACTAACAATGGCATTTGGTGCATTTTCATCTTGCTGATAAAACTTAGTCCAAGCATCAAAGCTTGACTCAGCTAGTGACTGTTTGCATCGACCTTGAGCTTTTTGCACTCGAGTTATTGTTTGGGCAAACAGTGTTAAATATTGCTCTGGTGATAATAGCTTAGTACGTAATAACGACAACTCATCATAATACGAGGTAAAGCCCTCAAAAACCCATAACTGCTCAGTGTAATTTTCTCGCCCCAAATTAAGCGCATGAAAACTCGCTGGCTTGATGGTTTTAATCCACCAAGCATGAAAATATTCATGTGAACAAAGTGCTAAAAAACGTGTGTAATCTGGGCTGATTTCTGGCTTATCTGGAGTTGGTAGTTCTTTTCTAGAGCAAATCAAACTACTGGATTTTTTGTGCTCTAGACCGCCATAACCTTTGGTTCTAACCAAGGTTAAAAATAAGTATTCATCAAATGGCACATCGCCACCAAAGAAGTTTATGTGGTGCTCACAAATACGCACTAAATCAGCTCTTAATCTAGCGATATCTGTTGCATGTTGACCAGTCAGCGTCATAGCATGAGGCATACCAGACACATCAAATTCAAAACGCGTAAAGTCAGCCATCTCTACCGGATGGTCGATTAAGTCTTGGTAATTATCGGCTTGATAAACTTCAAAGTCACTGTGTTTTGATTTAAGCTTTAAAGTAGTAGCACAGCTCCAATCACCCAGCATATTGCTTAACGGGTAGTTAATTCTTAATTCACACAACATGTTTTCAAAGCCAACAGGTTTTAAAAATACACTACTGCCATTAAAAAAGGCGCGTTCATTGCTTAAGTAGGCGCAGCGCACTGATAGATCAAAAGCATACAGCTCGTATTTCAATGTAATGCTTTCAGCGCAAGGTTGGGCGATCCAGTGATTTTTATCCAGCTTTTTAATATCAACCATCTCACCACAGCTTTGAGCGCTAATACTGACAATGTGCTTAGAAAAATCTCGAATTAAATAACTACCCGGAATCCAATTTGGTAATGAAAAAACCTGCCCCAATGGGTTAGGGTTATCAAGCGTCAGCTTAAGGTGAAAAATATGTGCGTGTAAGTCTTTAGGGGTGAGTGTGTATCGAAGGATGTTTTGACTCATCGAACCAATTGATCAATCGTGGCTTTGAAATCAAGCACCGATTTTTGATAATTTTTTGCAACCTGTGCGTAGCTCAATGCTACACTTTGTTCATTATTTTGCGCATTTATCACAAAACTTGCTTGACCATTACCATTGGCATAGCGCTTCCTCTCTTCAACTGTGCGCGCCTTAGCAATAACAATCTGCTCACGATTCGATAACATCATAGCTTCAAGCAATTGAATTTTTTCTTTTAAAGTGGCTGCTTGCACATGTAAATCTAATAGTTTTTCTTGTTGTGCCTCTCTAGATTTTTCCAGCTCTATTTTAGCTTTGGAAATATCGCTATTATTTTTTACTCCACCAAGCGGATAAGACAAACCCAGTCCAACATTCCAGCTTGCGCTTTGATGCTCTAAAGAATCAGAAAAATTATCTTTTTCGCCATCACGACTTAAACCCAATTTAAGATCTAACTTTGCCTTGGATTGATTTTGATAGCTTTTTAACTGGCGCCTTAATATTTGCTGATCTAATTCTAATAATTTCAATACTCTTGATTGGCTTTGCAATTTGTTTTTTAACGAAACGGTATCAAATTTATAAGCTTTATACAAATCTGTTTTGGCAACGACTTTGTCAAAATCATATGCTAAAGTAATGGCAATTTCTCGGCGTAATAATGTCAAATCTTGTTGTGCTTGCAATAATTGCTGCTTTGCACGTTGATAGGCGTCTTCTTGCAATAACACATCTACTTTTTCAACCACTGAAGCGGCATATCGCTTATTAACCAAATCTAGCTCTTGTTGGGCTAGCAGTAGTCTATTTTCATTAATATTTTGTTGTTCTTGCGCATAAGCTAATTCTATAAAACGATGCAGATTCTTAAGAATAAACGCCTCTTCTTGCTCAAGACGATCAAGCGTATTCTTGTTGATTGAGAGTTGAGCAACATCGGTGTTTAACCGATCATTAATACCATCTTTGTTTTTCAACAAAGGGTGAGTGTAATCAACTGAAAATGTATTTCTAGACGTATTTAAATCTTCACTTTTATCTTTCCAAGTGTGCTTGAGCGTGATATCGCCACCCGTTTGAGTAAATTTTCTCGTGGCTGAAGAAGTTAATGAACTCGTATCCAATTGCTCATAAGCGGTAATTGAGGAAACGTGACTCACATCTTCATCCTTGTACTGTGCATCTAGTGCAATAGCCCAATCTTCGTTAGCTGTAGTTGCTTGTTTTTCGATGTGCTTAATTTGGCTTGATAACGCTTGCTGATTAAAAAATGGATGTGTTTTTTTTAACTGCTCAACAAACGTTTGCTCAGTAATCGCTTGAGCGTTCACCATCGTTAAAAATATTGGCGTTAACAAGATTCGCTTCATTTGGGAACTGCCTTTTTAATTTCATTAATAATTGCGTAGAGCTTTTTACCTGTAGTGTCAACCACCACATCAGCAACTTCTTGATAAAAGTCTTCTCTAGCTTCTACCAAATCACGAATCGTTTGCTCTCTATTGTTTGATTTCTCTAATAAAGGTCGTGATTTAGAATTGGCTGTACGCTTTACCAATTGATCAATACTAGAAGACAAATATACCACAAAACTATCACGTTTTAGCAGCTCTCTATTTTCTTTTTTGATAACAATACCGCCACCTGTAGCAATAACAATATTAGGGATTTCACACAAATCTTTTAACATTTTGGTTTCGCGTTGACGAAAACCTTCTTCGCCTTCCACGTCAAAGATATGGTCAATAGCAACACCAGTGCGAGCAACAATTTCAAAATCAG
The DNA here is from genome assembly GCA_016845205.1 of Gammaproteobacteria bacterium. GTDB lineage: Bacteria > Pseudomonadota > Gammaproteobacteria > PS1 > Pseudothioglobaceae > Thioglobus_C. Next base: position 10,278 of record JAERTA010000065.1, read on the forward strand.
AGTCAAAGAAATCACGTTTTAATACACAAGCAAGACGGCGACCAACCGACGTCTTACCAGAGCCCATCGGGCCGACTAAAACAACATTGGTGGCTTGCTTACCCATGATAAGACCGCCTAGCAACTAAGCCAGTTCGTAACTTGCGCCGCAATACGGGCAAGCAGCTTTACCTTGTGAGTCAAACTTTAAAAAAACTTTGGGATGCATATTCCATTTATTTGCCTCTTTAGGTGGGCAGTGAAATGGTAAATCCTTAGCTTCTACCATAGAGAAACTAACGTGTTTTTGTTGAAAATCATCGACGACTGTACTCATTTACATACTCCTTTAGCTATCCAGCCTTTGTATTGCTCATTACGACCATAAACACAGTCAAAATACAAAGTTTGTAACTGCTCAGTGATTGGCCCACGTGTACCAGCACCAATGGTTCGATTATCCAGTTCACGAATCGGTGTAACTTCTGCCGCCGTACCAGTAAAGAAAGCCTCGTCTGCACAATACACTTCATCACGAGTAATACGCTTTTCAACTACTTTATAACCTAAGTCGGTTGCTAATTGAAAAATTGTATCACGTGTAATGCCGGCCAATGCGGAAGTAAGATCTGGGGTATAAATCACACCATCACGCACAATAAAGAAATTCTCACCACTGCCTTCAGCCACAAAACCATCAATATCTAATAATAACGCCTCGTCATAGCCATCTGTTAACGCTTCTTGTAAGGCTAACATTGAGTTAATGTAATTACCATTTGCCTTGGCCTTAGTCATAGCGATATTGACATGGTGACGTGTATAGCTTGAAGTTCGAATGCGAATACCATTTTTCATATTGTCTTCGCCCAGGTAAGCGCCCCACTCCCAAGCAGCAATAATCGTATGCACTTTTAGTCCGTCAGCACGCAAACCCATGCCTTCAGAGCCGTAAAAACTCATTGGGCGAATGTAAGCGCTATCAAGGTTATTTTTAGCCACGGCGTCTTTTTGCGCTTGATTGATCTCTTCTTTTGAAAAACCAATATCCATATTCATGATTTTGGCAGAATTAAACAAACGATCAGTGTGTTCTTCAATTCTAAAAATTGCTGGACCTTGATCAGTATGATAAGCGCGAACACCTTCAAACACTCCCATACCATAATGCAGTGTATGTGTTAACACATGGGTCTTTGCATCACGCCAATCCACCCATTCACCGTCATACCAAATCAAACCATCTCTGTCTTCAAATCCGCTCATTTTATTCCTTATCCAATTCAAATGCATCGTGCAATGAACGCACTGCTAATTCTAAATATTTTTCATCAATGACAACCGATATTTTAATCTCTGAAGTAGAGATCATTTGAATATTAATATTATCTTGGTGTAATACTTCAAACATCTTCGCTGCAATACCTGCGTGTGAACGCATACCAATACCCACTAAAGAGACTTTAACCACTTTATCGTCACTTTGTACTGCCATAGCGCCTAATTCGTCACAAATAGCTTGTAAGATCCTCTGTGCCTTATCAAAGTCATTTCGGTGCACAGTAAAAGCAAAATTGGTTAAACCTTCGCGAGCAGACACACTTTGTACGATCATATCAACTTCGATATTCGCCTCACTGATTGGCTTTAAAATTTTATAAGCAATACCTGGCTCATCGGGTACACCAATCAAGCTCAACTTAGCCTCATCAATATTATGTGCAATGCCTGAAATAACCGCTTGTTCCATAATGTTTTCCTCACTGGTAATTAATGTACCTTCAGGCTTGTCAACCATAGATGACAACACCCTTAAAGGCACCTTGTATTTTGATGCAAATTCAACAGAGCGAATCTGTAAAACTTTTGAGCCGAGTGATGCCATCTCAAGCATCTCCTCATAACTCACCGTATTCATTTTTCTGGCTTTAGGTTCAATACGCGGATCAGTTGTATAAACACCGTCAACATCGGTATAAATTTGACACTCATCCGCCTTAAGTGCTGCAGCCAACGCTACAGCTGTGGTATCAGAACCACCACGCCCTAACGTCGTAATATGCCCCTCTTCATCCACACCTTGGAAACCCGCTACAACCACAACCTTGCCTTCATTCAAACTGTCACGAATGCGATGATCATCAATTGACTTAATACGCGCCTTCCCATGCTCACTGTCCGTCGTAATACGCACTTGCGAACCCGTATACGAAATCGCATCACAGCCTAATGCCTGTAAAGCCATAGAAAGCAATGAAATAGTTACTTGCTCGCCAGTTGTCAAGAGTACATCCATCTCTCTTAAAGATGGTGTTTCTTGAACTTCTTTGGCAAGTGCCGTCATACGGTTAGTTTCACCACTCATGGCGGACACACTCACTACTAGCTGATCACCACCATCAGCAAAGGCTTTAACCTTTTTAGCAACGGCTTGAATCCTCTCAACTGAGCCGACCGAAGTTCCGCCATATTTTTGTACAATTAACGCCATTAAACCATCTGTAAATCAATAATCTCAAAATTATACCTCTATCCCCTTGGATTGCCTTTCTATTTTGGTATTATAGGCCTTGCCTATAATACTTATTCAAAAATCAAATCCAAGTCAATATCTTTAATAATTAGACCTTTATTTTCTCCAAACACTTTAGATGTGTTTTTAGAAAAAACCTTGTATTCTTGAACTGAACCTATTTCAGAAATTACACTTTTAATCTCTTTTTTGTTGCAAATAGACTCGCCCAATTCCGTACCTAAATATTCAAAAATACTAGACTTAACCAAACTAGCTTTTGGATTTATACGATGATGCATATAGTTTAAATTTACATACACAGACAACACCGGCAATCCAAACTCACCATCAATCATATTGGCTTTAAACTTCCCTTGAAATAACGATCCAGTACGCTTGTATTTTTGATTGAAATACATCGTGTAACTAGTGCCTAGCTTTTGCATAAACCTAGAAATACCATCTTCTGATTCTTGCTTTAATACTAAATGAAAGTGATTTGGCAAAAGACAATAAGAAACAATAGATACCAATGCACCTGCATCTTCATCTTTTGCCACCCTCCCTTGGCCTTTATATCTATTGTTATTGATACTGGGATTTGTACCGTCTTTGTTTAGATCAATCAGCCTTTTGAAAAAATAATAAAGATCCTCTTGTGATTCAAATATATTACGCTTATCCACACCCCTGTTAAAAACATGGTAGTAGTGATCTTCGTTAAACTGTATTTTCCTAATTGACATTTTTTTATCTATTTTATAAGTATTATAGGCCTTGCCTATAATATCACAATTCAAAAAAAAGACTTGCATAAAAAACAAGCCTTTGTAAACTAAGTATTATAGGCCTTGCCTATAATACAATTTATTTTTTGGACCCGAAAACGTATTTTGGTTTAAAGATGTAAACCAAGATTGGAATGATGGTTAGTGCAATGACTACGTCAATGATCAACGCTTCAGAAATGAATACACCGAGCGCCCAAGTGTTTGCTAGTTGAGTCATTAGTAGTGGAATAAAACTTGCAAGTAACACAATAATAGATGCAAACACCGCAGCACCTGTTGTTTCCAGCGTGTTTCTTAATGATTCAACCCACTTACCACCCGTAGCCTCCATTTCTTCTTTTAATCGTGAAATCATGTAAATCCCATAATCAACACCCAGACCCATTGCGATAGACAATGACACCAATGTTGCAAAATGAAGGTTGCCTGACCAATTCTCAACACTGGTAAAGTACGCACCCAATCCATATTGAGCGAATAGCGTTACTAACAAGGTTGAAGTTAGAATTGCTGCCACCAATGGCGAGCCAAATATAAGTGACGCAATAATGAAAATTGCAAGTGCTGTTACCAGTGGCGATTTAATGTACTCAACTTCAGCCACATCATGTGTTGCCTCAGTGGCACCTAGGAAACCACCAACAGCAACGGTATCTGTGCCGCTATCTTCAATGGTAATTGTTTTGCCACTTTCAGGCATTAGAATGGTATCACCTGACTTATAACCCCAATTTACCAGGTTAAAGCCTTTTTCATTTTCATGATCCTTAAAGAACTGCTG
>JAERTA010000066.1 GCA_016845205.1 Gammaproteobacteria bacterium
ATCATAGGCTGTGCCACCAACTAAACCGTGTACCAACTCCATGCCTAAATTATCATTTTCATTGAGATGATCAATGACTTTAAGTGCTTGAGAGACAATTTCTTGACCGATGCCATCACCTGGCAGTATTAATACTTTTGACATTTTTCTATTCGTTTTAAAATTAACCTCGTATTTTACTAGAGGCTTTTAACGAAAAATATTTTTTGTTATTAGACTTCAACCATTTCAAATTGATCTTTAGTCGCACCACAATCAGGGCATACCCAATCTTCGGGCACATCTTCCCATTTAGTTTTTGGCTCTATGCCGTCTTTTGGTGAACCTAAGTATTCATCATAAACCCAATCACAAACAATACATCTTAATTTTTTAAATTCCATTTCTCTCTCCTTTTTAACTCAAAAAAAAGGGAGTATAAAACTCCCTTTAACGTTAACTTAATAACTTTTATAGTTCGTCTGCGTGATTTGACAGGTATTCAGCAACACCTTCAGGTGTATCTTTCATGCCTTCGTCACCTTTGTTCCAACCTGCAGGACAAACATCACCATGTGTTGTGTGGAAATCTAGCGCATCAACCATACGCAACATTTCATCAACATTACGCCCAAGCGGAAGATCGTTGACCACTAGATGACGCACATCAAAATTCTCATCAATTAAGAACGAGGCACGAAGTGCAACACCATCAGGATGTACAACACCATAAGACTCCATAATGGCATGATTAACATCGGCTACTAACGGGAAATCAACAGGACCTAAACCACCATCATTAACAGCTGTGTTTCTCCAAGCATTATGTGTAAACTGAGAATCAATAGAAACACCTACCACTTCCACGCCTTTCTCTGCAAATTGACTCATACGATGATGGTGCGCCAAGATTTCTGACGGGCATACAAAGGTAAAATCAAGCGGATAAAAGAATAACATGATCTTTTTACCTTTTAGGCTAGATAAGGTAAAGTTATCAGCAATTTTACCATCTGCTAAAACGGCAGCAGCAGTGAAGTCAGGGGCTTGTTGAGTTACAAGTACGCTCATAATATTTCTCCAAATAAATTATAAAAATCCATCAATTATACAACGACATTTATACTCAATACCTATAAAAAATAAGGGTTTGTGCATGACAACTCGATAATGTTATGATTCTTGAGTAAAATAACGCCATGCTTAAAATATACAACACGCTTAGCAAACAAAAAGAAGTCTTTCACCCAATCAACCCTAACAAAGTAGGGATGTATGTTTGTGGTATGACGGTGTATGACTATTGCCACATGGGCCACGCGCGCGTGTTGGTCATGTTTGATGTGATTACGCGTCATCTACGTCGTCATTTTCCCGAAGTGAAATATGTGCGCAATATTACTGACATTGACGACAAAATTATCACTAGAGCCATTGAAAACAAAGAAGATATATATGCATTAACCAATCGCTTTATTGATGCAATGCATGAAGATGAGCGCGCGCTCGGTGTTTTAGAGCCTGATGTAGAACCTAGAGCAACAGATTCAATTGATCAAATGTTCTATATGATCGAATCTTTAATTGAAAAAGGCCTAGCTTACCAAGGCAAAAATGGCGATGTGTATTACTCAGTTCGAGATTTTCCTAACTATGGAAAACTCAGCGGCAAAAACCTTGATGAGCTTGAAGCGGGGGCTCGGGTCGATGTTGAAAGCGATAAAAAAGATCCACTAGATTTTGTTTTATGGAAGATGGCAAAACCATCTGAGCCGAGCTGGTCTTCACCTTGGGGTGAAGGCAGACCTGGATGGCATATTGAATGCTCAGCAATGTCTTGCCACCACCTTGGTAACCATTTTGATATTCATGGTGGTGGAATGGATTTGACCTTTCCACACCATGAAAATGAAATCGCCCAATCTGAAGGCGCTAATGACTCAGCTTATGTCAACACCTGGATGCATGTTGGTTTTGTTAATATTAACAACGAAAAAATGAGTAAATCACTCAATAACTTTTTTACCATTCGTGGTGTATTAGAAAGTTATGACGGCGAGACGTTGCGTTACTTTATTATGAGTTCGCACTATCGCTCACCGCTGAACTTTAGTGATGACAATCTTAATAACGCCAAAGCCTCATTAACTCGGCTTTACACAGCAATGCGAGGATTGAATGCTTCTGATGCAGCCATGGACGAAGTGTCACAACGATTTGATTTTGAAAAACGTTTTAATGCAGCACTAGACGATGACTTCAATACGCCAATTGCGCTAAGTGTTTTGTTTGAGCTGGCTAAATTGGTTAATTCTGAACGTGAAAAAGACATCGACCAAGCTAGTGCCTTAGCTCAACTACTAATCAAACTCGGTGGTTATATCGGTATATTACAAACTAATGCTGATGAATTTTTAACGCAAGGCGTTGATTTATCTAATGAAGATATTGATGCAAAAATCAAACAACGCAATGAAGCAAGAGACAACAAAGACTTTGCCTTATCTGATCAAATCCGTGATGAGTTGACCGAGCTTGGCATTACCCTAGAGGATAGCGCAAATGGCACAAGCTGGCGTCGAGGATAAAGTCGACTGGTCACAAATTGATACCGTTCTGCTTGATATGGATGGCACGTTACTCGATCTTAATTTTGATTTACACTTTTGGATGGAATATATGCCATTGGTGTTTGCCAATAAACACAACCTGACACATAAACAGGCCAAAGACAAGATCTACCCTATCCTTCGCGCAGAAGAAGGCAAACTGCATTGGTATTGCTTAGATTATTGGCAAAAAATCTTTGAATTAGACATTGCCAAACTTAAAGAAGATGTGGCTCATTTAATTCAAGTTCATCCATTTGTCCTAGATTTTTTAGAACAAGCTAGGCAGCACAACAAACGTATTTATTTAGTGACTAATGCCCACAGAAAAACTATTCAGTTGAAGATGCGTGTGACTAATTTAGAAAGTTATTTTGATGATATCATTACTTCGCATGATTATGGTATTGCCAAAGAAGATCAGGGATTTTGGCATAAATTGGATGAGTCTATTAACTTAGATAAATCAAGAAGTGTTTTCTTTGATGACTCAGTTAGTGTGCTTCAATCAGCCAAAAAATTTGGCATTGGAGCTGTTGTTGCTATTAGCAAACCTAGCTCTAAAATTGAAACCAAACTGGTAGAAGGATTTATCAATATCGAGACTTTCGAGCATGCTTTACCAATAAAGCCACATGCATAAAAAACCCGCCATAAAAAGCGGGTTTCGTCTAGACTTAATCGCTTAGTGATTATTCACCGCCAATTGCACCCATTAAAGCAAAACTTTTTACAAATGGATTGGCCATTCTAGGGTCTTTGATCATGGCAGCAAAATCGCCTTTTTCAAATTTTAATTTACCCATCGTAACCGCCATACCCATAGATGCCATGCCTAGAGGCTTGTCTAACCACTTCATCCAATTTTTCTTATCTGCGCGCATATCCCAATCAGCATCTTCGCCATTGTAGTCGCCTGCACGAACACACTCGCCATTCTCAACAATAAAAATACCTGTTGGTGTGCCGTCACCTTTAAAACCACAAGCAATGGTTGAGGAAAATTCAATTTCTGCTAATTTTCCACGTACTTCATCTGAGTCATTCCAAGCATCTTTTAATTGATTCATCCATTCATCTGAAAATAATACCGCCATGTTAATCTCCTATTTATTATCTTTTTAATAAGCTCATTTTATGATGGGCTTATTTTTTCTCCTCAAATTTGTTCGCAAAACGAACGCACATATTATGCCCATTAAAGCCGACAATGTTGCACTGTTTTATTAAGAAAATACCGACTATTTTTATTGCTACTATAAACAGCTGTTTTAACAAGAAAAATAAACTTTTAAGTATAATTAAAAACTTTATTTTTATTTAAATTCACTGTGCCAAAACTCTGTATATTGTCGGACTCTCATGGATTTATCCACCCTGAGATTATTCAGATTGCTAATCAATGTGATATCGCTATTCATGCGGGCGATATTATCGATGAAGCCACACTGATCCAATTAAAACCAAAGCAAAAGCTCGTTGCTATTAAGGGCAATAATGATGATCATATTGCTTCGCTTGGCAAGGTTGAATTTCTTGAATTTCCAAGTGGAAAAATTGCCATTGAACATGGTCATTTACATGGCCACCATAAACCATCGCACGAGTCACTAAGAGCGACTTATCCAGATGTTAAGATTATCATCTATGGACACACTCACAAACAAGTGATTGATCAAGAATCAACCCCTTGGGTAATCAACCCTGGTGCATCGGGTGACATCCGAAACCATGGTGGCGCCAAATGTTTAGTGCTTGAAGTAAGTGATACTCAAGAGTGGAGTATTACGCCTTATATCTTTCACTGAATAACCTTTAAAGTAATAAATCAAGCTCTACAATCACCAACAAGTTTTTATTTTTTAGGAATGTAGTCACCAAACATAGCGACCACCTTAGTCACTTCATTTTTTGACCCTAAAATAACCGGCACACGATCATGAATATCTTTAGGTTGTACGTCCATAATACACATACGACCCGTAGAGGAAAGACCGCCAGCTTGTTCAACAATCATCGACATTGGATTACCCTCATACATTAAACGGAGCTTGCCGGCTTTCGTTGGATCGCGACTATCATAAGGGTACATAAAAATACCACCCCGGATAAGAATTCGATGAACCTCTGCAACCATAGAAGCAACCCAACGCATGTTGTAACGCTTACCTAAAGGACCTTCCTCACCTTGCAGGCAATCATCAATGTATTGCTTCATCTCCGGTTCCCAGAAGCGCTGGTTGGACATGTTAATTGCAAATTCAGCAGTATCTTCGACAACTTTTAGTTGTTCTTTGGTTAGTACAAACTCGCCAATATTGGTATCTAGTGTAAATAAGTTAACGCCTTTGCCTGTTGTCATTACAAGCAATGTGGAAGGACCGTAAAGAACATAACCAGCAGCAACTTGTTTGCTGCCAGGTTGTAAAAAGACATTTTGATCATCGCCAGTGCGATTATCGTCAGGCGCCTCTAAAATAGAAAAAATTGTCCCCACAGAAAGATTAACATCAATATTTGAAGAGCCGTCTAGAGGATCAAAGGTTACTAGATATTTACCGTTAGCATGACCGGCAATCGTATAGTCCTCTTCTTCTGATCCTACACCTTTAACATAAGGATTAGAACACAAAATATCTTTTAAAAGATCGTTAGAAATAACATCCAACATCTTTTGAGTTTCGCCTTGAATGTTTTCATCTTCAGTTGCACCTAAAATACCGGCTAATTCACCTTGGCCTAATTTATAGGCAATATCTTTACACGCAACCATCGTGTCTTTAATAACAAGTTCCAGCTCAGCTGATACACCATCATTTGATAATACCTGATCTAATCTTTTCATTAAGAACTCCACCTTTAAAAAAATAATACTCACGATTTTAGCATACCCCCAATGAGATATATTTTGATATCACTATAAAACAACATGGTAAAAAACAGCCATAGGTATAATTTTTTGATTTTAAATAATAAAGGTATGACGATGAAAAACGCTTTCTACGCTCAATCTGGCGGTGTCACTGCCGTAATTAACGCTTCTGCTTGTGGTGTAATTGAAACTGCACGCAAACACTCAGACAAAATTGGTACGGTTTATGCTGGTCAAAACGGCATTATCGGCGCATTGACAGAGAACCTAATTGACACATCTAAAGAATCGGAAGCTGATATTGCAGCACTTAAGCACACCCCTTCTGGTGGTTTCGGCTCTTGTCGTTACAAGATGAAGTCTTTAGAGGCTAACAAAGCAGAATATGAAAGATTAATCGAAGTATTTAAAGCACATGACATTGGCTACTTCTTTTATAACGGTGGTGGCGATTCAGCCGACACCTGTCTAAAAGTTTCTCAATTGTCTGAATCTATGGGCTACCCAATCCAAGCAATTCACGTGCCTAAAACAGTAGACAACGACTTACCAGTCACAGACAACTGCCCAGGTTTTGGTTCAGTTGCTAAGTACATTGCTGTTTCTACAATGGAGGCCAGCTTTGACGTCGCCTCAATGGCAGCAACTTCTACCAAGATTTTCGTACTTGAAGTAATGGGTCGCCATGCAGGCTGGATTGCAGCAGCAGGCGGCTTAGTTGACGATTCAATTCCAGTGGTTATTTTATTCCCAGAGATTGATTTTGATGAAGAAAAATTCTTAGCTAAAGTTGATGCTAATGTTAAAGAATTTGGCTACTGCACAATTGTTGTTTCTGAAGGCACAAAATGGTCTGACGGTCGTTTCTTAGCAGAACAAGGTACGCGTGATGACTTTGGTCATGCACAACTCGGTGGTGCTGCACCTGTTGTCGCTAACTTAATTAAAGATGCCCTAGGTTATAAATACCACTGGGCTGTTGCAGACTACTTACAACGTGCTGCTCGTCACTTATCTTCTGAGTCTGATGTTGAGCAAGCTTATGCATTAGGTGAGGCAGCTGTTAATATGGCATTGGAAGGTAAAAATTCTGTGATGCCAGCAATTATTCGTACATCAAACAATCCTTACACTTGGGAAATTGGTTCAGGTGAATTAAAAGATATTGCTAACGTTGAAAAAATGATGCCAATGGAATACATCTCTGATGATGGTTTTGGTATTACTGATGCTTGTCGTGAATACCTACAGCCTTTAATTGAAGGTGAAAACTACCCTCCATACAAAAACGGTTTGCCAGACTACGTGGTAATGAAAAAAGAAATGGTAGGTAAAAAATTACCATCATTTGAAGTATAAGGAAATTAATCGATGAACGTTATTTTATTAGGCCCTCCGGGCGCAGGTAAAGGTACTCAAGCAACCAGTATTTGTGAAAAGTACTCCATTCCACAAATCTCAACAGGTGATATGCTACGTGCCGCCGTTAAAGCGGGTACACCGCTAGGCATTGAAGCTAAAAAAGTGATGGATGCAGGTGGTTTGGTTTCCGATGATATTATCATTGGTTTGGTAAAAGAAAGAATTCAAGAAAATGACTGTGAAAATGGTTTTTTATTTGATGGTTTTCCACGCACTATTGCTCAAGCTGAAGCATTAAAAACTGATGGTGTGAAAATTGACTACGTTGTTGAAATTCAAGTACCTGATGAAGATATTGTTGCTCGCATGTCAGGTCGTCGTGCTCATTTAGCATCAGGTCGTACTTATCATGTTGTTTACAACCCACCTAAAGTAGAAGGTAAAGACGACATTACAGGTGAGGACTTAGTGCAACGTGCTGATGACAATGAAGACACTGTTCGTTCTCGTTTAGAAGTTTATCATGAGCAAACTCAACCTTTGGTTGACTATTATCAATCATGGATGAATGAAGACAACAATGCACCTAAATATGGTGCTGCTAATGGTGTCGGATCATTAGACGAAGTTAGAGATCGTGTTTATGCAAATCTTGGCTAAAATCCAGTTTGCAAAATAAAATGGGGGCTTATGTCGTAATGGCATAAGCCTTTTTTTTGAATTTTTATAACAGAAAAAAATGAATAAAACTGGCCCAAGAGAAATCAGTGTTCCATTTCGCCCTATTCCATTAGATGTGCCTGAAGGCATGAAGCCTAATGAGTTTTTTAACTCACCAGAAAATCTAAAAGATCTTACAGAAAACAATGGATTACTCACTAATGAAGAAGACTTATTACTTTATCGAAAAGCTTTGGGGCACTCGAATGAGTTTGACTGTTCTATTATTTACAACACCTCACAAAGCATCTTAAACCCTCTAGGAAGGCCTGTAAGAAGAACACAATTGCCTAGCAACGTTAGAGATGTATGGAATCGCATGAATCAAATTGTGATTGGCTTTATGCTAGAACACTATCCTGACCCAAAAAAACATTTGATATTGGCAGGCGAAGCTTCGCTTGATGCAACTTGGCCTATTACCTCAGCAGGCGTGCCTAGTATTCGCATGTTGCACAACCACTTTATTGTGTTTGACAAGACTGAACTAGAGAATGCGCCTTTAGCAGATGGCAAAAACCCTAATCTAACCGATGGCGGGCAACACTCTTTATTTGCTGCTTATATGCATGATGTTTATGTTGAGTTTTTATCATCACTTGACCTGGAAATTTTGAGACCAGTTTCAGGACAATCATCATCATTAGAGTTAACTGGTTATCCGCAAGGTTTACCAAGCTGGGAAATACAAGGTGGTATTGATAGCTTGAAGAATATTGATTTTTGGAAAGAATACGATCTCGTGCTTAAGGGTTTTTTAGATTTTTATCGCACCTTTTTTGCCCAAGTATCAAGTCGAAATTCTGGTGTACCTAGCAATGCTTATTTTCCCAAAGAAATTGAAAAAACACTGCTATTTAATAATTGCTTCTTATCTGCTGCTAAAAAAGTACGTGACAAATGCATTAGTGATGCAAAATATGCATCAGCCATAAGATGGCAGCCAGCATTCAAACAACTTATTTATCGTAATGATGAAGGCAAGCTAATTGTTACTATTTCTCAAAACTCTATCGGCAATGCCATTACAGAGCTTCTGGGCGTCGTGGTTAATCGAACTCCTGATGCAAAAGCCTATGAAAAAGACGAAGACGCATTGATTGAAAAACTATTAAAACTAAGATCTAGACTAATTGAGGCAGATCTTGGGCATGGAATTGAGACCAAATATTGGAGTAAATAGTAAAATGCTTGACTTGGGTCAAATTTAACCAAATTAGCATGTTATTGCCTTGTTCATCAAATGAGAATTAACTATAATCATTGCTGAACAAATTTATATATAAATCAAAAGGAGGAAAGAAAGAAATGGACACATTAACTATGGCCATCGGGGCTTCAATTATTGCCGTTTTATACGGCTTATTTACCATTACCTGGATTAACAAACAATCTGCAGGTACTGACAAAATGAAAGAAATTTCAGATGCGATTGCAGAAGGTGCAAAAGCTTATCTTAATCGCCAATACACAACCATCGGCATGGTTGGTATTGCCTTGTTAATTGTGATTTCTCAAGTACTGAGTTACTCAGTAGCTCTTGGATTTTTAATTGGCGCGGTGTTATCAGGCGCTACGGGTTATATTGGTATGAACGTATCAGTTAAATCTAATTCTCGTACAGCTGAAGCTGCTAAAAACGGTATTAACGCCGCCTTCCAAGTTGCTTTTAAAGGTGGTGCAGTCACTGGTATGTTGGTTGTTGGTTTGGCGCTATTAGGTGTTGCTGGATTCTACGCCGGTTTATTGGCCAATGGGGTTACACAGGCTGATGCACTACATGCCTTAATTGGTTTAGCATTTGGTGGCTCACTCATTTCAATCTTCGCACGTTTAGGCGGCGGTATCTTTACTAAAGGCGCTGATGTAGGCGCAGATATCGTAGGTAAGGTTGAAGCTGGCATCCCTGAAGATGATCCACGTAACCCGGCTGTAATTGCTGATAACGTTGGTGATAATGTTGGTGACTGTGCAGGAATGGCTGCTGACTTATTTGAAACCTATGCGGTAACCATTGTTGCTACTATGATGCTTGGCGGCATTCTTACTGGCCTTCCTGCTGACGCAGTTCTTTACCCATTAGCTTTAGGTGCAGTTTCAATCATTGCTTCAATTATCGGAACCTTCTTTGTGAAAGTGTCTGATGGTGGCTCTATTATGGGCGCCCTTTATAAGGGTTTAATTGTATCTGCCTTATTAGCAGCAGTTGCCTTTTACTTTGTTACTGTTGATATGGGTATGGGTATGAACTTATTCTACGCATCACTCATTGGATTGGCTCTAACCGGTGTGATGGTGGTTGTTACTGAATACTATACTTCAACTGAATATAAGCCAGTACAACATGTTGCTGAGTCTTCATTAACAGGTGATGGCACAAACGTCATTGCTGGCTTAGGCTTGTCAATGAAGTCAACGGCATTTCCAGTATTAGCAGTATGTGCTAGTATCTGGGCATCGTTTGACTTAGGTGGTTTGTACGGTATTGCCATTGCAGCAACTGCCATGTTATCAATGACTGGTGTGATTGTTGCCTTAGACGCTTATGGTCCAATTACAGACAATGCGGGTGGTATTGCTGAAATGGCCGAGCTTCCTGAAGAAATTCGTAACATTACTGATCCTCTAGATGCGGTCGGTAACACAACAAAAGCAGTGACAAAGGGTTATGCAATTGGTTCTGCTGGTTTAGCAGCGTTAGTATTGTTTGCTGACTTTACCAACTC
>JAERTA010000067.1 GCA_016845205.1 Gammaproteobacteria bacterium
GTATGGCTCCTCGAGGTGGGCTCGAACCACCGACAAACGGATTAACAGCCCAAACCAAAACAAGCCTAAAACCGCTTAAAACCCTCTATTACAACATTTAGATAGTCAAGTTAATCGTTTAAAGCCTTTTTAGACGCTTCCTTGTCGTCAATTTGTCGTCAACTTTTTTAGGTATTTTTTAACGAAATTTAATCAATTTTTTATTAAATTATTTTTAAGAAAATTCTACTTTTATTGGGTGTTATTTTTGGGGGGATTACATATTCATAACATCCCATCTTTTATAATAAAATCAATAACTGTTTCTACACCAACTGATTTTTTCAAATTAGTAAAAACAAAAGGTTTTTCACTTCTCATTCGCTTAGTATCGCTTTCCATAATTTCTAATGAAGCTCCAACATATGGCGCTAAATCAATTTTATTAATAACTAATAAATCTGAGCGTGTAATACCTGGCCCACCTTTTCTTGGAATCTTTTCACCTTCTGCAACATCAATAACATAAATTGTAATATCTGCAAGCTCAGGGCTAAAGGTTGCTGATAAGTTATCTCCGCCACTCTCAACAAAGATAATATCTAAATCATCAAACCTATGGTTCAAATCCTCTATGGCAGCAAGATTCATTGATGCATCTTCTCTGATTGCAGTATGGGGACAACCTCCTGTTTCTACACCAATAATGCGCTGTGCATCTAAAGCATTGCTTGCCGTTAGAAACTTTGCATCTTCCTGGGTATAAATATCATTAGTCACCACAGCAATTTGATAGGTATCACGCATTGCTTTACACAATACATCTAAAAGTGCTGTCTTGCCTGAGCCAACTGGGCCTCCAACGCCTACACGTAGTGGTTGTTTATTATTCATTGACTTCTCCTATGATCTAAAAATTCTTGTATATTGGGTTTCGTGTAGACTACTGGCAATGGCTAATGCCGGTTGAGACATGCCAATATTTTCTTCATCCAGTGTCATTGCTTGATCAACAATCTCAGGGATTAGGTCTATTAATTTATGCAATAACTGCTGACCTTGAGTCTGCCCTAAAGGGATAATTTTTACAACAGCTGATACTTGATTTTCAAGCCAAGACCAACTATAGCCCAATAATAACTCGCTAATTGGTATGTTCCAGTGTGTACTAATTAGAGCAAATCCAGATAAGTGATTTGTATTAATTGTATCTTCCCAACCCATGGTAATTGAGTCTTCTAAAGCCTCTAAGACTTTAGTTAATGCACGCCCTCTATTGGTTTCCTCTTGTCTTAATTCACTAGTTTCACGACAAGCCAATAAAATTTGACTCCAGCGAGAAACTTCATCTTTATTATTTGAACCATACGCTTCATAAAGTCTTTTTAATATAGGGAGGTCTGTATAAGTCAAACCATAATAAAGTTGCTTACTAAGCCATTCATAAGCACTATCCACATCAGCTATCCACTCATCCTCAACAGCTTTTTCTATGCCTTGAGAATAAGTAAAGCCTCCAATTGGAAGTGTAGGACTCATCAAACTCATGAGCCTTAATAGACCAAGATGATTAATGTTCATGGTGGTGTTTGTGGTTGGTATTGGAATTAGAAGTATATGCGCCATTTTCTGGACAAAATGGTAATTGCTCTGATACTACATTAAGCCCAAAACTTTGCAACATCTTATCTAATACATGGTCATGCCTATAATGCACACTATTTTTAGTAATTTGAAGCTCGACATGACGGTTTCCAAGATGATAGCAGGCACGTGCCAATAATATAGCATCACTTGTATAAACTGATGATAACAACTCTGAAGCAGCAACAATCTGAACAATATAGTTATCCTGTGTTTCAATTAGATCGCCATGTTCAAGTACATTCCCTCTTTGCATAAATATACCCACATCTTCACCACTATCTAAGCTCGCCTTTAACCTACTCTTAACTCTTTGATCTAGTGTTAATGTAATCGTTTCATCCACTTTATTAGAAACAGCAATTTTGTTAATAAACTCTTTCATAATCAAAATAAAAAATATCTCTGTGCCAGAGCAAGTTCTTCTGCTGGTTCACAAGTTAATAAAACACCATCTGCCTTTACTTCATAGGTTTGTGAATCAACTTCAATATTTGGCTGGTAACTATTGTGAATCATTGATGATTTTGTAACGGACCTGCAAGCTTTAACTGAACCTATTAATGACCTAAGGCCAAGTTGATCAACAATGCCATTTTTGATACTTGCTTGGGATAAAAAAGTCATTCTAGTATTTAGTCTAGCCGCTCCTAGTGCACCAAACATTTTTCTATAATGAACAGGTTGAGGTGTTGGTATCGAAGCATTAGGATCTCCCATAGGGGCTGCTACAATCATACCGCCTTTAATAATAACACCGGGTTTTACACCAAAAAACTTAGGCTTCCATAGTACTATGTCAGCTAATTTACCTACTTCTATTGATCCAACTTCATGTGACATTCCATGTGCAATTGCAGGATTAATCGTATATTTAGCAATATACCTCTTGGCACGAATATTATCATTATTGGGGGTGTCCCCATCTAATTGCCCACGTTGAATTTTCATTTTATTGGCCGTTTGCCACGTTCTAGTAATCACCTCCCCAACTCGACCCATTGCTTGTGAATCTGAAGAAATCATTGAAAATGCACCTAAATCATGCAGGATGTCTTCTGCTGCAATTGTTTCTCGTCGGATGCGTGATTCAGCAAATGAAACATCTTCTGCTATAGAAGGATCTAAATGATGGCAAACCATCAACATATCTAAATGCTCATCTACAGTATTAATGGTATATGGTCGTGTCGGATTTGTAGAAGAAGGCAATACATTACTATAACCACATGCTTTAATAATATCTGGGGCATGTCCTCCACCTGCACCTTCTGTATGGTAAGTATGAATAGTGCGCCCTTTCAAGGCGGCTATTGTATCTTCAACAAAGCCTGATTCGTTGAGCGTGTCTGTATGAATAGCAACCTGAATATCGTAATTTTCAGCAACTGACAAACAATTATCAATAGCTGCTGGTGTTGTTCCCCAATCTTCATGAAGCTTCAATCCCATTGCACCTGCTAATACTTGCTCTTCTAATGGCTGTGGTAGGCTTGCATTACCCTTACCCATAAACCCTAAATTCATTGGTAAGTCTTCAGCTGCTTCTAACATTCTGTGCATATTCCAAGGACCTGGAGTACATGTTGTAGCATTAGTGCCTGCAGAAGGTCCTGTGCCACCGCCCAACATAGTTGTAATACCTGACATCAGTGCATCTTCAACTTGTTGTGGGCAAATAAAATGAATATGTGCATCAACGCCACCTGCAGTTACAATCTGCCCTTCTGCAGCGATAACTTCAGTTCCTGCACCAATAGATATGTTGATATTCGGCTGTATATCAGGATTTCCAGATTTTCCTATGCCTGCAATACGCCCATCTTTAATACCAATATCTGCTTTAATAATGCCCCAGTGGTCAAGAATAAGTGCATTGGTAATTACAACATCGACAACATCTTTGCTGCACAATTGACTTTGCCCCATTCCGTCACGAATAACTTTACCACCACCAAATTTTACTTCTTCCCCGTAAGTTGTTAGATCTTGCTCAACTTCAATAAAAAGTTCGGTATCACCTAAACGAACCTGATCACCCACTGTGGGACCATACATTTCTGCATAGGCTTTTCTAGAAATAGTACTCATACTTCCCCCATCACTTTAGCATTAAACCCATAAACAGTTTTCTTTCCATCGTATTCGACTAGCTCCACTTCACGCTCTTGGCCAGGTTCAAACCTAACCGCAGTTCCTGAAGGTATATTTAATCTAAACCCTTTTGTTTGTTCCCTATCAAAGAATAGAGCGGAATTTGTTTCATAAAAATGATAATGAGATCCAATTTGAATAGGCCTGTCACCATGGTTTGCAATTAAAATTCTAAGACGTTTTCTATTTAAATTAAGTTCTATTTCATCAGAAATATTGATTAATACCTCTCCTGGAATTAGTACTTCATCTGAACTTTTATTAATACTTATAGATTCCTTAACGGGTTGAATAGGATCATGCACAGTAACAAGCTTTGTCCCATCAGGAAAAGTAGCTTCAACCTGAATGTCTGGAATCATAGATGCTATGCCTGACATAACATCATCTTCTGTTAATAGCTGCCTGCCATATTCCATAAGTTCTGCCACACTCCTGCCATCACGAGCGCCCTCTACTATTTCAAATGAAATATAAGCAATAGACTCTGGGTAATTTAATTTAACCCCTCTATCTTTACGCTGTTTAGCCAATAAGGCGGCTGTAAATACTATTAATTTATCCTTTTCACGCGGTGTTAAATCCATACTTATACCTCTTAAATTATGTTGCCCAGATCCTAGGAACTGAAGCCTCTCTATCAAAAACAGATGGTCGAATCAAGCACCAAATATTTCTAAAAAAATCCTGAATTAGATGTGTCTTATTGCTCAAACACCTAATCACAATTATGTCTTCAATTTGAGTTACAGCAAAAACATAATCTTTATTTTGATGAGTTTTACTACGCACCAAATCTAATATTTCTCTATCTGTATTACTAATAATAAAAGTACCAAATACTGGGTATCCTCTAAGACCAATAGAATTATTCAGTTCAGAGTGATCAATCTTTAATTTATCAAGTAAAACTGGTACATCATCTCTCCACAATTCAAAACTAAATTTTAAATTACCAGAATCAAAAGACTCATTAATTGCAGGTCTGCCCAAACATTGAACCTCCCATGCTGCTACTTTTGCATTACCAAATAATGAAAATTTAGTAGAAAATTTTGATTCAGCTCCAGGGAAAATAATAGTTTCCATAGGTAGCCACTCTAACGAACTATCATTTTCAACAGTAAAATTTTGATTAATAATGGAACGCTTATGGTCACTAGAGCGATAAACTTTTGTTGCCCCAGGTGTTGTAATTAAAGAAAAAGAATTAGCATCTGTATTAACGTTAATTGATAGCTGATCTCCACCTACAACACCCCCTGGAGGATGTAATAAGTATAAATGACATAAATCACCTTCAGGATAGAAAGGTCGTTGTATGGTTAATGGTCCCACATGTTTTCTTTTTGAAAGAAAAGTTTTAGACTTGCTCTTAGAAAAGTGCAATTCTAATTTAGCTATCCAACTATTTTCCGAAGAGATGCCCACAAAAGCTACTAACCTTTATCTATTTTTTGTTTTCTTGATAAAAGGCCAATGGCAATAACAAGAGTAGAAATTAATAATGCAATTTCTAATAAACTCCATGAGCCAGACGTGTCATGTGTTAATCCTAAAACATGTTCTGGTGTTACATGTGCTGAAATTGGCATAACCAACATAAGCCCTAATATTACAAGTGCAGATTTAATTTTATCTTTCAACATACCTAGTACTCCTTTTATACGGTTAAATATTTTTTAATTAATTTGTCATCTAGCTCACTCATTAAGCCAGAATAAACATTAGCACCTCTATCAAGGATTACAAATTTATCAGCAATTCTTTTGGCAATAGGAAGCTTTTGTTCTACTAATATTACTGTCATGTCCCTTTGGGTGTTTAATTTTCGGATAATATCACAGATCTCGAGAATAACATTTGGTTGAATACCTTCGGTAGGCTCGTCTAATATGAGTAATTTTGGATCGATAACCAGTGCTCTACCAATGGCTAATTGTTGTTGTTGTCCGCCAGATAGATCTCCGCCTTGGCGTTCTAACATATCCTTTAAAACAGGAAAAAGTTCGTAAATAAATTCAGGTATTGTATTGGATTTATCCTTTCTTGCTGGCAATCCAATTTTTAAATTCTCTTCAACGGTTAAAAATGGAAAAATTCTTCTGCCTTGAGGAACATAGCCAATACCAATTGATGCTCTACTTTCAGGTGAACTTTGAGAGATGTTGTTCCCCTGAAAATTTATACTTCCATCTTTTATAGGCAAGAGACCCATAATACTCTCAACCAGTGTTGTCTTACCCACTCCATTTCTACCCATAACTGCAATACAGTCGCCCTCGGAAACATCAAGATCTAGATCCCACAGTGTGTGGCTTTCTCCATAATATTGATTAAGTCCTTTAATTTCGATCATGTTATTCACCTAAATAGACCTCTACAACCTTAGGATCATTCTGAATTTTATCCATATCTCCCTCAGCCAATACGCTCCCTTGATGTAGTACAGTAACAGGGCTATCGAGCGACCTTACAAAGTCCATATCATGTTCTACAACAATTACAGTATGTTCTTTTTTTAGAGTTGTTAGAAGCTCAGAAGTTTTATCTATTTCTTGGTGAGTCATGCCTGCTGCAGGTTCGTCGATTAACAAAAGTTGTGCGTTTTGCATTAATAACATGCCAATTTCTAACCACTGTTTTTGACCATGCGAAAGAGAGTCTGCATACTCCTTACTTTGTTCTGTAAGGTTAATTTTTTCCAATACTATTTCTATGGACTCTATTTCTGCACTGGTTAATTTAGAGAATAGTGTTGGAAAAACACGTTTATCACTATCCATTGCCAACTCTAAATTATCAAAGACTGTCAGGTTTTCAAAGACCGTTGGTTTTTGAAACTTTCTGCCAATGCCTGCTCTTGCAATTTCATCTTCAGAGTGTAATAACAAATTAAAGTTTTGACCAAACCACGCAGTACCATGATCAGGTCTAGTTTTTCCAGTAATAATATCCATCATCGTTGTCTTTCCAGCTCCATTAGGGCCAATAATACAACGCAACTCATTTTTTCTCACATACAGGTTTAAAGAATTAATCGCTTTAAATCCATCGAAACTAACGGTAATGTCTTCTAAGTAAAGAACCATATCTTTATGTAAGTCAATATTCCTAGTTGGCGCTGCTTTTTCAAAAAATGAACGAATTCCTTTTTTCATTATTTTGCACTCCTATTTTTACTCAATAGCCCGGCAATTCCCTTTGGCAGGAATATAGTCACGACAATAAATAACCCACCTAACGCAAACAGCCAAATTTCTGGCATAGCACTAGTAAGAAAGGTCTTTGAATAATTGACTAACAATGCCCCAATAACACCGCCATATAACGTGTATCGACCACCAATCGCAACCCATATCACCATTTCAATTGAATTAATAGGTGAGAATTCACCTGGATTAATAATGCCTACTTGTGGTACATACAACGCACCCGCTATTCCGGCTAAAATTGCTGAAAATGTAAATATAAATAACTTAACATATTCAACACGATAACCAATAAACCTCACTCTTGTCTCAGAATCCCTAATAGCAATAGCGACACGACCTAATCTTGAATTAGTAATTGCTCTACTGGCTAAATATCCAGCTGCCAAGGCAACTGATGAGGCAATAAATAATCCAATTCTTGTACTGTCTAGTTGCAGGCTAAAGCCTAAAATATCTTTAAAGTCAGTTAGTCCATTGTTACCACCAAAGCCCAACTCATTCCTAAAGAAAGCTAACATTAGAGCATAAACTAAGGCCTGCGTCATAATAGACAGATAAACACCTGTAACTCTCGATCGAAACGCCAACCAACCGAAGATAAAGGCAAGTATGCCTGGTATCAAAACTATCATAATCATTGCAAACCAAAACTGATCAAACCCCTGCCAAAACCATGGCAACTCCTTCCAATCAAGAAAAACCATAAAATCAGGCAATATAGGATTGCCATACACGCCTCTATCTCCAATTTGCCTCATTAAATACATGCCCATGCCATAACCGCCTAAGGCAAAAAATGCCCCATGCCCAAGACTAAGAATTCCTAGGTATCCCCATACTAAATCAACAGCAATTGCTAATAATGCATAAGTCAGATATTTACCTAATATGGTCACCGTATAGGTAGATATATAAAGTGGATGATCCACAGGTAATGCTAAATTTAAATAAGGTATTAGTATGGTTACTATAGTAAGTACTGATAGAAACACTTTTCCGCCTGTGTCGTGCCTTAGGATACTAGAGAATATCATCAGTTTGTCTCCGCTGATCTACCCTTTCTAGGGAATAAACCACTCGGTCGTTTTTGAATAAATAAGATAATAAATATCAGTATCAAGACCTTGGCCAAAACAGCACCAACCCAAGGTTCCATGAATTTATTAATAATGCCTAAACCAAAACCACCTATTAGGGTTCCCCATAGATTGCCCACACCGCCGAAGACCACTACCATGAAAGAATCAATAATATAGGCTTGTCCAAGGTTCGGCCCAACATTTGTTAGTTGTGACAAAGCAACGCCAGCAATACCAGCAATACCTGAGCCCAAACCAAAAGTCATTGCATCAACCCAATTTGAACGAACTCCCATAGCACGAGCCATGCTTCTGTCTTGTGAAACAGCCCTTACTTGCAATCCTAACGAGGTCTTTTTTAGAACCATAACAAGAGCAGCAAAAACAATTAAACAAAAAATAATAATATAAAGTCTATTCCAAGTTAGGGATAAGATGCTGTTTATCTCTAACGCACCAGACATCCATTCCGGTGTCTCAACAGAGCGATTAAGAGGTGAGAATATTGTGCGAACGACCTGTTGCAAAACCAAACTAACACCAAACGTTGCAAGTAGTGTTTCTAGTGGTCTACCATGCAAATGACGAATAATTCCTCTCTCAATTAAGACTCCAACTAACCCAGACACAATAAATGCAGCAGGTATAGCTACAAATATAGATAAACCGATATAGTTTGGCATTAGTAGTTGAATTACATAGGTTGTATAGGCACCCAACATGATCAATTCACCATGTGCCATATTAATCACACCCATCACTCCGAAAGTGATCGCCAAGCCAATGGCTGCTAAAATTAAAACAGAGCCGAAACTAATACCAAAAAATAAAGTTTCTAGTGTTTTAAATTGGCTAATTTTTGAGTTAATATCTTGAAGCGCACGTTCTGCATCTAACCTAACTTGTGCATCATTATCATTATCTTTTAAACGAATAAGTCGAACTTTAACGATAGGCTCTAAACTTTGCTTAAGATTTTGAATGGCATTAATACGCTCTTCTACATCTCTGCTATTCAAGTTAAATATACTAATAGCGACTGACATCGCCTCTTTTACATCTGCATCATCCTCACTAACCATTAAAGGCTTAATTGTATTAATGATGTCTTTATTTATATCTTTATAAATCGCCTTAACTGCTTTTAACCTAGTTAAGCTATTTGAATCTGTTAAGTCTATAGATGCTAGACTAGTTTTAATTTTTTTACGAATCTTATTGTTAATGCCTATTTTTTTAAGTTCGCGTTTGGTAAAAATACCTAAAATCTCATCACTAACTAAATCTGTAGCGACATACTTTTTATCATTCTTAAGTGCAAGAACAACTTTTTTATTACTTTTAATATAATAAACTTTACCTTTAGACAATGACTCTAAAACAAACTTAGTCTTTGGATTCTTACTAAGAATAATAGCTTCAACTGTTTTTATTTTTTTTGCAAAATTCTTATCTGACAGCTGATTAAGTGTCACCTGGAAATCTAGCTCTGCAAAACTTTGCAAGGACGTAGAAAGGCCAATAACTAACAACAGTGGGTATAAAAAATATTTAAACATTTGTATTTTTTTAATAAAAACCACCCCTAGATAAGGAGTGGTTCATCAGAACAATCTAAACTTTAAAATTTAGAAGTTTTGACCAGAACATTTTGCCGTTACAACATTATAGTTGCCACAACTTAATGGACCTCTCCAATCAGCAACTAAATCTTTAGATCCTGGTAGGAAATCTGACCATGCATCACCAGCAACAAGGCCTGATGTAGACCAAACTGTCTCAAACTGACCATCAGATTGAATCTCACCAATCAGTACAGGCTTAGTAATGTGATGATTAGGCATCATTGCAGAAACACCACCAGATAGATTTGGTGTGGTTACGCCGATAATAGCGTCTTGTACAGCATTAGCTTCTGTTGTGCCGGCTTTTTCAACTGCCTTAATCCACATATTAAAACCAATATAGTGTGCCTCCATTGGATCATTAGTCACTCTATTGTCATCTTTAATAAATGCTTTCCATTTTGCAATGAACTCTTGGTTAACATCCTCATCCACACTCATGAAATAGTTCCATGCAGCAAGGTGTCCTACTAGAGGATCAGCATCTAAACCAGAAAGCTCTTCTTCACCAACAGAGAATGCAACAACAGGAATATCAGATGATGAAACACCTTGGTTACCTAATTCCTTGTAGAACGGAACATTTGCATCACCATTAATTGTAGACACTACCGCAGTCTTCTTACCAGCAGAGCCGAATGATTTAACATCCGATACAATAGTTTGCCAATCAGAATGACCAAATGGTGTGTAATTCACCATGATGTCTGAATCAGAAACGCCTTTTGACTTTAAATAAGCCTTAAGGATTTTATTCGTGGTACGTGGATAAACATAATCTGTACCTGCAAGAACCCAACGCTCAATACCAAGGTCATTCATTAAATAATCTACTGCTGGAATTGCCTGTTGGTTTGGAGCAGCGCCTGTGTAGAATACATTTTTAGATGACTCTTCACCTTCGTATTGAACTGGGTAGAAGAATACGCTGTTTAACTCTTCAATCACAGGAAGGACTGATTTTCTAGAGACCGATGTCCATGATCCGAAGATCGCATCAACACCATCTTTTTCAATCAGACCACGTGCTTTTTCAGCAAACAAAGGCCAGTTTGACGCAGGATCAACTACAACTGCTTCTAGTTGTTTTCCAAGTACGCCACCTTTTTTGTTTTGATCTTCAATTAACATTAACATTGTATCTTTTAATGTTGTTTCACTAATCGCCATTGTGCCAGACAGTGAATGTAGAATACCCACTTTAATTGTCTCAGCCGCAAATGCCGATGTAGAAATACTAGTAACTAAACCAGCCGCTAGTGCAATACTACTTATACTTTTATATAGTTTCATTTTTTACTCCGTTTTTATAAAATAAAACAACCCAACATTATTGTTAAGTTGCCTGTTTTTTAGCCAAAAAAAAATGCTCGCAACTTTCCTAAAAAATTAGAAAAATATACGAACATCCTTGTTCAAATTCTACAATCTACGGTAATTGCAAAATGGCAATGGCTTTTTTACAAGCCAAAAAAAAATGTCCGCAAATTTTCTAAACTAATTTAGAAAAATATACGAACATCTTTATTCGGTTTTTCACCCAAACGTTGGATGAAAGTTAAGAGCATAATACACAAGTTTTTTTAAAAAAACAAGAAGTATTAAAAAAATTTATCCGATAATTGCTTCAATTACTTTCTTATTAAAAAACATCCTCTCATCAGCTAACGTGCCATCTTCAAGATACGACCTCTTAAACTTAGGCTTACCATATTCATATTTAACCTCTTCAAAGATACCTCCAGCCTTGTAATAACTCTTTAGGTAACCATGCAATTGGCCATTTTTATAATCTTCCTCCTTTTTTATACTGCCATTTTCATACCAAGCTCTCGAAAGACCTTCTAATTTATTATTAACAAAAAACCTTTCAATCTGTTTATTGCCATTAGGATAGTAACGAATACCTCTGCCGTTATTAAGATTATTGGTCATTTCCATACGACCCATCAAAGCACCATCTTCAAAATACATTGAAACTGTGCCATTAAGCACGCCTTCTCTAAAATAACCAACAGACTTTAATTGGCCAGATTTATAAAATACTTTTTCTTGACCATGTAGTAAACCATTAACATAATCTTTAGATATTTCAACTTTATTATCGCCCCAGTCTTCGTTAGTAACTTCAATATTGCCCGTATAAAGCCTACCAGTATTGGAATCTAACAGTAAACCATTCTTAAACACATGTGGACTAGCACTAGCAAGTGAATTTAATAAGAGAACAAATAGA
Organism: Gammaproteobacteria bacterium; assembly: GCA_016845205.1. Lineage (GTDB taxonomy): Bacteria > Pseudomonadota > Gammaproteobacteria > PS1 > Pseudothioglobaceae > Thioglobus_C. The sequence continues at coordinate 11,933 of JAERTA010000067.1, forward strand.
ACTACCATGCGTTTCATATAAGTGTTATTGCATCCCATATAAAATCTACAGAAATAATTTTTACCTTCTATGCTCTATAAAAGATTTCAACGTATCATCAATACGTGATTGCCAGCCCTTCCCCTTCTGTTTAAAGAAGTTTAGTACCTCTGGAGACAGGCGAATACTAATAGGCACCTTCTTATCTTCTTTCAAAGGTCTGCCTCTTTTAGCTGCAACTTTGAATGCCTCTGGTAGGTTTGATTTATCTAGAGTGGTAGCGTCATCAAACATCTTGTCATTCCACTGTGGATTGTCAGTAGTTATTTTTTCAGATTTTTTGCTCATGGTATTTTCCTCTTTCTCTTTTATTAGCCTTACGTAAACTAATCACTCTTAATACTGCATCTCTTGGTGTGAATATTAATACGTACAATCTTTGTTCAATATATCCAATCGCACTATACCTATCTTCACCATAATCCTTGCGTTGATCTTGCACAATTAATGCACTGGTAAAATCAAAATTCCCAGCTATAGAAAAATCAATACCTCTGGTGTCTATATTGTTTTGATTTTTATCCTGATCAAATTCAACTTCCATAATTTATATTGTATATACAATAAATAAAAAATCAAGCTATTATTACTATTTATCAAGCAATCTGGATCAGGTAAAACAATAAATTTAGATTGTTGTCGTCAATTTGTCGTCAACTTTATAATTTTAAGAATTAAACATACCTAAAAAATCCTTGTCAAATAGGGTTGTTAAATGATTATTTAAAAACACAGACTAACGGATATAAATCCATACCAAAAAACACGTGAAATCTATACATAGAAAGAGATTTTCAAGATTTAACTTTTAGTTTTTTTAGGGGGTTAAAGATGTTTTAGGCTGTTTTTAAGTCTTAAAACATCTTTGAAGTATGGCTCCTCGAGGTGGGCTCGAACCACCGACAAACGGATTAACAGTCCGTTGCTCTACCAACTGAGCTATCGAGGAATTAAGAGGAAATTATAACGGAATCTAGATTTGAGTCAATCTAAAAGTCAGTTATTTAGTATTTTATTTAACTAGTAAGCCGGCGCAGGAAAATTGTTGCCACTAACTGGCGTGTAGCCCAAGTAACCTTGCCTACCATAACCTTCAAAACGACCTTCACCTCTTGACTTGCCGTAATTTTCAATTTGGCCTTTGTAATACTGCTCAGCATTACCTGTGGCATAATTTTTACCTTGACCAGATAGACGGTTTTGCAACTCACCAGCGTACTTGCCATCAGCTCTTGCATAGCCTTTGCTTTCTGTTTTATTGTTGGTTTTAAAATGAATGCCAAATTCAGTATCATTCATCCAATTGTTTGCCGTACTCATTGGACCCCAGTCAGCATCTGAATTCATTGGACCCCAATTGGTCATACCATCCATTGGGCCGAAGTTTGATCCTGAGTCAAAAGGACCAAAATTAGAACCGCCATTAAAAGGATTCCATTTAGAGCCAGAATTAAATGGTCCCCAATTCGTACCAGAATTTGAGTTGGAATTAGAATTCCACGGCATCCACGATTCAATTAAGTTATCACCGCCGTTATTATTGTTATCCCATGGCATCCATGGTGCTGCACTAGCAATGCTAGAAGCTAATAAAGTAATCGTAAATATTAATTTTGTCATGTTATTCATTTTTATATTCCCCAAAATAAAAAATTGCTTTAGAGTGTATTATACACTAATTATATTATGATTTTATAATATATTAACAACAGACGAAAAAAGAGGCGCCTAAGCGCCTCTTTTATTAACTAATTTTAAAAATTAATTATTTTGCAGCAGCGGGTGCTGGTGCAGCAACACCACGGTAGTAGTTATTGTTGCTATCTACAGTGCCTGAAGCCATTGCATCTGCATAGCCTTTAGCGTATGCATCAGCTTGACCTTTAGCAAAACCGTCTGCTTGACCTTTAGCGTATGCATCAGCCTTACCTGAAGCATTTGCATCAGCTGTACCAGAAGCAGAACCGTCAGCAGCGCCAGAAGCGTTAGTGTCAGTTGTGTTCTTAGTATCAAACTTAAGACCGAAGTCAGTGTTATTCATCCAGTTGTTACCACCCTTGAATGGACCCCAGTTAGAAGCGCCATTGAAAGGACCAGCGTTAGAGCCGCCAGCAAAAGGACCCCAGTTGTTACCACCTGAGAAAGGACCCCAATTAGAACCACCATTCATAGGACCAAGGTTAGAGCCACCGTCAAAAGGACCCCAGTTGTTAGAGCCGTTGAATGGACCCCAGTTGTTGTTATTGTAACCATTATTGTTATTCCACCAACCTGCTGAAGCTGAAGTTGCTGCAATTGTTGTAGCGATTGCTACTGCTTTTACTAATGTTTTCATAATTATCTCCATATATTTTAGTTATAAAAAGAGGAAAAGAATACCAACAAAATATTAATATTCAAGTTTTATTATAACTATTTTTTAACCATAAAAACAATAAATATTAGCAAAACATAATCTAACCCTTCGCCCAATAAAAAACCACCCTTTCGGGTGGTTTTCTTTAGTTTTGCTTAGTGTGATTCAAGCTAGGCTTGGATCACACTGTGTGCCTTAACTAAGGTCAGTAATATAAATTACTTAGCAACTACGTCAGTTGAAGTTGCAGTACCTTTAGCCATTGCATCAGCGTAACCTTTAGCGTAAGCGTCAGCTTGAGCTTGAGCTTGAGCATCAGCTACACCTTTAGCGTATGCATCAGCAGTACCTTTAGCGTTAGCGTCAGCAACACCTTTAGCAGAACCGTCAGCAGCGCCAGAAGCGTTAGTGTCAGTTGTGTTCTTAGTGTCGAAGTTTAAACCGAAGTCAGTGTTGTTTAACCAGTTGTTACCACCCTTGAATGGACCCCAGTTTTGAGCGCCGTCGAAAGGACCGATGTTAGAACCACCGTTGAATGGACCCATGTTGTTTCCACCGTTGAAAGGACCCCAGTTAGAACCACCGTTCATAGGACCAAAGTTAGAACCTGAATCGAAAGGACCCCAGTTGTTAGAACCGTTAAATGGACCGAAGTCGTTAGAACCGTTGTTGAAGAAACCAGCAGAAGCTGATGTAGCAGCTACTAAAGTAGCGATAGCGATAATTTTTTTCATGTTAATCTCCTAGATTAATTATTTTTAGATTTAACACACTCATTATTGAGGCGTTTTTAAGTACCAGGCTTAGTTGCTCTGATGGGGCGCATTATACACAATCTATATTAGAAATCAATAATATTCTAATATATATTTGAAAAAAATCCACAATAATCTCTAAAACCCTTGATATAACTGACTTTATTATAAATTTTAAAATATTGAAAATAATCAAAATGTCTTGAAAAATAGCTGAAAAATGATTAAAAGTAGCTAAAAATCAAGTGAAAACACCTTATTTTAAGGCTCTTAATGGTCTATTAATAGGTTTTTTAGCTAAAAACAGTTGGTTTTAAGTGGGTGTTTTAAAAATTTTGAATATTTTGGAAATGGTATGTTTAATTAACTAATTGATCAAATACAAAAAAAATAGGCGATAAAAAACCCGCATCAATAATGACGCGGGTTTTTTATCGTTTTTGCTGGTTACTAATTACTTAGAACTACCTGCACCTGAAGCCATCGCATCTGCATAGCCTTTAGCGTAAGCATCAGCTTGAGCTTTAGCGGTTGCATCAGCTACACCCTTAGCGTAAGCATCAGCCTTACCTGAAGCATTTGCATCAGCTGAGCCAGAAGCAGAACCGTCAGCAGCGCCAGAAGCGTTAGTGTCAGTTGTATTCTTAGTGTCAAAGTTTAAACCGAAGTCAGTGTTATTCATCCAGTTATTGCCGCCTTTAAAAGGACCCCAGTTTTGAGCGCCCGAGAATGGACCTGCATTAGAACCACCACTAAATGGACCCATGTTATTGCCACCAGAGAAAGGCCCCCAGTTAGTACCACCACTTTGAGCAGCATTAGAGCCACCTGAGAAAGGACCCCAATTGTTACCACCGTTAAACGGGCCCCAATTGTTATTACCGCCCCAGTTATCACCACCCCAACCTGCTGTTGCCGATGCTGAAACTACTACTGTTGCAATCGCGATTGCTTTTGTTAAGCTTTTCATTTTTTCTTCTCTCCTCTTAGAGTTATTATTTATATATAGTTAATTCAAGTAAGTATCAAATCTACCCGAATTCATGATAATACACAACAAAACACGCTGTGCAACACTATCAGTACATATTAATACTATGATATAGAATCAATGATCGTATTTAAAGCAGCACTTGGACGCATCACCTTATTGAGCAACTGCGGATTAGGCTGGTAGTAACCATCAAACTCCACTACTTTGCCTTGCAGGGCATTTAACTCAGAAACAATCACTGATTCATTGGCTGACAAAGCTTGTGCTATTGGTGTAAATCGTTCTTGTAATTCAGTGTCTTGTGTTTGGTTTGCTAATGCCTGCGCCCAATACATTGCTAGATAAAAGTGGCTGCCACGATTATCAAGCTCGCCCACTTTGCGTGACGGCGATTTATTATTATCTAAAAACTTTGCTGTTGCTACGTCTAATGCGCTAGCTAATATTTGTGCTTTAGGCATATTAAATGTTTCGGCTAAATGCTCTAGTGATACAGCCAAAGCTAAAAACTCACCTAGCGAATCCCAACGCAGGTGATTTTCAGATAATAATTGCTGAACGTGCTTAGGTGCTGAACCGCCCGCACCGGTTTCAAACAAACCACCACCATTCATGAGTGGCACGATGGAGAGCATTTTGGCGCTAGTGCCGAGCTCTAGTATGGGGAATAAATCCGTTAGATAGTCTCGAAGTACGTTGCCCGTTACTGAAATAACATCCCTACCAGCTTTCACATGACTCAGTGTAAATTGGGTGGCGGCTTCAGGTGACATAATATGAATTTCAAGATCGGTTGTATCATGGTCTAATAAGTAGGTGTTGACTTTTTTAATCATTTGAGCGTCATGCGCGCGATTTTCATCCAGCCAAAAAACAGCAGGTGTGTTGGTGGCTCTAGCGCGATTAACGGCTAATTTAACCCAGTCTTGAATCGGTGCATCTTTGACCTGACACATACGGAAGATATCACCTTGCTCTACCACCTGCTCAAGCAAGACCTCTCCCTCTGCAGAAAGCACACGCACCATGCCTGTTTTTTGCATTTGGAATGTCTTGTCGTGAGAGCCGTACTCTTGTGCTTTTTGCGCCATCAAACCAACATTTGATACCGAGCCCATAGTGGCAGGGTCAAAGGCACCGTGTTGTTTGCAAAAATTAATGGTTTCTTGAAAAACGCCCGAATAACAACGATCAGGAATCACAGCCATGGTGTCTTGCTGCTCACCATCTTTATTCCACATCTGACCTGAGGCTCTAATCATAGCTGGCATGGATGCATCAACAATAACATCACTTGGTACGTTAAGATTGGTGATACCTTTATCAGAATCAACCATCGCCACATCAGGCTGCTTGGCATACACCGCCTCAATGTCTACTTCAATCTGTGCTTTTTTGTCAGCTTCTAGTGTTTCAATTTTAGCCAAAACATCGCCAAAACCATTATTTGCATTAACACCAAGCTTTTTAAAAGTTGCTGCATGTTTTTTAAACACATCTTCAAAAAACACACTAACAACCTGACCAAAAATAATAGGGTCAGAGACTTTCATCATTGTGGCCTTCATGTGTACAGAGAACAAAATGCCTTGTTCTTTTGCCTCAACAATAGCCTTAGCCAAAAAGCTTTTCAAGGATGATTGACTCATTACAGAAGCATCAATAATTTCTCCTACTTGTAGTGGTGCTGATGCTTTTAAAGTTTCAGTTGAGCCATCATCGCCTTTAAATTCGATGGTGAACTGTGTTGCATTATCAATGGTGGTGGATTTTTCTGAGCCATAAAAATCACCTTCAGACATGCTTGCCACGACAGTTTTAGAGTCAGCCGACCAAGCGCCCATTGAATGTGGATTCTTCTTAGCGTAACTTTTAACCGATGGTGGCGCACGACGATCAGAGTTGCCTTCGCGTAACACTGGGTTAACCGCACTACCCAATACTTTAGAGAATGCAGCTTTGATGGCTTTTTCTTCATCACTTTGAGGATTGGCAGGATAATTCGGAATATCGTAACCATGTGCTTGGAGCTCGGCAATGACTACTTCTAGCTGTGGAACAGAGGCACTGATATTCGGCAGCTTAATAATATTGGCCTCTGGCAAGGTTGCCATTTGGCCCAATTCACTCAACGCATCGCCTGTTTTTTGATCTGCTGTTAGTCTATCGGGAAAATTAGCAATCACACGGCCGGCTAAGGATATGTCACGAGTTTCAACTGCGATACTTGCCGCACCTGTAAATGCCTTAACAATCGGCAGCAATGAATAGGTTGCTAATGCTGGCGCCTCATCGGTTAAGGTATAAATAATCTTAGGTTTTTGTGACATGGCTATATTATTTTCAAACGCAATATTTTAGCATCCTCGCCATTTGAATAGTATTTTTTACGGCTATCGATCACTTTGAAGCCTAGTTTTTGATAAAACAAAAATGCAGATTTATTAGACGCGCGTACTTCAATAAAGACTGTGTCAATATTTAATATTTGCAATTGTTGCGTTAAATATTCAAACAGCTGAGAGCCTAGGCCTTGGTGTTGATAATCAGGATGAATACAGATATTTAGCAAATCAGCTGAATCGGGTGAATGCATTACAACAAAATACCCCAGTACTTGCGTATCAACAACAAGCAAACTTGCTAACGTATTTGGGTTATTTAAGCTGTCGCTAAATTTGGATTGCGTCCAAGGCGTGTCATAAGCCAGACGCTCAATAACGACAACACGCTCAATGTCGCTTAGCGTGAACTCTCTAAAGGAAGTATTGATAAGCCTTATTGTCGGTTTCGTTTTGATAGAAATAACCTAACTCATCAAAACTACGCTCTAGCGCTGTGACATCGTCAACCTGTAAGCCAATAAGCACCCGGCCAAAATCTGCACCATGATTACGATAGTGAAACAAAGAAATATTCCAATGAGTACCCACTTTATTTAAAAAATTAAGCAAAGCGCCAGGACGCTCAGGAAATTCAAATCGGTATAAAACTTCATTATCAGCATCCGCACGGCCACCCACCATATAACGAATATGGGTTTTGGCGATTGAGTTATCACTCATATCTAAAACATCAAATGACTTGGATAATTTGGCGATTAACGCTTCTTTCTCGCTCAAACCTTCACTAAGCGCCACACCTACAAAGATGCGTGCTTGCTCATCCGCAGCGTAGCGATAGTTAAACTCTGTAATGGCGTGATTATCTAATAACTGACAAAACTTTAAGAAGCTGCCTGGTTGCTCAGGAATGGTGGCCGCAATAATGGCTTCATTATGCTCACCAAGATCAGCACGCTCTGAGATATAACGCAGGCGATCAAAATTAACATTGGCACCTGAAACAATAGAAATCAAGTTTTCATTCTCAATATTATTTTGCTCGATATATCGCTTAACGCCTGCAGTAGCTAGAGCGCCAGCAGGTTCTGCAATAGAGCGTACATCTTCATAAATGTCTTTAATGGCGGCACAGATTTCATCGTTGCTGACCAATACCACGTCATCCACTACTTCTTTAGCGATTGAATAAGTCTGCTCACCAATTTGCTTGACAGCAACACCATCGGCAAAACGCCCAACTTCAGGTAACACAACACGCTCACCATTTTTAAGCGCCTGATAAAGTGTTGGTGAATCTTCTGGTTCAACACCAATGATTTTAATGTTTGGTGCGTAATGCTTGATATAAGTTGCTATGCCTGCAATCAAACCGCCACCGCCTACAGGGATAAATACTTTGTCCATGTTCGGGCACTGCTCTAATAGCTCTTTGGCGATAGTTGCCTGCCCCGCCATCACTTCAATATCGTCATAAGGGTGGATAAACACCAGGTCTTGGTCTTTTTCTAATTGTTTAGCATATTGGTAAGCATCATCATAAACATCGCCATGAAGCACAACCTTGCCGCCTAATTGCTCTACTGCGTTAACTTTAATTTTAGGTGTTGATAGTGGCATTACAATCACGGATTCAATGCCAAGCTTAGAAGCAGACAATGCCACACCTTGTGCATGATTACCTGCACTAGAAGCTACTACGCCTTTCACGGCTTGGGATTCACTCAAACCAGAGATTTTTTGATAAGCACCTCTAAGCTTAAAAGCATGAATGGCTAATTCGTCTTCTCGCTTAAGGTAAATGTTGTTTTTGCTACGCGCACTTAGTTGGTGCGCCAAGTTCAAAGGCGTAGGACTAGCGACATCATAAACACGTGTATTGTTAGCTAAATCAACAATGTTTGGCATGTAACTCCCGTAAATAATCAACATTCACATAGGTGGCATTAGTGCTCTCACCCTCTATCATTATAAATGGCTTATTCGGCTCACCTAAATTATTCAAAATAACCATGGCATTATCAAACTGATGAGATTCAGTATATTCATTGGTTGTGATTAATGTTTTTAAATTTGCATCCGTTGCAGAGATAATGCCATTATGCGAGTCTTCAAAAGCAATGGCATTTTTTGGATCTAAATTCATTTGTTCTAACACCCAGTGATAAATGTCGCCAGCTGGTTTTAAATTAGGCACTACATTACCTGCGCCAATCACTTCAAACCAATCAAGCGCTTCTCGACCTAATGTACTAGCAATAAGCGCATCAACATTTGCAGGCGTTGTGGTGGTAGCAATTGCCAGTCTTAAGCCAGCTGCTCTAGCCTCATGAAATAAACGCTTAACACCGGGCCTTAAAGGTATTTTTCCTTCGTTGACCAAGCGTACGTAAATCTTAGTTTTAAGCGCATGAACTGAAGCGGCAAAGCCATCTAAATCATCGTGCGTAAAATCAGGCTTGTAATCATTAACATAATGTTTGATACGCAACTGACCACCCGTAACATCGAGTAATTTATGATAAAGTTCGTTCGACCAAACCCAATCCAGACCTAATTCTTTAAATGCCAAATTAAAGGCGACCAAATGCCCATCCCGCTCAGTGTTTGCAAGCGTTCCATCCACGTCAAAAATAAGCGCTTCTAATGCCATAAATAATTTTATAATGAGAAAAGTACGAAATAAATTGCTATTTTAAGTCAGTTTCGGTATAAACATTATTTTTTTCATTAACAACCATTATGTCAGAACCTAATTTTCAAGATATTCCTGCTTACAAACCCGCCAAAAACGAAGAGTTTATGAGCGACGGCCAGATTGAACATTTTAAGGCGAAATTAAATGCTTGGAGAGATCAGTTAATTAGTGACGCTGAATCAACCATTACTCATATTCAAGAAGACTCTTCTCAAGTAGCTGATATTAACGATAGAGCCACATTAGAAGAAGAGTTTGCCTTAGAGCTTAGAACACGTGATCGTGAAAGAAAACTTATTGGCAAAATTGAAAAAACCTTACATGCAATCGAACTGGGGGATTATGGTTACTGCAAAACTTGTGGTACTGAGATCTCGTTAGTGCGT
>JAERTA010000068.1 GCA_016845205.1 Gammaproteobacteria bacterium
GTGAGCAACATCCAACCAACTGACGAGCAACTAGATGATTTAATGTTTGCTTGGAAAGTAGCCAAAACCGTTAAATCTAATGCGATTGTCTATGTGAAAAATCAAATGACCATTGGTGTTGGCGCTGGGCAAATGTCTCGCGTCTACTCAGCTAAAATCGCTGGCATTAAAGCCGCTGATGAAAATCTAGTAGTTGAAGGTTCAGTGATGGCGTCAGATGCATTCTTCCCATTCCGTGATGGTATTGATGCAGCGGCTGAAGCTGGTATTAAAGCCATTATCCAACCAGGCGGTTCAATGCGTGATAATGAGGTAATTGAAGCGGCGAACGAGCATGGGATTGCAATGATATTCACAAGTATGCGTCATTTTAAGCATTGAAGATTTCTTGAAAAATTAACTTAAGACCTTTCCTTAAAATTATTTCATCTTTCGCATAGTTGATACGAATGCATTGATGCTGGTGTGGCCAGTCGTCATCCATGCCGATAAAAAAGTTGTGCCCAGGAATGATGTAAACCCCTTTGGCTTTGAGTTGTTGATACAGCTCTTCTGAAGTGATTTTTAAATCTGGAAACCATAACCACATAAAAAATGCACCTTCGAGCTTATGAAGTTTAGCGCTGGTATTGCCAAATATTTCATTGAATAATTTAACGGCAATATCTGCCTTAGATTGATAATACGGCTTAACGATATTGCTGGCTAATGGTATTAGCTCATTGTTTTTTACCATTCTAGTTAAAAGATTAGGGCCGACACTGCTAGGGGCGAGTGTTAGTGTGCCGCTCATTCTGCTTATCGCCTCAACGGTTTCATGATTAGCAATCACAACACCAGTTCTAACACCTGGTAAGCCGAGCTTGGATAATGATAAACACAAAATGGTATTTTCATTCCAGCTGAGTGTCGCCTCGGTATAAATCGCACCCGGAAAAGGATTGCCATAAGCATTATCAACGATTAGTGGAATATTATTGGCTTGGGCGATTGCATCCAGCTGAGACAGCTCATCATCGGTAATCACATTGCCAGTTGGATTGGTGGGGCGTGATACACAAATAACACCAATATTTTCTTGTTTGAGTATTTGGGTTAACTGTTTAAAATCAATTTGGTATTTAAATTGCTGATGGTCACACTCTTGAATTTTAGGCTTGCCGGCCACCAACATATCTTCTGATAAACCTTGATCTGCATAGCCGATGTATTCAGGCGCTAAAGGCAATAAAATCTTATTTTTTGTACCGTCTGACATCTCGCCAGCGAATAGATTAAACAACGAAAAGAAACTGGCTTGTGAGCCATTGGTAATGGCAATATTACCTATATCTAGGCTCCAGCTATAATGATCATTTAGCATGTTAACCAAAGCATCGATAAAGGCTTCTGATCCCTGCGGACCATCATAATGACTGAGCATTTGATCCACACCCGCATTGTTAATTAACTGGGTTAACTCATCTACAAAAATAGCATGCGCCTCAGGAACGAGTGCCGGATTACCTCCACCGAGCATAATGATGTTTTCATCATTACTATGATTAGCTTTGCCAAGATCATCCATTAACCGAGTCATGCACGATTAGCGGGTGAATTTTTGGCCGAATTTTGAATAGTTTTGATTCACGGGTTTATTCTATAGCAAATACAATTGGGTTTTATATTAACTCAGTAGGCTTAACTATAGATTAAAATGACGCATCACTACAAACTTTCTTAACATGAGTACAGAAAAAATCACTGCCTATCCGGAAATTACTGAAACCATCATTGAAGGTGATGACGTTGTTTCTGTTACCCAAGGAAACTATGACCTTGATAAAGTCATAGCACATGTAAATGAAAGCATCGCAATGGTTAAAAAGTACGAAGAGATGGGTTATTACACTTTAGCCAAACCTGAATTTGTATCTGAAGTTATCACCACTTTTACCGATTTAGAAGTGAGCAAAAAAGAGGTTATTCGCGCAAATAACTTTATGGATGTTCAAGGCTACCAAGAGTGTAATCGTGTTTGGCAACTGCCTGATGAAATGAAAGTGCAAGTCTCACAAATGCTTTACGGCTTCTACATTACTTTTGATAGCGAAAACTGGGAAGACTTTAATGTCGAGCCCATTGAAGAATCAAACTAAGAGAGAATTCTCACTCTAAACGATCTACCTTTAAGTTTATCTTGGCTGATTTTCTTCAGCGCTGGTTTAATCAGCTCTGAACTCACCGCCACATAAGACCAGTTGCTCGCCACATTAATCTTGCCAATTTTGTCACCCGGAATACCGCCCTTGCCTGTGAGCCCACCGACAATATCGCCAGGGCGGAGTTTTTGTTTTTTACCACCATCAATTTTGAGTGTGGTCATTGAAGGCTTTTTCACTGGCTTATCTAGGTAGCTGTCACTCGGCAGTGGATCAGCAAATTGTTCAGCATCAATACCAAGCTCTAGTGCATCAAGCTTATGCATTTCACGCTCACCATACAAGGTGCAAGCAATACCGCTACGCCCCGCTCTACCGGTACGACCAATGCGGTGCACATGTACTTCTGGATCGTGCGCAATATTAAAGTTGATCACCATATCAAGCGCATCAATATCTAAGCCTCTAGCGGCTACATCTGTTGCCACTAAGACCGACACACTTTTATTCGAAAAACGAATCAAAGCTTGGTCACGCTCACGCTGATCCAAATCGCCATGAATGGCAAGTGCATAAAAACCATAATAAACCAGCTCATCGGCCACATCCTGCGTATCACTTTTGGTATTGCAAAACACCAAAGCCGAAGTTGGTTTGTGTTTGGCTAGTAATAATCTTAAAGCCGTCATGCGATCATCGGCACTATTGGCTTTATGAAAGTATTGTTTAATAGTGCTTTCTTCATGAACGGCAGGCGCCTCAACCATAGTAGGATTTTGCATCACTCGATTGGCAATACTGGCGATTTCATCAGGATAAGTAGCACTAAATAACAAGGTTTGGCGCTTGGTAGGAATTTTTTCAATAATCTCATCAATCGCATCTTGAAAGCCCATGTCTAACATGCGATCAGCCTCATCCAATACCAATGTTTTAATATGATCTAACTTAAGCGTGCCTTTGCGCAAATGCTCCTCAATGCGCCCGGGTGTACCAACCACAATATGCACACCATGCGCTAGCGAACCAATCTGTGGGCCGAAAGGCGCTCCGCCACAAAGCGTTAATACTTTAATGTTATGAATCGCTCTAGCAAGTTTGCGGATTTCGCTGGCGACTTGGTCAGCCAACTCACGCGTTGGACACAAGACAATAGATTGCGCTTTAAAAGATTTGACATCAAGTTTTTGCAACAAGCCCAAACCAAACGCTGCGGTTTTACCCGAGCCAGTTTTGCCTTGGCCAATCACATCCTTGTTGGATAAGATAGCTGGCAAACTTAGCTGTTGAATCGGTGTCATTGATTCATAACCCAATGAACTCAGATTTTTTAATAAGTCAGGATGTAAGTCTAGCGACGAAAAATCAGCAGAAGACAAGGTAAATACTCGATATTAAGATAAGGTGAATTTTACCCTAATCTACAATATTGATATCAATGCCCTGATCGAGTAACTCTTGCTGGCGAACATTAAGATAATCACCAAATCGTGGATACGTATCATAGTGCTTGCCACTCACATAACGCAGTACGGTGTTGAAATGAAAACTGTAAAGTTTGCCATCAATTTTAGTAATATTTTTACCCTCATTAAACAGCAAAATACCGGGGCGGTAATTAAGGTCATGGTCCTTCACCAGTTGCCTTGGTGAGGTTGCATTGCCTTCAAAATCAATGATTTTTTGATCAGAATAGGCATCAAAACGAATGAATAAATACTTATCTAGCTCGGCTTTTACATCAGCTCTGTTGATTAAGTTGTGATGAAAATCTTCGCAAGCAAGACAATCTTTGTCTTCAAATAGGATAGCCACTGGTTGGTTGTACCCTTGCAAATAATTCACTTTTTCTAAACCTGGATAATCAATAAAAGTATAGCCTGTCGCTGTTTTCTGCTTTGATTCTACATAATTAGACAGTGTTGTATTTTTGTACGATTGGCTTGCCACATATTCTAAAACTTGTCTGAAAGCCTTTGGTGTACGATAGCCGTTGGTTCGAAAGGCTGGTTTGCCGTCTTCGCCCATAAAAATAATGGTCGGCGTGTATTGTACTTTTAGATTTTGACTGAGCTCTTTTTCTAACAAAGCCTCGCCTTCATTTAAAGTAATCTCGCGATCACCTTTGATATTAACTGAAATAACTGAAAAATGGGTTTTGATAAAGTCTAGATTGTCGCCCGATTTAAAGTTTTGATCTAGCATCGCACTACAATAAGGGCAACCATCTAAATGAAAATATAATAAAACTTGTTTATTGTTATCTGTCGCTTCTTCAACATCCTCGCTAATTTCTAAGAAACTATCGGTAAACCAAGCGGGTATTTCATAAGTAGCGCCGCCAGTAACTTTGCCAATTTTTTGTTCTTCTGCGTTTGAGTAAACACTAAAAAACACCAAGGACAAAACGGCAATTAAACGCAAAAAATAAAATGAATATCTAACACTCATAACACTTTTAGTTAATCTAAACTTTTTTAATAATACTCTTATTATTGACAAATATATTACTTTATTTATACAAAAAAGTTGGATAACCGTTGTGCAAACGGTGATAATAATAATTGTCTGTTGTGTTTGTAGTTGACTATATCCCCTGAGCCGATAAATAAACAACTAAGGAGATGAGATAGCTTACTATTGAGCAAGCCCGTCATGAAACGGGAAGCCTGCGGTAATCTTCGAACTTCCGCCTTGAGCCTTCTTGGTTCAGGTTTCTTTCAACGCGACACAATGGATCACTCTTATTTTTAGCACTTCAGTTATAATCCTTACTATGAAGACGCTTAGACAATCCATCCGCATTCAAAGACGATCAGTTCCAGCATCTGAGCGAGAGAAGTTTGCTAAACGATTATTACTTCAAGTACAAAAATTAGCAAATTTTAAGAATGGGCAAAAAATTGCGCTTTATTTGCCAAATGATGGTGAAATTAACACTAAATACATACAAAACTTCTTAAAAAGTAAGGGTATTAGCATATATTTGCCGATATTAGTCGGTAAAAGTCTTAAATTTGCAAAAGTTGGTAAAAATTTCAGAAAAAATCGATATGGCATTGATGAGCCCATTTCTACCCAAATTTTAAATGCAAATCAGCTTAATATTATCTTTATGCCGTTGGTGGGTTTTGATCAGTTTAAAAATCGCATTGGTATGGGTGGTGGTTTTTATGACCGTACCTTGAGCTTTAAAAATCGACAACAAAATTATAAAAGTCCCAAACTTTATGGTTTGGCTTTTGATTGTCAAGAAGTGGCTGAGCTCAATGTTAAGCCATGGGATGTGCCACTAGACGCAGTGGTAACGCCGACTACAATTTACCAGTAGCGTGTTTTTGAAAAAATGATTTAAGCGTCGGATTTTCATTAATCAGATTCATACCAAAACCACGCAACCAACGAAGTGGTTCGTTATTTTCTTTATAAATCCAGTTTAAACCGGTCATGGTTTTTGCCATTAGTTCATTATCAAGTCGACGCGCTCTGGCATAAGAACGCAATACACCATAATCACCCAAGGGTTTAGTGCTACTTTGTAATTGATTAGAAAGCTCTTCAACGTCAGCAAAACCTAAGTTAACGCCTTGCCCTGCAAGCGGGTGAATGTTGTGCGCCGCATCGCCAATCAGCGCCATGTTTTCTTTTACGTAATCTTTGGCACTGCGCTCAATCAGTGGGAATGCTTGGGCTTTGTTTAGCGCTTTAAACTGGCTAAAACGATACTCAACACCAGCTGATAATCGATCGGCAAAGTCTTGTGGAGATAACGCCAACAACTCATCGGCCAGAGCGTTTTCAGCTGACCAAACGATTGAGGCTTCATTGTTACTCAGTGGTAACAAGGCGATAATGCTATCGGATAAAAAACGTTGCCAAGTGGTGTCTTCAAAACCTTTGTCAGAGTGG
Organism: Gammaproteobacteria bacterium; assembly: GCA_016845205.1. Taxonomy (GTDB): domain Bacteria; phylum Pseudomonadota; class Gammaproteobacteria; order PS1; family Pseudothioglobaceae; genus Thioglobus_C. Next base: position 6,051 of record JAERTA010000068.1, read on the forward strand.
ATATTACAAATAATGGCTTTTTGCCCATAATTGGTTTCAGTGAACTCAATTTGAGCTAAATCACGAATACGTGAACGTGCGCCATCAGCACCAATTAACAAGTGACAAGACAACTGCTGATCATTATCAAGCTGTAATTGGTAGCCCTCATCAACCTTATTAATATTATCAAGTTTGGCCTTAATAAACTCAACCTTGGTATCGCTTAACGCTGTAAATATTGCTGACTGAATGGCATCATTTTCAATGATATGACCTAAGTGATTAAGTTCATCATCGACAGCATTAAAATCTAAATTGCCATGTGAATTTTGATCCCAAACTTTGGTTTGAGTAAAAGCATGCTTGCGTTTGATTAAATCCCAAACGCCAAGTCTGGTTAAAAAAGCTTCAGACGTTGGCGTAATAGCACTAACGCGTGCATGAAAATCTTTTTCCAACTTTGGGCTAGGGTTGTTTGGCTCAATAATGGCAATCGATGCGTTGGTTTTTTGTGCCATACTCAAAGCAAAAGCTTGCCCCACCATGCCGCCGCCGACAACAATAATATCAAACTGATTCATGACTCCCCTGCAATAGTCATTTGATTAATCAATACTGAGCCCACTTTTAGATTACTACGTTGGTCAACATCCCTACCAACATACTCAATACCCAGCAACATGTCTTTTAAATTGCCAGCAATAGTCAGGCCAGAAACAGGGTATTGGATCTCGCCATTTTCTACCCAAAATCCGAGTGCGCCTCGTGAATAATCACCCGTTGTGGCATTTACCCCTTGACCCATAAGCTCGGTTACTACCAAACCTTTATCCATGGTTTTTATCATCTCGTCTAAGCCGCCATCAAAATTAGCGGCGACATTAACATTGTTGGTACCACCTGCATTAGCCGTAGTTTTAAGGCCAAGTTGATTGGCTGAATATTGCCCCATTACATAGCTTTTCACTCGCCCATTTTCAACAAAGCATTGCTCACGTTTGAGCACGCCATCACGATCAAAAGCTTTGGCGCCGAGTGTCTTTTTTGCAAAAGGCTGTTCAAACAAACTCAAGCTTTCTGGGATAACAATTTGGTCAAGGCTATTTAATAAAAAGGTTGATTTTTTGTATTGTCTTGAACCACCCAAAGCGCCTAATAACTGAGCAAATAATCCACCTGATAAACGCGAAGTAAAAATTACTGGGCATTTTTGTGATGCGAGTGATTTTGCACCTAATTTTTGCTGAGCTAACAAGGCTGCCTTTGTACCCACTTGCTCTGGTGATTCCATGTCATTTGCATCAAGCGCCGTGGTGTATTCGTAGGCAGTTTGCATATCATCATCACGCTTGGCAATTAACGCACAATTAAGTGAATGGCGAGTACTACTTTGTGAGGCAATCAGTCCATTGGAGTTAGCATACAAACCCTCACCTTGAAAACTAGAAACCTCTGCGCCTTCCGAATTATCAATTTCATTTTGCTCAAGCGCAATAGCTTCACAAGCTTTGGCTAGATCAATACTGTGTTTTGCGTCTAAATCCCAAGGATGATAGAGATCTAAATCAGGCACATCAAATGCCATTAAGTCTTTTGGTGCTAATCCATTAAATGGATCTTCTTGAGTGTATTTTGCAATCAAACAGGCAGATTCAATGGTTTTGTTTAAGCTGTCTTTACTCAAATCAACGCTTGAAGCATGGCCTTTCTTTTGCCCCATGTAAACATTAATTTCAAAATTTTTGTCTAAATGATATTGTAGTGTTTCTACCTCGCCGAGTCTAACTGCAGTTGAAACACCAGAACTTGATCCAAGCGATATTTCATAGTCACTAACCTTGTATTGCTTTAACAAGTCAATGGCTAATTGGGCAGTTTGCTCTAAAGATGGCATGGGTAGAATTATACTAAGTAATCCAAATCAGTTGGCTGTGGAACTTCAATTACGTGGTGCGAATGTTGAAGATCGAGTATTAATGATTTAGCTGGCATCCATAAAGCTAAAATACCCAAAGCAATAATCAACGCGCCAGAGAATTTTCTCACTAAAGGTTTTTTAATGGCCTCACTTAGCTTTGAAGAAAACCCTGCCATTAACAACAAGCTAGGCAGCGTACCTAACCCAAAAGCCAACATAATCAGCCCACCTTGAACAGCAGAGCCTGACAATACAGCGAAACTGAGCGCACCATAAACCAGCCCACAAGGAATACCACCCCAAAGTAGGCCAACCAAAAAAGCACTTTTTAAACTGGTGACTGGTAAAAATCTTTGGCTAATGGGTTGTAATTTTGCCCACAATTTGGCGCCAAATCTCTCTAATATTTGTATGCCTGCATACCAATTAGCGATATATAAGCCCACCAGTACCATCAACAAACCCGAGAATATTCTCAATACATAATCAAGTGTACTCATCTTAAGCATGTTCGAGAGCAACTCTCCAGCTAAGCCAAACACTACACCCATTAAGATGTAACTCAAAATTCGACCCGTGTTGTAATTTAGATGATACAACGAAGTCTTTTTGGGGTTAGCTCTAAGCGATTCTGGCAAGGCTGACGTTAATAAAGCAACCACACCGCCGCACATACCTAGACAGTGAACACCACCCAATAAACCCATTAAAAAAACAATGATTAGCGTATCCATTACTTATTATTGATCTTAGTGACTTCTAATAAATGCAGTCTACGAGAGTCGGTTTTTAATACTTTAAAATTAAACCCTTGCAAGTCAATTTGACTCATTTGTTCAGGCAAATAAGTAAAACCAGCAACCACAAAGCCAGCAACAGTATCAATATCGTCTACCTTTAAGTCGGCTTCAAAAAATTCGTTAAATTCTTCTAGTGGTGTATTGGCTTTTAATAAGTACCGGCCTTCACCAAAGTCAATGATATTGTCTTCTTCAAAATCATGCTCATCTTCAATCTCACCAACAATTTGCTCAAGCACGTCTTCTAACGTCACCAAGCCGGCAATCTCGCCATATTCATCCATTACTACTGCCATGTGTGAATGTTTCTGCTGGAAATCTCTAAGTAAGCCACCCAAAGTTTTACTCTCTGGTACCAAGACTGCAGGACGCAAATATTCCTTATAGCTAAATTCTTTTTTCTGGTTAACAGCTAAATGTCCCAGTAAATCTTTCGCCAGAATAATACCTTGGATTCTATCCTCTTGCGCATTTAACACTGGGAATCGAGAATGTGCTGATTTAACCATTATTTCAAGTAAATCTTTAACAGGAGCTTTGTTTTTTATTAGCACCATCTTCGACTTTGGCACCATGACATCACGCACTTCAAGATTTTCAAGCTGCATCGTACCCTCGATGATAGATCGAGAGTGTGAATCAATAATATGACTTTCTTCCGCTTCTTTTAAAGCCTGTAATAGTTCATCACTAGATTTTAGTGGCGAGTGGAAAAATTGTTTTTTTAGTCTTTGTAAAAAAGACAATGTCGAGGGAGGGTGTTCTTCGTTCATCTAATGTTAAATAGCGATTAGGCGTTTATTATAGCAAAAATTAGCTTTTTTTACCACTACGCATGACTTTGCCTTTTGCCGCACGCTCTTTTCGCACTTGTTTTGGGTCGGCAATTAGTGGGCGATAGATTTCTACGCGGTCTTTTTCGCGTAATACAGTGTCTAATTTTGCAATTTTTCCAAAAATTCCGGTTTTATCTTTGGTTAGGTCAATTTGAGGATAGGTGTCAATAATGCCAGAGCGTTCAATGGCTTGCTTGAGTGTTGTACCCTCATCTACCTCTAGCTCAAGTAGGGTTTGTTTTTTCTCAAGTGCGTAGGCGACTTCAACTAGCATCACACAATTGTTGCGCCTTAGCAAAATCTAGGGTGCCTTCGTAGATTGCACGCCCGGTAATTGCACCCATAATACCGTGGTGTGCTTCAACCAATAAATTAGAAATATCGTCCATATTGGTAATGCCGCCAGAAGCAATAATATCAATAGAAGTTTGTTTGGCCAAATCAGCCGTTGCCTCAACATTCACCCCTTGCATCATGCCATCTCTAGCGATGTCGGTATAAACAATCGAGCTCACGCCATCTTGCTCGAACTTTTTGGATAACTCTACCACATGCAGATCAGTTTGCTTGGCCCAACCCTCAGTTGCCACCAAACCATTATTAGCATCTAAACCAACAATAATCTTGCCGGGAAACTCTCGACATAGCTCAGATACAAACTCAGGGTGTGTGACTGCCATGGTGCCAATAATTAAATAACTAATGCCCGCTTCAACATAAGTATTGGCAATCTCCATATTACGAATACCGCCACCAATCTGTACCGGTAAGTCTGGAAAAGCTTTGGTGATTTCTGTCACGCTAGCTGCGTTAATTGGCTTACCCTCAAAGGCGCCGTTTAAGTCGACCAAATGTAGGCGCTTTGCACCTTGATCTACCCATTGTGCCGCCATCTCGGTCGGGTTATCAGAAAACACCGTAGTGTCATCCATTAAGCCTTGTCTTAGGCGTACACACTGTCCATCTTTTAAATCAATTGCGGGAATAATAATCATATTTTTTTATGCGTTGTTATGACGACGATAACCAATAGCTTCAACTAAATGCTGCTTATCAACCATTTCACTATTATCTATATCAGCAATGGTTCTAGCAACTTTAAGTATTCGGTGATAAGCTCGTGCTGAAAGTTGTAATTTATCAATGACAGATTCTAGCAACTGCGTATTTTCTTTATCTAACGGCACCATTTTTTCTACTTCATCAGGGGTGAGTAAATCGTTCGATTTGCTCTGCCTGTCCAGCTGCCTATTATAAGCACTTAGCACTCTATCGCGTATGCTTTCACTATTTTCAATCGACTCTTGAGATTGACTCAGTAACACTTCTTTAGGTAATGGTGGCACATCTAGCACCATGTCAATACGGTCTAATAATGGGCCTGATATTTTTGAATGGTACTTATCAATTTGGTCTTCCGTGCAATGACACTTAGCCGTACCATCACCAAAATGGCCACAAGGACAAGGATTCATCGCACCAATGAGTTGGAAGTTTGCTGGAAAGGTGGTTTGTTGTGCTGCACGGGATAAATGCACTTCACCATTTTCTAAAGGTTGTCTTAATACTTCTAATACATGGCGAGGAAACTCAGGGAGTTCATCTAAAAATAATACGCCCTCATGTGCCAACGATATCTCGCCTGGTTTGGGGTTAGCGCCACCGCCCACTAAAGCCACTGCAGAGGATGAGTGGTGGGGTGATCTAAATGGTCGAGTTTGTAAATCGTCCAAGCCTAATGGTTTGTTTGCAACTGAATAAATCGAAGCGCGCTCTAATGCTTTATCGGTCGTTAATGGCGGCATGATCGACGGCAGCCTTTCTGAGAGCATGGTTTTGCCAGAGCCCGGAGGACCAATTAGTAGGATATTATGCCCGCCAGCGGCAGCAATTTCCAATGCACGCTTAGCATGGTATTGGCCTTTAACCTGAGAGAAGTCTTTGTTATATACAGCGGTTTTCTGTGTACTGATATCGGGCTTTTGTATCTTGGAAACACCTTGCAAAAATCCACAAACTTCTAGTAAATGCTGGCCTGGATAAATCGATGCATTTTCAACTAACGCACCTTGATCGTAATTGTCTTTTGGGATGATAATGGCGTGCTGATTGTTTGTTGCTTCAACAATTGCAGGCAACAATCCTTCTGTTGGTCTGAGCAAACCATCAAGCCCTAATTCACCAAAAAATTCAAACTTTGTTATCTCAAGTTTAGGCTTAAGTTGCCCCGATGCAAGCAGCAAACCTAGGGCAATTGGCAAATCATAACGGCCGCCACTCTTAGGTAAATTGGCTGGCGCCAAACTCACGGTAATTCGCTGGTTTGGGAATTTAAACTGTGAATTCATTAATGCACTACGTACACGATCTTTAGATTCTTTAACTGCACCTTCGGGCAAACCAACAATGGCAAAACTTGGTAACCCACCAGAGATGTGAACTTCGATTGTCACTAAAGGCGCCTCTAAACCTGAGGATGCTCGAGTAAAGATCTTAGCTAATTGACTCATACAGCTTCCAACTCCTCAAGACTCCATCTTGGCTTAACGATAATCTCACTACCTACTGATGCTTGACCTTTGGTTAGTCTTAAATGCCCTGCCAAAGCGATCATCGCACCATTGTCTGTACAAAATTCTTGACGTGGATAAAACACGTTAGCTTCTAATTTTTTGCCCATTTTGTCTAAAACTTGTCGCAACGATTGATTGGCACTCACGCCACCTGCCACCACCAAGGTTGAGTAATGGGTTTGCTCTAATGCGCGTCGGCACTTAATCATTAACGTTTGTGTCGCTGCCACTTCGAAAGCCTTGGCAATGTCGGCCTTTTGCTCTGGGTGGTTGGCAAAAGTATTGCGCGCAAACGTTTTAAGCCCACTAAAACTAAAATCTAATCCTGGTCGATCCGTCATCGGTCTGGGAAATTTAAACTGTGTTTCATCGCCTTGTTCAGCCAATGCTGCGAGCGCGGGACCACCTGGATAACCCAAGCCTAAAATTTTGGCAGTCTTATCAAATGCTTCGCCCACGGCATCGTCTAAAGATTCACCCAATATTTGATAATCGCCAATGCCTTTAACATCGACTAACATCGTGTGCCCACCTGATACCAAGAGCGCCACAAATGGAAACTGTGGTTGTGTGTCTTCAAGTAATGGTGCCAACAAATGACCTTCCATATGATGCACTGCCAAGGCAGGAATGCTTAAACTCCAAGCCAAACTTTTAGCAACTGACGAGCCCACCAACAAAGCCCCTGCCAAACCTGGACCGGCCGTATAAGCAATACCACTAATATCTTCTAGTTGCATGTCAGCTTCAGATAAAACCACTTTGATCAAAGGAATGGTGCGCTGAATATGATCACGCGAAGCTAACTCTGGTACCACCCCACCATATTCAGCGTGCATCTCCACTTGAGAAAATAATTGATGGGCAATTAAGCCTTGATCTGATGAATATAGACCGATACCGGTTTCATCACAAGAGCTTTCAATACCTAGTGTAACAAAGGGTTTAGTGTTCACTACTTGATTCGCCTAAATAGACTTTTTTCACATCCTCGTGAGATAAAATTTCTGCTTTATTGCCTTTGGCAATAATTGCCCCATCATGGAGCACGTAAGAGTGATCACAAGTATCTAGCATTTCACGATAATTGTGGTCAGTAATCAACACGCCAATGCCTTTGTCACGAAGATGATAAATAATTTGTTGAATATCGCCTACTGAGATTGGATCAACACCAGCGAAAGGCTCGTCTAACAAAACAAATTTTGGATTCATTGCCAATGCTCTGGCAATCTCAACACGTCTACGTTCGCCACCCGAAAGACTTAAACCATCAATATGACGAATATGTTCAATGTTGAATTCAGCTAATAACTCTTCTAATCGGTGCTGTCTTTGTTGTTTGTCTAGCTGAGAATTAAGCTCTAAAACCGCCATAATATTGTCTTCAACAGATAGCTTTCTAAAAATTGATGGCTCTTGTGGCAAATAACCCAGACCTAGTTTTGCGCGTTTATGCATGGGCAATTTACTGACTTTATGTTGATCAATAAACACTTGACCTTTGTCTGCTCTTACCAATCCACAAGCAATGTAAAAACACGTCGTCTTTCCGGCACCATTTGGGCCTAATAAACCAACAATTTCGCCAGCCTTAACTTCAAAAGAAACATCGCTCACGACCTCGCGTCGGGCGTATTTTTTTCGGATATTTTGAACAGTTAATGTGTTTTCTTGCATAAATTAACAAAGCATTGTTTTGAGTGCTTAATCTTACCCTAAATTAGACGAATTTGTTCGGAGCTATAAGCCTCAATCATTGAGCCACCTACATCAATCATCAGTGCGCCTTGTGCATTAATTCCACTTGCGATACCAATGGTTTTTTTATCTTGATAATTAAGCTCTAGTCGTTTGCCTAATAGGTAGTCATGTTTAGCCCATTGGGATTGAAAATTATCAAGTCCTCGCTGCTCAAAATACTGGCAATAATATAATAAATTTTTTATTATCTTGCCTTGTAATTCAACAAGGTTAACCATTTTTCCTGTAATTTTAAATAGATCTACCCAAGGTGTTTCACACTCAAAATCATCACTTAAGTAGTGATTTAGCCCTAATCCAATAACAACAGATTGGGTATTCTTTTGCACGCTATTTTCAATCAAAATACCAGCCAGTTTTTTGTTGTCAAAAAAAACATCATTTGGCCATTTAAGCTTTAAATGATCAATGCCATAATCGTTTTTCAAAACATCAATGACAGACAGGCCAGCGATTAAACTTAAGCCGTTAAGATTAGTGTCTATTGAAAATGGATATCGCAATGACAGCAAAATACTGCTGTCTTTTTTACTTAACCAGGCTCGCTGGTACTGACCTTTTCCGGCTGTTTGCTCTCTAGCAATGCAAACCTTAACATCTTTAGAAAAAGGTAATTTAGCTAAATAGTCGTTAGTGCTAGTTGTCGACTCTAAAACAAAACACTCAACACCATCGGGTAGCTCTAAAGCAGAATAGTCAACCACGTAACAACTACCAACATTAATGACAACCACACAGCAGCAGAGCCCATATCTTTTGCTACACCCGAAAGCACGTGATACTCATCGCCAATTCGATCAACCACTGACTCAATTGCTGAGTTTAAAACTTCAACAATTAAAACTAATACAACCGGGAGGATTAATAACACTTGCTCAATAGGCGAATCACTAAGCCAAAAAACTGAGGGTATTAATATGATACTAAGCCAAACCTCTTGTCTAAAAGCATCCTCTGATTGGTAACATGATTTTAATCCTTGCATAGAAAACCTGTACGCACTAACGATTCTACTAAATCCTTTTGCCTCATTTTTCATGTTCTTGTTCTATGCTCCAAGCGTATAAAATAGCTAAATTGATTTTACATTAATTAAGGTTACTTAGAGATTTATGAAATTAGCACTCGGTGTTGAATATTTGGGCACAGACTTCCATGGTTGGCAGCTGCAAAAATCTGGTATTCGCACAGTTCAACAGGTGGTCGAAGAGGCGCTCTCTAGTATTGCTGATGAACCAGTTCGCGTGTTTTGCTCAGGCAGAACTGATGCGGGTGTGCACGCCATTGAGCAAATAATTCACTTCGAAACCAATGTAAAACGTGAAGATAAAGCCTGGCTATTTGGTGGTAATGTTAACCTGCCTCATGATGTAAATTTTAAATGGGTTAAACAAGTTAATGATGATTTTCATGCACGTTTTAATGCCTATGCCAGGCAGTATCATTACAAAATTCACAACACACCGGTACGCTCTGCACTAATAGGCACTCATTCGCTTTGGGAACCAAGGGAATTAGACATAGCAGCCATGAGTACGGCAGCCGAATATTTGCTTGGTGAGCATGATTTCTCTAGTTTTAGAGGGAGTCTGTGTCAGGCGAAATCGCCAATTAAAACCATTGAGTTTATTCGGTTAACTCAGACTGGTGATGAAATCTTACTAGACATTAAGGCCAACGCATTTTTGCACCACATGGTGCGCAATATTGTGGGCACTTTACTCAAGGTTGGTAGAGGTGAAAAGCCAATTGAATGGGTTAAAGAAGTATTGGAAGCAAAAGACAGGAAACGTGCTGGTGCTACAGCACCACCACAAGGGCTGTATTTCTTGAAAGCTTTTTACAATAGCCTTTAATATTTTTTTCAGTCTTAGAAAATAAGACTCATCATTGTCATCATTACAACAATAAATAAAATTGTCATGATGCCACCTGCCTTAATAAAGTCGGCCACTTTGTAGCCTCCAGGACCCATAATTAACGCATTGACTTGATGTGTTGGAATCAAAAATGAATTTGAAGTGGCAATTGCAACAGTCAAGGCGTATACCGCTGGATCTGCACCAACCTGAATTGCAATATTAACTGCAATAGGAACCAATAAAATTGTTGCGCCAACATTAGACATAACCAACGTGAAGAATGTTGCCAAGACGGCAATAGACGTTAAAATAATCCATGGGGCCATATCACCAACAACTTTAACTGTTTCTTGCGCAACCCAAAGAGCGGTACCAGTTTTAGAAACAGCAAGGCCTAATGGGATTAAACTTGCAAGTAAAAATACTGTTTTCCAAGATACTGCTCGATAAGCTTCTTCAATCTTAAGAACGTTGGTTAGAATCATTCCTAACGCACCTGTCATCAAGGCAATTGACAACTTGATATCTGTGAACAATATTAAAAATAAGGCGATACCAAAAAATACGCCTGCCCATTTAACTTTCTCAGGTCTTGATTCTTCTTGTCTTGGATAGTCAGAAGTTGCAATAATAAAATCTTTATTGTCTTGTAATCGATCAAGGTCTTCCCAACAAACATGGGCAACAATCGTGTCACCAGACTGAAATTCCATATCTCGGATACCTTCTCCTTCTTTCAAGGTCTCTCCGTTTCTATGTAACGCCACCATAGCAATACCATAGGCCTTTCTAAGCCAAACGTCTCGTGCTGTTTTGCCAATCAAGCTGGAATTTGGTGGAATTACCACCTCTGCTGTACCGCAATTCTGAGTAGACAATAAATCGGTAAATTGTTCAATTTTGTCAGATAATTCTAGCTTAAACCCTTCAACGAAACTCTCAACATTAATACGCGACGTTAATACGCCAATCGTCGTGTTAGGCTGAATAGTTGTGTCTCTATCTACTGAATCATGCCCAATAATGCCATTGCCTTTTTCATCCTGTAGGGCGACAACTCGAACTTTTGAAATAGTTTCTATCTCATCTAATTTAAGCCCAACAAGCTTACTGCCTTCAGGAACTCTAATTTCGTATAAATCATAATCAATCTGATAAACTTTCTGAAGATACTCAACCGCAGAAACGCTTTTATCTTCTTTCTCTTCTTGTTTTGGTAAGACAAATTTACCAGCAATAACAAAATAAATAATGCCCGTTGCAACTAACGCTACACCAATTGGCGTTACCGAAAACAAACCCCATGTCTCCATCTGATTTTCAGCTGATAAGCCTTGGTTGGTTGTTAGAATTAAATCGTTTAACAAAATCAATGGACTTGAGCCAACCATTGTCATCGTACCACCTAAAATGGCAGTAAAACCCATTGGCATCAATAATCTTGACATTGGAACGCCTGACTTTGATGAGATGCGACTCACAACTGGAATAAACAATGCAGCTGCACCAACGTTTTGCATAAATGATGATATAAAGCCAACTGTTGAAGAAACGATTGGAATAATTTTGGTCTCTGACGTACCGCCTTTCTTTACAATGAACGCCGCGACCTTCGTCATTAGGCCAGTTTTATCTAAACCTGCGCCAATAATCATAACAGCAATAATTGAAATAACAGCATTTGATGAAAAGCCATCGAATAATCTGTTGTTATCGACTAATCCCTCTTCTAAGCCCATCAATACATAAATTAATGGCAACGAAGTCAATCCTAAGATCACCATAATAGTAATGGCTGCCTCATCTACCTCGACAACTTCAAATGCAAAAAGATAAATCGTCAACAGTAGAATAGCCAGCATCCAAGCAATTGGTGTTGTGGGCGCAACAGTTGACAAAAATAGAGTGAACGCGGCAAAAATAATGCCTGCAATGACTTTTACGTTAAGCATAATAGCAAGATAGGATAAATTGAGCCTTATTTTAACCTAAAAAAATAAGTAACCTTTACGATATTAAGTGTTTTAACGGGCTTTTTGATGCAGCTTCTTCATCACCCAACTCTCTCCAGGCAAAGCGCAATGCGTTAGTACGACGATTATAAAAACGGTTGTCGCCAAATCTATCCATGAAACCCGCTCTTTTCAATACTTTCTCAATACCTTCAGTACGGGCAAACAAGATTTCCACACCATTAGAAGAACAACGATCCAATAAACGAGTAAGCATGTCCTCCCCACTAGCGTCAATCCAGTTAATCCCTGCCATATCAACAATAATATACCTTAGACATTTGTGTTTTTCTGCAATTAGTTTAAGTATCTTGTCTTCAAAATAACCTGCATTAGCAAAATACAGCGACCCCGAATATTTAACAATAGACACCACCTCACATCGTTCTAACTTATTTTCTAAAGCGTCAACAAACATGGTAGATCCGTCATGCGCAGATAATTCGGTAAATCTAGGCTCCATCGTACGGTAAAGAAACAAACCTAACGATAAAATTATGCCGATCATAATACCATTTTCTAAACTCGGAGCAAAAACTAGCGTCAAAGCAAATGTAATGACTGCTACAAACGCATCATGTTTTTCAACTTTCCAGGCTTGCTTAATAGGCTCAATTTTAATCAGATTAAGAACGGCTGTCATAATAACGGCCGCAAGCGCCGCTTGCGGAATATGATAAAGCAGATCTGTTAACCATAATAGCGTAAATCCAACCAGTATAGCTGTAACAACCGATGAAAATCCAGTCACTGCTCCAGCAGAAATATTAACCGCAGAACGGGAAAATGACCCTGATATTGGGTACCCTTGAAACACACCTGAAACAAAATTTGCCAAACCTTGGCCCATCAGCTCTTGATTAATATCAAGACGCTGCTTTGTTTTAGCCTGCATAACTTTGGCAATGGCAATCGCTTCCATAAAACCAATCAATGCAATCGTGATGGCAATCACTACCATTTCGTTCATTGCTGAAAAGTCAACGTCTGGCATTATAAAATCAGGCAGCCCTTCTGGAATTTCACCAACTATCGCACCACCAAGCCCGCCTTCTTCAATAGGTTTACCAAAATCAATCAACCATGAAACAAAAGTGGCAGAAGCTACAGCAATCAACACGCCTGGTAATTTTGGCTGGTACCTTCTAATACCAATAATAATAATCGAAGCAACAATTGCAAAAACAAGGGTTATAAAATGGGTATTAGTTGCTGCATTAATAACCGTACCCCAAACCTGTTCATAACTGTATTCACCAGGCCCTTTGGCAACACCAAAAATCTTATTTAATTGTGAAGCAGCAATAATAATTGCTGCCGCATTAGTAAAGCCAATAACCACAGGATGGGATAAAAAATTTATCACAAAGCCTAGTTTCAGCGCTCCCATGGCGAATCGAAAAAATCCCACCATAAGTGCAAGTAACGAAGCGTAAGCTGCGTAGGTCACCATATCTGCTCCTTCAGGAACAACCGATGGTATAGCTGCAGCAGTTAGAAGGGATACAATGGCAACAGGGCCCGTGCCTAATTGACGAGAAGAGCCCATCAAGGCTGCTATCATTACAGGCAAAAATGACGCATATAAACCGTATTGTGGCGCTAGCCCTGCTAGTTGTGCGTATGCCATTGATTGTGGCACCAAAACCAATGCAACCGTTAAACCTGCAACAATATCAGCTCTTAGAACTTTCTGATCTTTTAACTCGTGTATCCAAGCCAAGAAAGGAAAAAACTTTGCAAATTTATTCATGAAATTAGCTACTTTCAAATATTACAAGAATGACTCTGTTTCTTACTACAGAGTGTGTTTAGAGATTTTAACTTAGCGATTGTAAAAAATAAAATCGCTTGTGCTTTTATATATTAGATAATTATAACATACTTATAGGCTAACCCTTCTCAGGATTGGCCTACACTACACTATATCAAAACTAAGCAAAGAATGTGCCGACAGCCGCACCAAGTGTATCTCGCATATCCACATCATCCGTTAACGGCTCAACAAGTGCCATGTGACAAGCGTCTTCCGGACTAATACCTTTAGCAATCAGTTGGCCTGCATATATTAACAAACGAGTTGACATGCCTTCATCTAAACCATGGCCTTTTAAGTTACGCGAACGTTGTGCAACTTGAACTAGCTTTTCTGCTGTTTCTTTATCAATACCAGTCTCATGTGAAACAATTTCCACTTCCATCTCACTAGGCGGGTAATCAAACGACATACCACCAAAACGCTGCTTTGTTGATTGCTTCAAATCTTTCATCATAGACTGATAGCCTGGATTATATGAAATTACAATTTGAAAATCAGGGTGTGCATCAACTTGTTCACCTTTTTTCTCAAGTGGCAATTGACGACGATGATCAGTTAGTGGGTGAATAACTACTGTCGTATCTTGGCGAGCCTCTACTATTTCATCAAGGTAACAGATAGCACCTATACGAGCCGCAGTGGTTAGTGGCCCATCTTGCCATTTTGTGCCATTTGCATCAAGCAAGAAACGACCAACCAAGTCTGATGCTGTCATATCCTCATTACAAGCAACACTAATTAGAGGCTTTTGCAGCTTCCACGCCATATATTCAACAAATCTTGATTTTCCACAACCTGTAGGTCCTTTTAATAAGACTGGCATACGGGCAGAATATGCCGCTTCATAGCGCTCAACCTCTTGACCAACCTTATGATAGTAAGGCTCTTCAGTTATCATGTATTGACTTGTATCTATCATCTTTTCCTTTGTATTTAGTTAATATTAATTTGAGAATGTATTTTACCTAATTATTTATTTTGTTAACGATAAATACAGCTCTGGCAACTTCTCAGGCAATCGCTCAACATTGTCAAGCACCAAAAAGTTTTGAGCGCCAAAAATCCTTGAAACGTACTCATCTGCATGTGGATCAAGTGTCAAGCAAAATGTATTAATACCTTCTCTAGCCAACTCTTCAACAGCACGTTTTGTATCAAAACGCAGATATTGAGGGTCATTCTCATCATTATCTGCCGGCTCACCATCGGTCAATAAAAATAGAATTTTTTTACTACTACCTCGTTCATTTAGCAATGAGCCCGCATGACGAACTGCTGCACCCATCCTGGTCGATAGTTGGCCAGTCATACCTGCTAAATGCGCTTTAGCTTCATCGCCATATTCTTCATCAAAATCTTTGAATCGATAATATTCTACATCATGTCGTCCATTAGAATCAAAACCATGAATTGCAAATGGGTCGCCAATTTTATCCATAGCATCTGCCATAAGAGCGGCTGCCTCACGTGACAAATCTAGAATGGTAGGTTGGTTGTTTTCTTCGGACTCATCGTCATTGTTTTTATTTGCATTTGCCACAAGGTCAGATTTAGAAGATGGAAGCGGGTCATTTGTCGACTCCGACAAGTCAACCAACAATATAACCGACAGATCTCTAATCTGAAGGGTTGTTCGAATACCTATTCGAGGATCAGGCTGCACACCGCGACGAATATCAATCATCGCATTAATTGCCTCATTCAAATCAATTTCATCTCCATCTTCAACTTTTCTTTGTCTGATTAATCCTTGTGGCTGCACGGCCTCAATAAGATGTTTCAATCGTCTTACAAGTGGCTTATGACGTTCTAAAATATCTTCAATAATATCTGTATCGCCAGATTTTGGTCGCTTCTCTAACAAAGTTACCCAGCTTGGTCTCTCTAGTTGAGTTTGGTAGTCCCACTCATGATAATGGACTGGCGAAGAGATAGGCTCTTTGCCCTCCATTTCATTCCATGAAACACCCTCATCTTCATAAGGAAATAATTCTGTACCGAGAACCCAAATTTCTTGCGCATCATCGCCAGCATTTGGAACTTCGACTTCATTAATCATTTCCATTAAACTGACATATTTACGAACTTGTTGTATTTCACCCGGCAATAGCTCATGTCCTTCTTCAACATGATCTGGTGATTGCCACAAACATCGATTGTCATCTCGATAAACATTGCTGTATTTATCATGGCTTGAATTTAAAACAAGATCCGACTCTAGAATTTTTTGTGCAATATCTAAGCCAATTTCACGAGAGATTTCTGATTCTGATATACGATCTTTGCAAGCCGTGAATTGTTGACGAGCATCTACAACCAATGGGTGATCGTCTTGATACTCTTCATCTATCAAGGCTCTAGCCATTCTATCTAAAATAGGCTGAAGTGTATTATCAGGGCTCTTGTCTACTGGAAGCAAATTGATCCATAATTGCTTCATTCCTGGAAATTTTTCAACGGCTAAAAACTCCACACGCGCATCTTCGATTACGCCAATAATTAATCGCTGTAAATTACTTAACTCTTCTAAAGCATTCTCATCATATGGAGAAAAAACAATATGTGCTGCCGCATGCGCAGAACTGGCGCGATAAACATCCATACCCAAAACGATTGAATCCTCATCAGCGTCTTCTGATGGTTTATAGTCATCAAAAGCATCTGGCAGATGAATAAAATAATGTTCAATATACGGACGATAACCTTCACGCGTTTCATAGTCGCCAGAAGTTGGGCGAATAAAAAAATCACGCCCCCATAACGATCTAAGGTACATATTTAGTCTTCGTTGAATATTAACGAAAAGCACACCACGTTGCTCTTGTTTTAAGATTGCTTTAGCTTGCTCACTTTTTAAACTGAAGTATTCAGCTTGTGCCTCAAAATCATCACGGTAAGCAGAGATACCCCAGGCCGTCCAGCGTCTAAGCCCACCCAATGTAAGCTGACCAAGCAAAACGTCTAGACTCTCTAAAAAAGGCCTAATTGCTCTTGGTGCTTTTGCAACCAAGTTGTTCAATAAACTCAAGTAAGCCTTGAATAAGTCTATTTCTCCAAGTCTATTTGCCGCAATTGGCGCTGTTGAAAAAACCAATGCAATAACTTCCGAACTTGTTCTGGAATACATTTTGATTGCGATAGAATGCAAATCAGGCACTGCCTGTTCACCAATCTCTTTTGCAACGATAGGCGCACTTTCAATGAATGAAATAACTAATTCGACGCCACGTCCAATTGATTTTAAACCCAGTGCAGCCTCTAAATAAGATTGTAGCCCTCTAGGGCTAAAGACACGTGTTGCTTCATGCCAGTTTGCTTCTAGAACCTCGCCGGACTGATCGCCCAACTCTTCAAGAAGATCTTCATAATCTGATAACTGAACTGACATAAAAAAGGATAATATTTAAAAGTTGTTTTAATCAGGCCAAATACGTTTTGGATGGCTGATAGAGTTTGTTGCTAACTTCTTGACGACAGGCTTCTTAGTAACAGTCTTTTTAGTTACTTTTTTCTTAGCTACTGGCTTCTTAGCAGCAACTTTTTTAGCAACTGGTTTTTTAGCTGGACTTTTCTTAGCTATTGGCTTTTTAACAACGGGCTTATCCTGCTCTGGCTTGTTAATACTCTCAACTAACTTATCTTCTAATTTACTCATGCGGCACTCCTTAGTTTAATACTTAACAAAAACAATCAATCAGGCCAAATACGTTTTGGATGGCTGATAGAGTTTGTTGCTAACTTCTTGACGACAGGCTTCTTAGTAACAGTCTTTTTAGTTACTTTTTTCTTGGCTACTGGCTTCTTAGCAGCAACTTTTTTAGCAACTGGTTTTTTAGCTGGACTTTTCTTAGCTATTGGCTTTTTAACAACAGGCTTATCCTGCTCTGGCTTGTTAATACTCTCAACTAACTTATCTTCTAATTTACTCATTTTTCTCCCCTTGTTTACTTTTTAAAAACTTCTTTAATTACAGACTCAATATCATTAACTGCTGTATCACCCCGTTTTCCAAACTGATAAACACTAATTCCTTCCAGTGCTGCCCAACGATATGACGCACGCCTTCCCAGTGAGCTTTTTAGAGCCGGCAAGCCACAAAATTCTATGGCTTGTCGCATCGCCTTTGAAAGTGCACTTCTGCTTTCTACTTGATTACGAACAAGATAGGACTTTAGTTTTTTATTGGTTTTTTGCGCCTCTTTAACAGCATCTACCATATGCACACTACTCCACAAATCTGGCGGCGAAGGCAAAACTGGTATTAACAACAAATCCACTAGATCAAGCACTTGTTTTGTATGCCCACTTTCTAAACTTGGTGGACAGTCAATCACTATATAGTCAAAATCACTTTCTGCTGATTTAATGGATTTTTTTATGTCTTCAGAAGCATTCACCACACTTGGCATGCCTTCAACTGAAGCTTTTAACCAGTGCTCTAACGTGCCTTGTGGGTCTGCATCAAGTAACGCTGATTTTCCTCTGGACATTAACCCTGAAGCTAAATTTAAAGACAGTGTAGACTTACCACATCCTCCTTTAAGGTTAGCAACTGCAATTCTTAACTTAGCCATTTTTCTCCCCCTCTACGACAGTTATTGAATCCTTACCTAAAGCATCAACTTGTGCTGCAAATGAAAAATCAACGTCAGTAAATTTTTCTTCATCTCTAGATTTAATAGACACGTTAACGTGCACGCGACTAAAAGTCAAATCTGGATAGTAGTCTTCTTTTTCAGACAAGTCTTGAAGCTCATCAAGAAAATCTCTCATGTCGTCATAGCTACTGTAATCATAACGCTTTGTCATTGTTAACGCACGTTTTTGTACCTTCCACCCAAGGCTGGTAACGTTTGCTATTCCTTTGTCTATTGAGTTGTTATTGCTCATTTTTTTAATTTAATTCAAGCATCCACTTTTCAATGGACTTTAGATGATGTTTCTCTTCTTCCAGTAGTGCGTTAAATAATTCATACCCATGAATAAGGCCACTATTTAAACAATATTGGCTTGCGTCACTGTACAGTTCTACAACATCTTTTTCGAGTTGCCAATCTACAATCAATATCTCTTTCAATGTTCTTGTCTTTGGTATTGATTTTAATTGTGTAGTAGACGCTGTTAAACCCAACTTCAGCATGAAATTAATGAGTCTAGATGCATGGTCAAACTCTTCTTTTGCCTCTTCTTCAAACTTTGATGCTGCGGATTCTAAACCCCAAATTTTGCATAAATTAGATTGGGTCGTATAATACTGGATAGCTGACATTTCGTGCTCCAGCCCTCGCCTCAAATACCAACTAAGTTTTGAATTGGCCAACATAGAATTATCTCTTTGGCTCTGGCCATTCCCATTGATCAATAATCCCAACAATTGTTAAATCAGTTGCTGAATCATAGCTTGGCATTGCCCATCTCGCAGCAGATCCACTTGCTGTTACAACCCATTTTCCAATGCCAACACCGACTGGGTCAGAAGCACACCACACCTTCCCCTTTAGGTCTTTCATTACTCTTAACGAAATACCTTCTAATTGCTTAACAGACCGAGTGCAAACTAGATCTTCTTGGACTTGCATTATTTCCATGTAGACTTCTACCCTTTCTGATCTTTATCCCAATAATCGATAATACCGACTATTGTTAAATCACTTGGATAATCCTTGCTTCCGGCAGACTCTCGTGCTGCCGAACTTCCTACACAAATTACCCAATCACCTGGAATGCAGCCAACAGCATCAACTGCTACTAATGGCGTGCCGTTAGGCTTATCTCGTACAACAAGCAAAGGTCTTAAACCTAAATTTTTAATACGATTGGTTGAGACAAGAGTCTTTTCTACTTGCATTATTCTCATTATGCTTCCTCACTTATAATTTCAAGACTGCTGCCTAATGGTAGATCTTGAATGCTAATTTGAAAAAATAAATTATTATTTTCACCTAATGTTTTGTATCTATTTAATATCGCATTTTTAACACGATAACATTTTTCTATCAACCTTTTCCTTGATCCAGGCACTTTAGAATCATAACGATAATGAATAGCAATAGGTGCTGGCAATCCTTTATTTAGATTTAATCCTGTAAAAATTTTAATACCAATATCTAAATCTGCCGAACCCTCTTCAACAGTATCTAAATGCGCAAAGTAGGCAATATTTCGCAATTGGATCTCTTGAAAACCGTCGCCTACGCTAATATAACGTTCAGCGTGACCAATATCTGGATAGATACCACCGTATAAATCGGCAACATACTCAATCTGAGATAAATTATATTCAAGCAAGTTGGCAACAACTTTTCTCATGCCTTCATGAGGCCTTCCATCGCCTTGTGCCCAGCCAGATGAATCACTACAAATATCAATAGCGTTATATAATTTAACTCTTGCCTGATCAATGCTCATTGACAATGTTTCGTTATATAATTGAGATGTATCGACATATCGATGCACACTTATATTGCCAGCTGAATCAGGCACATGTACACGAATAGAATCATTATCAGTATCAACACCAATCAATAAAATATCAATTGCAGATCCACAACAATAGGTATTTTCGATTGCTTCACGAAACTCTGTTAACTTCTCTAAGCCGGCTTCAGCAGATACTTTATCATTACTGCCATGAGCAGCACATCCTTGATGCGAAGGGTCAGAACCACTTCTATGATAGACAACAATCTTTAAATAACTATTTCCATCGTCAAGAACTTTACCATTTCTTAACCTGTCTAGCTCAATTTTCTCCCAATCGCGCACATTGGACTCAACATTAAATAATGCCCCAGCATAAGAATTACGAACAGTAATTGCCGATAAAGGTAAACGTAAAATATACTTAGCAAGCCCTTTCAAACGACCATCAGAGCAAGGTGTAATATCAACACTGTGATAGCCACAGTCCAAAAAGAAACTGCCAGCGTCTACTCTTAAATCTTCATTTCTCCCTAAATCATCTGAGAACTGAGCGACCGAACTATTTAACGCATTAAAAACAGCTTTAGCATATAAAGCTTTCATGTCTAAACCATCAACCCAGGCAGTTTCTAACAATTCAGTTGGAAAGTTAAAACCAAGCTCTTTTGAGGTGATAGAATTTGCCTTAGAAACAAAATCATTCTCATGTTGTAAATTTGCAAGTTTTTTTAAAGTTGGTGTAATCGAATCAAAGCGAACTTTAATGGATTCCTCACACCTGGCTAAATGAGCATTCTGCCTCATATTTGTCAAAGGATGTCTACACGAGCGTTCTGGCATAGTGTCACACACCGTATTTAAATCCATTGGAGTTTTAGCACCAATATCGTAATCTTGTTTAGAGGAATAAGAACTTTTGGCTTGTGGGAGTGCACTTGATTGTGCCATCCCAACTGGTGCTTTGTTTAAAGGACTAGAAACACGAGAGGCTCTAATCTTGTAAGCATTCCTGGTATTCATGATGCGAAATTAACCGCGTGCGCCGCCAGATAAAGTTACTCTTGAAGAGCCACCATCTGTACCATTTCCACCACCGCTACCATTAGTAATCTTAGGGCCTTCAACAATAGTCACTTCTCGATCCTTAAGTGCATGAGCACCAACTTTATGATCGTGATTTGGATTGCCTTTTTGCGTATCATTTCGATTAGAAGAGAACATACCTTCAGTGCCAGTAATTTGTCCACCACGGGACCAATTATCACCTGTGACATCTGAACCGATTTCGTTGCCTTCGCCAGTCACAACTTTTGTCGGCTCTGAAGAAATAGCAACCTCCTGTTGAGATGCTTCATACGGATGTCTAAATTCTGGTGTGCCTGTCATTACACCTTGCGCTTTAGCAACTGGGCCGGTAATTCTTGCATTGGTTCCAAAAACACTGTCATGGACTCTTTCAGATCTACTCTGAAATGCCACACGAGCAGGCGACTGAACCGAAAAGTTTGCGTCATATTGCTCAGCTTGGCCTTCATTCTTGAGATAAGGTGTGCCACTAATTGACTGATCAAAACCCTTATTAAAATTACCAGAGAAACGTTGATCTTCTGTTGGTACCGTGCCACTTACCTCTTGCATTGTATGTGTTTTTCTCATTCTTTGCTCACTTTCAGCTACTGCTGACGTATCACAAAACTGACTCATCTCATCTCTAGATCTATAGCTGCTTCCAGAAATAGGACTACAACCACCAACTTCGTCACCAGTCACTATCTCAGATTGACTAACTTGCGACCCAGAAACTTGTTGATCGTTCCATGTGTGACTTACTGTGTCTTTAAACTGTGCTGCCATCGGTACAAAAGAACATCTTTGCTCAAAACTTTCCTTACTAACATATTCGTTTCCGGTGACACCCAGGCACATGCCATAGTTGTCACCCGTTAGCTTTGGGGAGCCATTAACCTCACTACCAGAAACACGATTACCAGTAATAGTATGTGTTTGATTTACTTTATCCGAACGCTGGTCGCACAAGCCTTTATTCGCAGAACTGTCATATTGACTCCCAGTTAAACGCTGGCATGTTCCAGGCTCATTGCCAGTTACTTTCTCATCTCTATCCATCATGTTACCTGTAACACCCATACCCTTACGAGTGCTATCAACAGAAACCTTATTTGGTGTCAATGGGGCTTGAGTTCCACAATTAGCAATATATCTTTCATTAGAGACATATTCGGTGCCAGTCACTCTTTCACATGAGTCTTGAGCATCGCCTGTAACGGCTAGTGGTGATGATAATTCGCCACCTGATATTACAGAGCCATTATTTGTATGATTCACATCAACCTTAGTCGCACCAACATTTGAACGACTAAAAGGGGCAGTTGAATAGTCAGAACCAGTAATTGCATGGCCGGCACCTGACTCAGAACCGGTTGTTGCATTTGCTCTAGCCTCATCTGCTCCAGTTATTGCTAAATTTTTTTTTGACGGTGTTGACATTACCTTGTGATGCGATGAAACAGCATCTGTATTAGAACATGCATTTGAATAATGATCATAGCCCAAGTATTCATTACCTGTAATTACATTGCATGAACCAGGTTCGGTGCCAGTAATTTTAGAAGTAGACTCGACCAAAGTACCCGTCATTGTCTGACCTTTAGTTGTTTGAGTTTCACCAACCTTGGGTTCGTTTGCCTGAGGTGTTGTTGAGCATAATTGTGAAAATTGCTCAGCGCCTAAATACTCAGTGCCTGTAATTCCCTTACAACCGCCGGCTTCACTACCTGTAATCTTTTGTGTTTGTTCAACTTGAGTTCCACTAACTGTTTGACCTGCTAGTGTAGTACCTAGTTCAACTTTAGATGGAGCAGAACCTGGTCTAACTCTACCGCTTGGACGACAAGCTTCTTTATTGCCACGGCCAACTGTGCATCTTTCTTCACGCTTAATTTTGGCTAGATCACGACCCGACATAGAGTTTTTATTATTATTAACTCTAGATCTTCTTGCTTCTCTACCAACTTTGCCTGGTAATGCTTGTTTGCCAGTTTTTGACATTTGTCTGCGTCTATCTCTACAGAAAGCTCTAACAGATGAACTAGCATTTGATTGACCAGCATCAACTAGCTCACAAATTGCATCTATTTTTACATCGCCTTCTTGCGTAGATTGTTTATCATTGCAAGGAGAGCATGTTTCTTTCAAACCCTTTTCCTTGCAATCATCACAACAATACTCAAAGTTATCGTTTTCTACTGCTTGAGTATTGTTGTTTAATTCGTTATCTGTAGTGTTGTCTACAGTAGTATTTGACTGAACTTCTTGACCAATATTTGGGTTTGCTACTACAGCTGATTGTCTTCCTCTAGGGTTTACTCGACCAGTTTTTTTCATACCGGCAGAACCTGTTTTAGACATTTGCTGACGTCTGAGCATTGACCTCTCGCGTCCAGAAAGTTTTTCTGTTGAATTTGTCATATTAAATTCCGTTTATAAGTACTTAAATATTTTTGCTAATGTTTATTAATAAACCATTAACAAATTTAAGTTTTATATAATCATTTCTAGGCGAATAACACAAAAGTTATTCACCTAAAAAATGACTGATTAAACTTCAGCCGCTGAAGGCAGAATGTTTTCAACTTCGCCGTGAACACGCGCAATAATGTGGGCTGCTACCAGACCATCACCTACACGCTCACATGCGTCAGCGCCAGCACGTACTGCTGCGTTTACCGCACCAGTTTCACCACGTACTAATACTGTTACATAACCGCCACCAACGAACTGACGACCAACTAAACGAACTTCTGCCGCTTTGGTCATAGCATCGGCCGCTTCAATAGCAGGAACAAGACCTCTAGTCTCGATCATGCCCAATGCGATTCCTGTTACATCACTCATAGTATTTCTCCTATATTTTTATATTAGCCGCGATAAACAACGAAGTTCATACCTTGACTTTGTGAATAATTATCATAACCAAGCAAACGAACGTGGTGGTTAGGATACTCTCTATGACAAGCTTCTAGCTCTGCTAGAACTACATCAACTGATTGCTCACCAAACATTGGCAATTTCCACATGTACCAGTAATAAGTCATAGAACGCGCTGGCTCTACATGCTCAATTGCTGGATTCCATCCATTGTTAATGATGAACTGAATGTGTTGTCTTGTTTGATCAGGTGTCATCTGTGGTAAGTATGAAAAAGTTTCAAACTTAGGTCCAGATTTATAATCTTGCATTTCACTCATAATAATTCCTCTTCTTTAAATTAAACCAATTAACGGTTTTGACCGTCTAGTTTATCAACTGTGTCAAACTCAAACTTAATTTCTTTCCATGTTTCCATAGCAATCTTAAGTTCTGGACTATGTGCAGCAGCACTCTCCATTACAGCTTTACCTTCACGCTCTACATCAATACCGCGGTTACGCGCATCAACACAAGCTTCAAGTGCAACACGGTTTGCAGCAGCACCTGCGGCATTACCCCATGGGTGACCTAACGTACCACCACCAAACTGTAGTACAGAATCGTCACCAAAGATTGCAACTAGTGCAGGCATATGCCATACATGAATACCACCCGATGCAACAGGCATTGTGCCTGGCATTGAACCGAAATCTTGGTCAAAGAAAATACCACGACTACGATCTTCAGGAACAAATGATTCACGCATTAAGTCAATCCAACCTAATGTTGCTTCACGATCACCTTCTAGCTTACCTACAACAGTACCAGAGTGCATATGATCACCACCAGATAAACGTAAAGTTTTCGCTAATACTCTGAAGTGAATACCATGATGTGGGTTACGATCAACTACAGCGTGCATTGCACGGTGAATGTGTAACAATACACCGTTCTTAGCACACCAGCGCGCTAAACCTGTGTTTGCACAAAAACCACCAGTAAAGAAGTCATGCATAATAATTGGTGACTTAATTTCTTTTGCAAATTCTGCACGTTCATACATTTCTTCCGGAGAAGCTGCTGTTACGTTTAAGTAGTGACCCTTACGCTCACCTGTTTCTTGTTCTGCAGTTTCAATTGCATCCTGACAGAATAAGAAACGATCACGCCAGCGCATAAACGGTTGAGAGTTTACGTTCTCATCATCCTTTGTAAAGTCTAAACCACCACGCAAACATTCGTATACCGCACGACCATAGTTCTTAGCTGATAAACCAAGTTTTGGCTTAATTGTACAACCTAACATTGGGCGACCGTATTTATTCATCTTGTCACGCTCTACTTGGATACCATGCGGAGGACCATTACAAGTCTTAACATATGCAAGAGAGAATCTAATGTCTTCTAAACGAAGGGCTCGTACTGCCTTAAATCCAAATACGTTACCAACTAGTGAAGTTAGTACGTTTACAATTGATCCTTCTTCAAATAAGTCAATTGGGTAAGCAATAAATGCATAGTAACAACTATCATCACCTGGTACATCTTCAATACGGTAACAACGGCCACGGTAGTAATCCATGTCTGTTAGTAAGTCTGTCCATACTGTAGTCCAAGTACCTGTTGAAGATTCAGCAGCAACCGCAGCAGCAGCTTCTTCACGATCAATACCTGGTTGTGGTGTGATCTTAAAACAAGCCAATAAGTCCGAATCTAACGGAACATAATCAGGTTGCCAGTAAGTTTCGCGGTAATCCTTTACACCCGCTTCGTATTTTTTGGCCATTAAGCCCTCCTTTCTTTATAAATTTAATAAAAATTCAAAATGCCTGGCAATCATACAATATTATATTCATAGAGTAAAATAATATTTTTTTAAAAAATAATAATTTTAACTTATGATTATTTTTGCATTGTTCTATCGCACCTTGTTACCATAACGCTTTACAAGTTTTGTGATTTAGAGAGTACTTATAATTAACAAGCATGATAAATTTTATTTTTTAAAATTTTTCATCCCAATCAACTTCTATTACTCCTTTATCTAGATTAACAGATATTAAATACGGCTCAATAAAAGGCACCCAGTGCTCTTTTCTGTCCTTGCTTGACAAGGGTTCTTTTTCGCCATTAATCACTAAGACAGTGTTAGCCCCTGTATCAACCAAATTATCAACACTTCCAAGGATAATGTTTTTTTGATTAACAACTTTTAGACCAATCAAATCTTCCCAATAGTACTCCCCTTTGGACAACATTGGTAATTGTGACTTTAAGATAAATAAATCAACACCAATCATAGATCGCGCTTGTTCACGATCATTAATATCTTTAAGTTGGGCAACAATGGTTTTTCCTTGTTCTCTTCCTTTGACAATATCTAATGTTTGCCACTGACCATCTACCTGAATATACCAAGGCTGGTAAGACAAAATATTTTTACGAGGTTGTGTGTGTGAAAATATTTTCACCCAGCCCTGAACGCCAAAAAGGCCATTGATCTTACCGACCAATAGCCTTTTTTGATTAGGTGAAGAAGGTGCTAAATTACTCAGCAGCCTCTTCCTCTGATGACGCTTCTTCTGCAGGTGTTTCTGCTTCAGATTCTGCTGCCGCAGCTGCTTCGGCTTCGGCTGCTGCCTTAGCTTCTGCTTGTTCTGCTGCTTTTGCTTCAGCTTCAGCTTTTGCCTCTTCGTCCGCTTTTGCTTTAGCTTCAGCTGCTAATTTAGCTGCTACTGCCGCTGCTCTAGCTTCTTGCGCTGCAACACGTTTTTCACGAATTGAAGGGTCTTTAAACTCTTTGACAAGTTGCTTAACACGATCAGAGATTTGTGCACCTTTTGATGCCCAGTAATCTAATCTATCTTCTTCGATGGTAAGCCTAACTTCTTGTCCACGAGCTACTGGATTAAAATATCCAATACGCTCAATGTAACCACTATCTCTACGTTTTCTAGAGTCTGTTGCTACAATTGAATAAAAAGGTTTTTTCTTGGCTCCACCTCGGGCTAATCTAATTTTAACCATGGGTTTTTTGCTCCTTTTATATTTGTAATACTTACGCCAAAAGACATAAGACGCGAAATTATATCAGTTTTTCTAAGTCTTCTGCCAGTTTTTGTGCATCACCGGTGTAAGTCATTGGGGTTAATTCTGCTAGAGCTTGCTTGGCGGTTTCTGGCATGTCCAGATCTTTTACAAAATCTGCCAATACTTGGGCGTCAATGGTATTGCCACGAGTGAGTGCTTTTAATTTTTCATACGGATTTTCAATGCCGTAACGACGCATCACTGTTTGGATTGGCTCTGCCAATACCTCCCACGAGCTGTCTAAATCTTCTAGCAATCTAGTTTCATTAGTTTCTAGCTTACCAATACCTTTAGCAATCGATGCATAAGCAACCAAGCAATGTGCACAGCTAACACCTAAATTTCTAAGTACGGTTGAATCAGACAAGTCTCGCTGCCAGCGTGAGATAGCCAATTTATCAGCTAAATGTGTATTCAGTGCGTTGGCAATGCCTAAATTACCCTCGCCATTTTCAAAGTCAATTGGATTTACTTTATGCGGCATCGTAGATGAGCCTACTTCTCCAGCAATGGTTTTTTGCTTAAAATAACCCAGAGAAATATAGCCCCATACATCGCGACAGTAATCAATCAAAATTGTATTAAAACGATTCATTGAATGGAAATATTCGGCCATGTAATCATGTGTTTCGATCTGTGGTGTGTATGGCGCATAATTCACACCCAAACTCTCAATAAAATCTTTTGATATAGCTTGCCAGTCTAAGTTTGGATAAGCTGAAATATGCGCATTAAAATTACCCACAGCACCATTAAATTTACCCATAATCTTAACGGCTTTTAAGTGCTCAATTTGTCGTTTCAAACGAAATGCAAAGTTCGCCATTTCTTTGCCCACTGTGGTTGGTGAGGCGGTTTGACCATGTGTACGAGAGAGCATTGGAATTGCTGCATTGTCTTTAGCTAAAACAGCAATTAAAGACAAGATATTTTGCATCTCAGCCAAGACAACTTCACGGCCATCAATCAGCATTAATGCATGAGAAAGGTTGTTAATATCTTCTGATGTACAAGCAAAATGAAAAAACTCACTCACCGCATTTAGCTCGGCATTGTCTTTGATTTTATCTTTTAAAAAGTATTCAACTGCCTTGACGTCATGATTAGTGGTGCGTTCAATCTCTTTGACTGCTTGTGCATCTTCAAGCGAAAAATCGGTGGCAATATCTGCCAAAAACTGACTGGCTTTAGCACTAAATACAGGCACTTCGGCAATACCATCATTGTCAGCCATAGCTTGCAACCACTTCACTTCAATGAATACTCGGTATTTGATTAGACCAAATTCACTAAAAATTGAACTTAAGGCCTTGGTTTTATCAAAATAACGTCCGTCAACAGGGGAAATGGCAGTTAGGGCATTGAGTTCCATAATTTGTATCGTTAAATCAATTAAATGGTAAAATTATACGCTTTATATGATTCACTTATCAAACAGATGAAAACAGCCTATTTAGCTCATACTAACGAGCGCGCCCAAAACAATTTACCGCCATTAGCACTGAGTGCAGAACAAACAAAATCTGTTGTTGAAAACCTAATCAAAGGCAATGACGAAGATTTTTATCTTGATTTGTTGACACACCGTGTTCCGCCTGGTGTAGATGAAGCCGCTTATGTTAAAGCAAGTTTTTTAACCAGTGTCGCCAAGGGCGAACAAGCCTGTCATGCTATAGATCAAAAACACGCTACGTTTTTACTCGGCACAATGATGGGAGGCTATAACATTGAGCCACTGATTGATTTATTAGACATTGATGCGACAGCAAAAACTGCTAAAGACGCATTAGCAAAAACCCTGCTCATTTACGAAGCTTATCAGACCGTATTAGAAAAATCAGCCAGCAATACTTTTGCCAAGCAGGTGATTGATGCTTGGGCGAACGCCGATTGGTTTACCACTAGAGAAGCACTACCAAAAGAAATCAAGCTAACGGTTTTCCGCGTTGAAGGTGAAATCAATACTGATGACCTTTCGCCTGCGACTGAGGCTTGGTCGCGACCTGATATTCCACTACATGCACAATCAATGTTGGTTAAAAAAATGCAGAGCCCATTGGAAACCATCGCACAACTTAAAGAAAAAGGCTTGCCACTAGCTTTTGTAGGTGATGTGGTTGGCACTGGTTCTTCACGTAAATCAGCCATCAACTCTGTGCTTTGGCACATGGGCAACGATGTTGATTACATTCCTAACAAACGGGGTGGTGGTGTGGTGCTTGGTGGCAACATTGCTCCGATTTTTTTCAACACGGCACAAGATTCAGGCGCATTGCCGATTGAATGTGATGTAACAAAATTAAACATGGGCGATGAAATTACCATTTACCCCTATGAAGGGAAAATCACCAATACTAGTGGTGAGGTAGTATCTACTTTTGAGCTAACCCCAACCACCATGCCAGATGAAATTCGTGCAGGTGGTCGTATTCCTTTGATTATTGGTAGAGGCCTTACAGACAAAACCCGCCAAGATTTAGATCTTCCAGTCAGTGAACTTTTCTTACGCCCACATGATGCTAGAAATAGTGACACGGGCTACACGCTAGCGCAAAAAATCGTTGGTAAAGCATGTGGTGTTAAAGGTGTGCGTCCTGGTACTTATTGTGAACCGCGCATGACCACAGTTGGCTCCCAAGACACCACCGGCGCCATGACTCGTGACGAGTTAAAAGAATTGGCGTGTTTAGGTTTCTCGGCAGATTTGGTAATGCAAAGCTTTTGCCATACCGCCGCTTACCCTAAACCGGTAGACATAGAATTACAACACTCACTGCCTGACTTTATGCAATCTCGTGGTGGTGTCGCACTGAAGCCCGGCGATGGTATTATTCACTCATGGCTTAATCGCATGTTATTACCCGATACAGTAGGCACAGGTGGTGACTCGCACACACGTTTTCCAATTGGCATTAGTTTTCCAGCTGGCTCTGGTTTAGTTGCCTTTGGCGCATCCATTGGTGTGTTGCCACTTGATATGCCTGAATCTGTTTTGGTGCGTTTTTCTGGCACCATGCAAGAAGGCATTACTCTACGTGATTTGGTTAATGCCATTCCTTATGCAGCAATTCAACAAGGCTTATTAACGGTTGAAAAATCGAATAAAAAGAATATTTTCTCGGGAAGAATTTTAGAAATTGAAGGCCTAGGCGACCTTAAAATTGAACAGGCTTTTGAACTTACCGATGCTTCTGCTGAGCGTTCAGCTAATGGCTGTACTATAAAGCTCAACAAAGAGCCTGTAGCAGAATACTTGCAGTCAAATATTGCCTTATTGTCTTCAATGATAGAAATGGATTATGAAGACAAAAAAACCATTGCGCGTCGCATCCAGGCCATGCAAAAGTGGCTAGATTCGCCTGAATTACTTGAAGCTGACTCCAATTGTAAATATGCTGCCACTATTGACATTAACCTTGATGAAATCAAAGAGCCGATCTTGGCTTGTCCGAATGATCCAGATGATGTTAAAACACTATCAGACGTTGCCAATACTAAAATTGACGAAGTCTTTATCGGCTCGTGCATGACTAACATAGGCCATTTTAGAGCCGCTGCACAACTATTAAAAGATCAGTCAGATTTACCAACTGAGCTCTGGGTGGCACCACCTACGCGTATGGATGAGTCACAGCTTAAAAAAGAAGGTATTTACGAGACTTTTAATACCATTACTAAACACACAGAAACACCGGGCTGTTCGCTATGTATGGGCAACCAAGCGCGCGTTGAGAACAATGCCACTGTGGTTTCAACCTCAACTCGTAATTTTCCAAATCGTTTAGGCGATGGTGCTGATGTTTATTTATCTTCTGCTGAAGTAGCAGCAATTACTGCTAAATTAGGCCACATCCCTACCCATGAAGAATATCTCAATGCGATGAAAGAAATACAGCCTATGTCTGATGACATTTATCAATATTTAAACTTTGACCAAATCTCTGAATACCAGGAAGCAATCGGACACATTGCACTTGACACAATTCTTGAAGAGTAATATTTACCAGCAGACGATAAAAAAGCCGCTATCTAAGATAAGCGGCTTTTTTATTAAAATCTCTTGAAGCGAATTATTTAATTTTTGCTTCCTTATACATCACGTGCTTTCTTACAACAGGATCAAACTTTTTTACCTCTACCTTTTCTGGGTGAAGACGCTTGTTTTTAGTTGCAGTGTAAAAATGGCCAGTTTTGGCTGATGATACTAATTTAATTTTTTCTCTCATGTTTTACTCCTAAACCTTTTCGCCACGTGCACGAATTTCTGAAAGTACGGTATCGATGCCTTTTTTATCAACAATACGCAAACCTTTTGCAGATAATTTTAGCTTTACAAAACGATTTTCACTCTCCACCCAAAAACGATGTGTGTGTAAATTTGGGTAAAAACGACGACGCGTTCTATTGTTCGCGTGAGAAACATTATTACCACTAACTGGGCGTTTACCGGTTACTTGACATACCTTTGCCATAACTAAACTCATCAAAAATCTAAAAGAAAGGAATTATACTTAAAAAATCGCTAATTTCAAAGCGAATTTATATAAATATTCTATTTACTATTAGTTCAACAGACTGTATGATATCCACACATTGGAGGGATGGCAGAGCGGCTGAATGCACCGGTCTTGAAAACCGGCAAGGGTTAATCCCCTTCTAGGGTTCAAATCCCTATCCCTCCACCATTATTTTATTAAGGAAAATAATGCCAACAACGCGCTACACCATTTCAGGCATCACCGAAGACGGACAAAAATTCAGGCCCAGCGACTGGACTGAAAGACTGGTCTGTATCCAACCCGAGCAATTAAAACGCTATAACGGCCACCTGAAAATTAGAAAAATTGATGGCGTTAAATCTATTGTGTTTGACGATGATCTCAAATACGCTTGTGAGTTTACCCATGAACGCATTCTTTCTTTTGCCAAAACTAATCACTTAAACGTTACTCAAGAAATAATTGAAGACACTAAATAGCTCGCACTAATCAACATAGGGGCCGTGCTGATAGATCGGCTGATGATGTGGCAAACCGCAACAAAACATAA
This sequence comes from Gammaproteobacteria bacterium, assembly GCA_016845205.1. GTDB lineage: Bacteria > Pseudomonadota > Gammaproteobacteria > PS1 > Pseudothioglobaceae > Thioglobus_C. The sequence goes on from JAERTA010000068.1 coordinate 38,109, forward strand.
ATTCACTGTCTGTCTTTGCTTGGATAGATAAATTCTGTTCTTCATCGACTTTAATCAGTAACGATTCAGTTGGTCTAAGTGCCTCGCCTGCCAAAACAATATCACCTGATAGCACATAAATAACCGCATTAAGTCCTTGGTTAATGTGGATTTGGTACTGTTTATTTTGTTCAATTTTTACATGCTGATAAGTCATATCTGTATGTAGCTTAATCGGCGACCCTTCACCAACAATCGTTTGATAACTGCCACCCTCAAAGTGAATTGTAGGTAAATTTTCACTTAAAATCTGTTGGTAACTTGGCCTGATTGTTTTTAAATGCTTAGGCAAATTAATCCACAATTGAATGCCGACACTTTGACCCTCTTCTGCCGGCATTTCTGAGTGAACTATGCCCTTTCCTGCACAAAACACCTGGGCTCCGCCTTTATTAACAAAGGCATCATTGCCTAAATTATCTTTATGGTGCATACCGCCAGTTAACATATAGGTAATTGCTTCAAACCCACGATGCGGATGATCTGGAAAACCATGCCCAGCAGCAATATTAAAATGATCCCATAAGACAAACGGATCAAAATTCTTACGTTGTGATATTGGAAATAGTCGATTAACAACTACGCCATCACCCTCGATTGTCTCTTGCGGATAGGCCCTAGTAAACATATCAATACTTTCTTGCAAGTTGTTCATTATTCATACTACAATATTATCATGATTATTGGCATACCAAAAGAAATTAAAATACACGAGTATCGCGTCGGTCTAACACCACAAGGCGCTAAGATACTAACTACATCTGGACATAAAGTCATTATTGAAACTCATGCAGGTGATGCGATTGGATTTACTGATCAAGATTATCAAAACTCAGGTGCTGAAATTATCCAGAATGGCAAAAATATCTTTGAACAGGCAGAACTGGTTATTAAGGTCAAAGAACCCCAAGAGATTGAATGCAAAATGTTGTCTAAAGATCAAGTCTTGTTTACTTATCTTCACCTAGCTGCTGATCCTAAACAAACTGAACTGCTGCTGGCATCTGGCGCTACTTGTATCGCATATGAAACTATTACCAATAACAATGGACGTCTGCCCCTGCTCCAGCCCATGAGTGAAATCGCAGGCCGAATGTCGATTCAATCTGGTGCTCACCATCTAGAAAAAACCCAAGGTGGGTCTGGCGTGCTACTCAGTGGTGCCACAGGGGTAGAGTTTGCACAGGTATTGATACTCGGTGGTGGCATTGTGGGCATGAATGCTGCCAAGGTGGCACTTGGTATGGGAGCACAAGTCAATATTCTTAATCGATCTCTCTCTAAACGACTAACTGATTTTCAGCAAAAATACGGATCGCAACTGTCTGTTGATTTGTCTAACCAAACCAATATCGAACAACAACTAAAAACAGCCGATTTAGTGATTGGCGCGGCATTGGTTGCCGGCGCCTCAGCACCAAAACTGATCACTCAGGACATGCTCAAGCTAATGAAAAAAGGCTCTGTACTAGTGGATGTTTCTATCGATCAAGGCGGTTGTTTCGAGACTTCCAAAGTCACCACACATGATCAGCCAACTTATGTGGTTGATGGCATTATTCATTATTGTGTGGGCAATATGCCGGGTGCAGTTGCACAAACGGCGACTTTGGCGCTAACGAATGCGACACTGCCTTATATTATTGAACTTGCTAATAAAGGCGCTCAACAGGCCATGCTTGATAATACAAACTTAAAAAATGGATTGAATATTTACCAAGGAAAGGTCACACACCAAGCAGTAGCTGAAAGCTTAAACCACCCCTTCAACTCAGTTAACTTCTAAACACCGTACTGATCTCGATAAGCTTCAATACGCTCGATTAATACTTGATCATCGCCTTGTTTCAAATAATCAATCAAATGACCGAGATTGATAATACTGAGCACAGTAATGCCAAAATTTTCTTCCACTTCTTGAATGGCTGATTTATCGCCCTTGCCTTTTTCTTGACGATCAACGGCCACAATAACACCTTTGGCTTTAGCACCATTTGCATCAATAATATCCATGGCTTCACGAATGGCTGTACCAGCTGTGATGACATCATCAATAATCAGTACATCGCCCTGTAATGCATGACCAACAATATCGCCACCTTCACCATGCGTTTTGGCTTCTTTGCGATTAAAACTATAAGGCACATTTTTATTAAACGAATCATTCAGCGCCATTGCACATGCAGTAGCCAACGGAATACCTTTATAAGCAGGACCAAACAATACATCAAACCCTAATCCACTCTCGGTGATGGTTTGGGCGTAGAATTTGCCTAATTTTGATAAATGTTCACCAGTGTTAAACGAGCCAGCATTAAAGAAATAAGGGCTAACGCGACCAGATTTAAGCGTAAATTCACCAAATTTAAGTGCGCCAATTTCCAACATAAAATCCACAAATTCTTTTTGATACTGTTGCATACATTCCTCTAAAATATTTCCAATGAAGAGAATTATAACGGCTAACGTCAACGGAATTCGAGCAGCTGAGAGAAAAGGTTTTTTTACTTGGATGAAAAACCAAAATGCAGATGTAGTTTGTGTGCAAGAAATCAAAGCGCAAGAAGACCAATTGGATGAAAAATTTTATCCAAAAGACATGCACACCTTTTATAAACCAGCAGAACGAAAAGGTTATAGCGGCACTGGTATCTATTGTAAACAAAAGCCAGATCAGGTGATTTTTAGCCCTTGGGAAGACTTTGATTTTGAGGGGCGTTTTATTCAGGCCGATTTTGGCAATCTTAGCGTTATTTCCATTTACATCCCTTCTGGCTCCGCCAAAGAAGAGCGACAGAAGTACAAAATGGATTTTATGGTTGAACGTTTTATGCCTTACCTTAACGAATTACAAAAAGATGGGCGTGAATACATCATTTGTGGTGATATTAATATTGTGCATAAAAAAATTGATATCAAAAATTTCAACGGTAATAAAAATCGTTCAGGCTGTCTACCAGAAGAACGTGCTTGGCTAGATCAACTCTTTGGCGAAGCCGGATTTATTGATGCTTTTCGTGAAATAAACCAAGAGGCTGAGCAGTACACTTGGTGGTCTAATCGAGGGCAAGCTTGGGCCAACAACACTGGCTGGCGCATTGACTACCACATCCTTAGTGCCAACCTAAAAGGCACACCACGACGTGTTGAGATTTATAAAGATGAACGATTTTCAGATCACTCGCCTTTGATTATTGACTACGATTTCTAATGGAAAAAACCATACGAAAAATTCAAAGTTTTGTTAGGCGCTCAGGTCGATTAACTGAAGGACAAAAATCTGGGTTAAACGAGTTGTGGTCAGATTTTGGTGTTGATTTGCCTGAAGGGAAAATTGATTTAACTTCACTATTCGCCAAACAACAGCCAGCTGTTTTAGAAATTGGCTTTGGCAATGGTGATAGTCTGCTTGAGATGGCAATCAATACACCTAATAAAAATTTTTTAGGCATCGAGGTTTATGAAGCTGGCGTTGGCAGGCTTATTAATGAAGCTAATAAACACCAACTCACCAACCTAAAAATCATTAAAGATGATGCGGTTGAAGTGCTAAAACATCATATTGAAGACGATAGTTTTGAGACATTTCAGCTGTTTTTTCCCGATCCATGGCATAAGAAAAAACACCATAAACGTCGCATTGTGCAGACAGATTTTTTAAATTTGATTTCTAGCAAACTACAAAATAATGGCACAATACACATGGCAACAGATTGGGAAAATTATGCGCAACATATGATGGAAACACTAAAAAATCACCCGCACTTTAAAAACACCATGGGTGCCCATAACTATTCATTAAGACCTAAACATCGACCAATTACCAAGTTTGAACGTCGAGGCGAAAGACTTGGGCACGACGTTTGGGATTTAATTTTTATTAAGGAGTAATTATGTTGTTTCCCTTATTTGTTGTTGTAACACTACTTGAAATCTACGTATTGGTATCCGTGGGTGAATCAATTGGCGGTTTTTCAACTGTTCTATTAGTTGTCATTACTGCACTGATTGGATCAACCTTGCTTAAGCAACAAGGTTGGTCAACCATGGCCAAAGCGCAAAACTCTATGGCTAACGGGCAAACGCCAGCCTTTGAGATGATGGAAGGTGTGGTGATTTTAATATCAGGTGTCCTGTTGCTGACCCCTGGATTTCTAACTGACATTCTTGGTCTATTAGGCCTTATGCCCTGGTCAAGAACTTATTTTATTGACAGAATTTTGACAAAAAATGCCGAAAAGGTATTTGCCCAAAGAAACACGGTTTTTATTCACAAATCCCGTTCCAGCGAAGATAAAAAACCTAAAAAAAATGACACCATTGAAGGTGAATTTTGGGAAGATTAAAAACCCTAAACGAATGGCTTAACTGGCAAGAGAGTTTGCACACCCAAGAGATTGATCTTGGGCTGGAGCGCATAGGGCGCGTTTATAAAAAACTATTTCCCAATGGCGTTCCTTTTCAAGTCATTACTGTTGCGGGCACAAATGGCAAAGGTTCTACCATTGCTTTTATTGATAGTATTTATCAACGATCAAACTTTAAAGTAGGCGCCTTTACTTCACCACACCTTGTTCAATACAATGAACGATTTACCATCAATGGAAAAATGGTGAACGATCAATCTGTTTGCCAAGCATTTGAGAAAATTGAAGCCTATCGATCCGATACTTCACTCACCTATTTTGAATTCTCCACCTTGGCGGCACTACTTATCTTTGCTAATGAGAAAGTCGATGTTGCTGTTTTGGAGATTGGCTTAGGCGGTCGACTCGACTCAGTGAATATAGTGGATCCTAATGTCAGTGTCATTACCAATATTGCCATTGATCATACTGATTATTTAGGCGACACCCGTGAAGCTATCGGCTTTGAAAAAGCCGGTATTATGAGAGAGAACACGCCTTGTGTTTGTGGCGATCAAAACCCGCCCGCCTCTATTCAAAAACAAGCCGATAATATTAACGCTAGACTCACTTTTATTAATAAACCTTATCAAGGTTCCATCGTTCTTAAAGGTAAACACCAACAACATAACGCAGCACTTGCAGTCGCAGCAGTTAATCAACTGCAATCAGTGCTTCCCATTAATAGGGCTCAATTATCTCAAGGCCTAAAAAAAGCGGATATCTCTGGGCGTTTTCAAACCATAACCATTAACAACAAAACCATCGTTTTAGATGTGGCACATAACGAGGCAGCAATCAAAGTTTTAGCTAGCACTTTAAAAACAGATAAAACACCAACATTAGCAATTTTCTCGGCGCTTAAGGACAAGAACATTGAGCTTATGATTAATGCAATTGAGCCTTGTATTGATGAATGGTTGGTTGTGCCACTTTCGGTTAATCGAGCAATTAACACACAAGATCTAGTTAAAAAATTCAGCTTATCAAGCAAAATTACCGCTTGTAAGAATATGACATCTGCCATCCATCGGGCACTCAACACGCAACAATACCAACGTATTGTTATTTTTGGCTCATTTCATACCGTTGCTGATGCCATGAGAATCCTGGATAAATATTAAACCTTCATGGCCTACGCACAGCGATATAATCTTGTAAAATTAGCGATTAACTAGGGAGCACTAATGAGTGATTTTTTTGCAAATATTTGGGAAGCAATTGGCCTGCTGGTATGGTCTGACTGGCTAACCATCGCTATCTTAATTGGTTTTCTTGTGCTTGGCATTAAGCGTGGACTTGCTAAAGAGTTAATCAACCTAGCATTTTTAATACTGGCTATTATTATCGCTTGGCTATTTTATCAATGGCTTGCTGGCACAGTGATGATTACCTGGCTAACACTCTCCCATCAGTCACATTTGGCGATTGCTTTTGGCGCTATCTTTATTGGTGTTTTATTAATAAAAAAAGCCCTATACAAACTCACAGAGGTTTCATCAAGTATTAGCAATCCTTGTGCGCTCAACCGTATCTTTGCCTTACTTGTATTTTTTATAGCCACGGCAGTTGCAAGTTGGCACTATTTAGATGGTGTTGCTGGATTGGGTATCATGGAGATTGTAGTTACCAACGAGTCACTTCGAATTGGATTATCATTTGCTATTGTCTTCGCCATTATTGTTGGCGTGTGTTCTGCCATCTCAAATGCACTGAATATTTCAATTGGTTCAAGCAAGCCCTGTTTGTTTGAGTCATTCTTTCAAAAGATCTTAAGCGGCCTTCACGGTGCAGACTCAGCTCTCAATGCGCGCAATGTTAACAGTACAAAAAACAAGCTACTAGGTGGCCTAATCGGCCTTATCAAGGGCTCTTTAGCAATTCTCATTATGGTGTTAGTTCTACAAAGTGTCGAGTGGATTTCTCAACAATATTATTGGGTTGAGACCAAAGGTGCACTTAGAACCTTCCAAGATATAGCCTCAGATGTTAAACCTGAGTTGTCACAACATTTATTGTTTATCGAAAACGAATAAGGACCTAATTTATGTGCGGGATCGTTGGTATTTTATCTACAACCAAAAAAGACACAGCTGTTTATATCTATGACGCATTAACAATTTTGCAGCATCGTGGCCAAGATGCAGCAGGTATTGTTACTGCACACAAAGGCCGTTTTTATATGCGCAAATCAAACGGCTTGGTTAAGAACGCTTTCAGAACCAAACACATGACCAAACTCTTGGGCGATATGGGTATTGGTCATGTGCGCTACCCTACCGCTGGCACCTCTTCAGGGGCAGAGGCACAGCCCTTTTATGTTAATTCACCTTATGGTATTGCTTTTGCTCATAATGGCAACTTAACCAATACCAAACAACTTGAAAAAGAACTGTTCGAACAAGACCTTCGTCACATCAACACAAATTCAGATTCCGAAATTTTGCTTAATGTGTTTGCCAGTGAATTGGCTAAATTACAAAAACACCGTATTAATGAAAAAGACATCTTTGATTCAGTCACTCAAGTACACAAGCGTGTGCGTGGTGCTTATGCTGCGATTGGCATGATTCCAGGTTATGGTATTTTTGGTTTTCGTGATCCAAATGGTATTCGCCCACTGATTTTAGGTAAGCGCACCACCAAAGGTGGCACTAAATATATGCTGGCTTCTGAGAGTGTTGCATTAACTGCGTTGGGTTATGAAATTACGCGCGATATCAAACCTGGAGAAGGTGTGGTAATTGACCGAGAAGGCAATGTCTTTACGCAACAATGTGCGGATAATGCCAAATACTCGCCTTGTATTTTCGAATTTGTTTATTTTGCTCGACCAGATTCAGTGATTGACAATATCTCAGTTTACAAATCACGCCTTAGAATGGGTGAGCGCCTAGCAGCCAAAATCCACAAAGAATGGAATGATGAAAAAATTGATGTTGTCATTCCAATTCCTGATACGTCACGCGTCTCAGCATTACAGTTAGCACATAAGCTAGAAGTTAAATATTCAGAAGGCCTAATTAAGAACCGCTATATTGCACGTACATTTATCATGCCTGGACAAAAACAACGCAAAAAATCTGTACGTCAAAAACTCAGTGCCATTGAGCTAGAATTCAAAGGCAAAAATGTTTTATTGGTAGACGATTCCATTGTGCGTGGCACTACAAGTGAACAAATTGTACAAATGGCACGTGATGCTGGCGCCAACAAAGTATTTTTTGCCTCAGCTGCACCACCGGTACGACATCCAAATGTGTATGGTATTGACATGGCTAGTGAAAAAGAATTTATTGCGCACGATAAAGATGTTGATCAAATTTGCCAATCCATTGGTGCTGATAAATTGGTGTATCAAGATTTGGACGACCTTATTTGGTGCGTACAACAAGGCAACCCAGACATTACTGAGTTTGACTGTTCTTGTTTTAATGGCGAATATGTCACCCAAGATATTGATAAAAACTACCTTGATCAAATCGAATCTCTACGCTCTGACTCTGCTAAGCAAAAAAATAACACCCTTGATACTTCTGAATTGATTTGTAATGATGTAGAATAAGCGTTATTTGACGATTATTACCCGGATATGAAAGACTTACAATTCGATACCAAAGCCATACGCGAAGGCTATCGAACCACACAAGAACAAGAGCATTCAGAGGCTATTTTTCTTACCTCAAGTTTTGTTTATGATTCTGCCGAACAAGCGGCCAATCGGTTTTCTAAAGAAGAGCCGGGTAATATCTATGCGCGCTTTACCAACCCAACGGTTGATGCTTTTGAGAATAAACTAGCTGCCCTTGAGGGTGCTAATGCCTGTGTTGCGACATCAAGCGGCATGGCAGCAATCTTTGCTAGTATTATGGCTTTGGTTGAGTCAGGTGATCATATCGTTGCTTCGCGTAATATGTTTGGCACTTCTATTGTCTTGTTAAACACCATTGTTAGCAAATTTAATATTGATATCAGTTACGTTGATTTAGGTGATTTGTCTCAATGGAAAAACGCCATTCAAGACAATACAAAATTATTTTTATTAGAAACGCCATCTAACCCGCTAGGCGAGGTGGGTGACATTGCTGCGCTTAGCAAAATCAGCCAAGCCAATGATATTTTGCTAGCAGTTGATAATGCTATTTTGTCTCCAGCATTACAAAACCCAATTAAATTGGGTGCAGATATTGTGATTCATTCAGCCACTAAGTACATTGATGGCCAAGGCCGTTGTTTAGCAGGCGCAGTGTTAGGCAGTGAAACCATTATCGAACAAGTCAGTGCCTTTACTCGCGCAACAGGGCCTAGCTTGAGCGCCTTTAACGCTTGGATTGTACTTAAAGGTTTAGATACACTCAGCCTAAGAATGAAAGCACATTGCGACAATGCGCTCAAATTGGCGACTTGGCTACAAAACAAAGACCAAGTTGAAAAAGTATATTATTTAGGTTTAGAGTCTCATCCAGATCACGCCTTAGCTAACACTCAGCAATCTGGTTTTGGTGGTATCGTCTCGTTTGAAGTTAAAGGTGGCCGTGAGGCGGCATTTAAAGTCATTAACGCAACTGAAATACTCTCCATTACCGCAAATTTAGGTGACACTAAAACCACGATTACTCATCCAGCAAGCACCACACATGGGCGACTAACGGATGATGAAAAACAACAAGCTCATATCACCGAGGGCCTCATTAGAATCTCAGTTGGCTTAGAAAACGTAGACGATGTGATAAATGACATTAGCAAAGGGCTTTGAAGTATAATTTTCGGTAACTATAGATACAAGGACTGATTAATGCAAAACTCTTATTCATACGAAGAATTAATCAAATGCGGTAACGGCGATTTATTTGGCCCTGGTAACGCGCAACTACCACAACCGCCGATGTTAATGTTAGATCGAATTACGCATATTTCTCAAGAAGGTGGCGAATACGGCAAAGGTGAAATTATTGCAGAATTAGACATTAAGCCTGATTTGTGGTTTTTTGATTGTCACTTCAATGAAGATCCTGTAATGCCAGGTTGCCTAGGTGTTGATGCTATGTGGCAACTGATTGGATTTTACTTAGGCTGGCTAGGCGGCCCTGGTCGAGGTCGCGCACTAGGCGCTGGCAATATTAAATTTACTGGTCAAGTTTTGCCAACAGCTAAAAAAGTCACTTACAGAATCAGCTTATCACGCGTTATTGCACGAAAACTCTATATGGGTATTGGCGATGCTGTTATGGAAGTTGATGGCAAAGTCATTTATGAAGCCACCAATTTAAAAGTAGGCTTGTTTACAGACACGAGTAATTTCTAATGCAAAGAGTTGTTGTTACTGGCATGGGTATTGTTTCTAGCTTAGGTGCTAATTGCAATGAGGTATTAGAATCTTTAAAAACTGCCAAATCAGGCATTAAGTTTGATGAATCCTATGAAGAAATGGGGCTTAGATCTCATGTTTCTGGTCAATTACCTGAAATTGACTCAAGCGAAATTATTGACCGTAAAATGAAACGTTTTATGGCTGATGCAGCTATCTATAACGCGCTTGCCCTTGACGAAGCCATTAAGCAATCTGGCTTAACCGAAGATCAAATCTCTAATCCTCGCACGGGTCTTATTATGGGTTCTGGCGGTGCATCTAACCAAAACGTGGTCGAGGCGGCAGATATTCTAAGAGAGAAAGGCATTAAACGTGTTGGTCCTTATCGTGTGCCGCGCGCCATGGGCTCAACCACATCAGCTTGCCTCTCTACCATGTTTAAAATTAAAGGCATTAACTACTCAATTAGTTCTGCTTGTTCAACCTCAGCGCACTGTATCGGTAATGCTATGGAACAAATCCAACTAGGCAAACAAGATGTGGTTTTTGCTGGCGGTGGCGAAGAGCTCGATTGGTCATTAACCATGTTGTTTGATGCCATGGGCGCCTTGTCCTCAAAATACAACGAAACACCAGAAAAAGCTTCTCGTGCTTATGATGCAGATCGTGATGGTTTTGTGATCTCTGGCGGTGGCGGCGCTTTAGTGTTGGAATCTTTAGAACATGCACAGGCACGTGGTGCAACAATTTTAGCTGAGCTTACTGGTTATGGCGCGACTTCTGATGGTTACGATATGGTAGCCCCAAGCGGTGAAGGTGCAAAACGTTGCATGGAATTAGCTATCTCAACCGTTGATGGTCCGATTGATTACATTAATGCGCATGGCACTTCAACACCGGTTGGTGATGTAAAAGAACTTGATGCTATTAAAGAAGTATTTGGCAGCAATATTCCTAATGTTGGGTCAACCAAATCACTCTCAGGCCACGCATTAGGTGCGGCCGGTGTTAATGAGTCTATTTACTCATTACTCATGCTCCAAAATGATTTTATGGCAGAGTCTGTTAATATTGAAAGCCTTGATGAAGCGGCAGAAGGAATGCCAATTGTACAAGCAACAACGATTCAGTCACTTAACCGTGTAATGTCAAACAGCTTTGGCTTTGGCGGTACCAACGCTTGTCTGGTCTTCGAAAAGTTCAAAGCCTAGTTTCGTCCATTTTTTAGATTTTAAAAAATCAACTTACAACTAACAACACCTTAACGAGTATTTTGTTCTTATGTAAGGCGGATTTTAAAAAATACGAGAGAGCATATATTTTAATATGTGACCGAGAATTTTTTGCAATCTAACACAACAAAAGGGCAAAAGACGAAGTTAAGGTCTAGCGTCAATCTCTTTCTCTTCCTTCTCCGATGGTAGCATATCTTCCTTGCTAATGCCTAGCGCCAGGATCATAGAGCTAGCCACATAGATGGAAGAATAAGTACCAATCACCACACCAATCAGCAAGGCCAATGCAAAACCGTGAATAATCTCACCGCCTAGGAAGAACAAAGCAAACAACACCAATAGTGTTGTAACTGAGGTCATAATCGTTCTAGAAAGGGTTTGATTTAGTGCGCCATTAACAATCTTAGCCGGGTCTACATGACGAGTTGATAAAAAGTTTTCACGAATACGATCAAATACGACAATCGTATCATTGAGTGAGTAGCCAATCACTGCCAAAATTGCTGCTAATACGGTTAAATCAAACTCTATTTGTAATAATGAAAATACACCTAAAGTAATAATCACATCGTGAATTAACGCCGATATCGACCCCAACGCAAAGCGATACTCAAAACGGAAGGCCACATAAATCAAGATACCGATGAGTGCGTATAACATAGCTAAACCACCATCATTGGTCAGCTCTTCGCCCACTTTAGGCCCAACAAATTCAACACGACGAATATCAACATCATCGCCCAATAAGTGAATAATTTTTGAACTAAGCTTGGCGCTAGAAATCGCTTGCGGCTCAAGGCGAATTAAGATTTCATGAGTAGAGCCAAAGTATTGAACATTTGCTCCTTTAAATTTGGCTTCATTCAATGTGTTTCTCACTGATGATAAATCAACACTCTGCTCATAACCCACTTCAATCAAAGTACCGCCGGTAAAATCAATACCAAACTTTAAACCTTGTGTTGATAATGAAAATATTGAGGTTGTAATCAGTATTAATGAGGCAATAATTGCATACGTGCGCTTGCCAACAAAATCGATTGTAGGAATGTTTAACGCCTTCATATCGACAACTCCTCTAGCTTCTTACCGCCATAAATTTTATTAACAATCGCTCTAGATACAATAATAGCCGTAAACATTGAAGTGACGATGCCGATTGATAGCGTAATGGCAAAGCCTTTAATCGGGCCTGTGCCAAAGCTAAACAACACCAAGGCTGCAATTAGCGTGGTAATGTTCGCATCTGCAATCGTCAGTATTGCTTTATCATAACCACTTGAAATGGCTTTTTGAATATTGCTATTTGTATTCAACTCTTCTTTAATACGCTCAAAAATCAGTACATTAGCATCAACTGCCATACCAACCGTTAATACAATACCGGCAATACCTGGCAACGTCAATGTGGCTTGTAGGAGTGACAACACGGCCACAATCATTACCAAATTAAGCGTTAAAGCAACATTAGCCACCATGCCAAATACTCGATAACGTACCACCATAAATATCAATACCAAAACAAAACCAGCAATTACTGACAATACACCTTTTTCAATATTGTCTGCGCCCAGACTAGGGCCAATGGTGCGCTCCTCAATAATCTCAATCGGTGCTGATAATGAACCCGCTCTAAGTAGTAGTGCTAAGTTACGCGCTTCACGTGCGCTGTCAATACCGGTAATCTGAAAACGCGATGAGAAAGTGCCTTGAATCGTCGCAGCATTAATAATGTCTTTCGTGGTTGAGCGTTTTTTAACAATCTTGCCGTCAACAAGCGAACTCTCGACCTTATTCTCAATAAATACGACCGCCATACGATGGTGCAAATACTTTTTGGTAGTATCTAACATTGCACGACCACCTGAATTGTCTAAAGTAATGTTCACCATTGGAATGTTGTTTTCTTGGTCAATGCCCGAAGCAGCGCCAGTAATATTTTCACCTGTGGCAATCACACGAGTTTTTAGTAATAAAGGTCGCCCATCTTTAAAATAATAAAGCTTTGAGCCAATCGGCGTTCTGCCAGATTGGATTGCTGTTTGAGGGTCATTTTTTTCATCGACCAGTCTAAATTCTAACGTTGCCACTGCGCCTAAAATCTCTTTAGCTCTAGCAGTATCTTGCACACCTGGTAGTTGTACTACAATACGCTCTAGACCTTGTTGTTGAATAATTGGCTCAGCCACACCCAGCTCATTTACTCGATTTCTCAACGTGGTAATATTTTGTTTTAATGCGCTTGTTTTAGCCACTTTTTTAGCTTCATCGCTAATACCTACTTGAATCAATAATGCATCTTGACTATCTGTTTCTAAAACAACCAAATCAGTTAAATCTGACTTAATAATTTCCAATACCTTGTCTTTTGATTCAGCCGTTTTAAGATAAATAGCAATACTCTCGCCTTCTTTCTTAATACTCTTATACAAGCGGTCTTTACGCAACAAAGTACGCAACTCGTTATAATATTTATCAACAGACATTGATAACACTGCCTGCATGTCCACTTCTAATAAGAAATGCACACCGCCCCTAAGATCCAAACCAAGCGACATGGCTTTACCACCTAAGTCCGATAACCACAATGGAATTGCAGGTGCTAGATTAAGTGCCACTACATAGTTACGACCCAACTCTGCTTTTAATAAATCTTTCGCCGATAACTGAGACTCATTATTATCAAAACGCACCAAAATTCGACGATTTGATAATCCAGCCGACTTATATTGAATATTTTTTGCTTTTAGCGTGTCTGTGATTTTGGTTAAATCAGTTTGCTCAATAGCCGAATCACCAGCACTAGAAACTTGCACCGCCAAATCTGAACCAAAAATATTTGGCAAGGCATAAAGCGCTGATAATAACAAGAAAAAGGCGATTAACGCATTTCTCAAACCTGAGTAATGATTCATGGGTTTATTTATACCTGAAAGTTAAATCTTAACACTACCTTTTGGCAGCTTTTGATTAATGCCTTGCTTTTGTACTTTAATGATCACACCATCAGCAATCTCAGCGGTTGCAAAAGACTCATCAACTGAGATCACCTTGGCAACAACGCCGCCATTCGTCACCACTTCATCGCCCGCCTTTAATGCTGCTAAAAGCGCCTTATGATCTTTGGCGCGTTTTTGCTGAGGTCTGATTAATAAAAAGTAAAAAATTACAAACAATAGCACCATAGGTATAAGTTCGCCCAAACCAGAGCCTGAAATGGTTGATGTCGCGTCGCCTTCGGCAAATGCAGGTGGTATGATTAAGTCTAATAAGTTCATTGTTTTCTCCTAATAAAAGATAAATAGATAATTAATTAATGACAGTTATGCCGCCCATATAGCTGTGCAATACGTCCGGTATTCTGATACTGCCATCGGCTTGTTGATGGTTTTCTAATACAGCCACCAATGTTCTGCCTACGGCTAGGCCTGAGCCATTCAGTGTGTGTAATAATTCTGGTTTATTGGTTTGGGGATTTTTCCATCGAAGTTGCAAGCGTCTTGCCTGAAAGTCTTCAAAACAAGAACAAGAGGATATCTCGCGATATGCATTTTGCCCTGGTAACCACACTTCTAAATCGTAAGTTTTGGCTGCTGAAAACCCTAAATCACCTGCACATAAAACCACCTTACGATAAGGCAACTCTAACGCTTTTAAAATACCTTCGGCATGGTTAGTTAACGTTTCTAACGCTTGGTAGGAATCTTGTGCTTTTACCACTTGCACCAACTCTACTTTTTCAAACTGGTGTTGACGAATAAGCCCTCGTGTATCGCGACCGTAAGCACCTGCCTCAGAGCGAAAACTTGGCGTATGCCCTACAAACCTCAATGGCAAATCAGATTCTTTTACAATCGTATCACGCACCATATTGGTAATTGGTACCTCGCCAGTTGGAATTAAATACAAAGGCTTAGCATCACCTTCTTCACCATGCAAATGGGTTTTAAACAAGTCTGCTTCAAACTTAGGCAACTGACCCGTACCTGTTAAAGAATCAGCATTGACCAAATAGGGCACATAAGCTTCCACGTAGTCATTATTTTCAACATGCTGATCCAGCATAAACTGTGTTAGCGCTCTGTGTAGGCGTGCAATCTTACCGGTCATCACTGAAAAGCGCGCACCTGATATCTTGGCCGCTGTTTCAAAATCAAGTCCATGCATCTCGCCCAAATCAACATGATCTTTAACCTCAAAATCGTATTGCCCTGGTTCACTCCATTTTGATACTTCAACATTATCATCTTCAGAGTTGCCTTCTGGTACTGACTCATGAGGAATGTTTGGCATCGCCATAACAATACTGTCAATTTTGGTTTGAATAGACTGTAATTCAGATTTTGCCTTATCGAGCTTATCGCCCAAATCAGCAACTGCATCTAACAATGGCTTAATGTCTTCGCCAGCAGCTTTAGCTTTACCAATCGATTTTGATTGTGTATTGCGCAAGTTTTGTAGTTCTTGGGTTTCAACTTGATTTTTTTTTCTTTTATTTTCTAAATCGTTTAACAGATTGATATCAAAAGAAAAATTGCGTTTTTTTAAGGCTGATTCCACCGCTTCAATGTCGTTTCTTAGTTGCTTTTTACTTAACATTGTTATATAATGGTTTCCTTATATAGATTGAATACCGATTAATAACCGTATTCACTTAAAAACTTATTAAGGGATTATACTATGTTCAATTCATTTTCAGGAAACGATGCTTGCAAACTATTGGCCGAAGGCGCGCAATTGGTTGATGTTCGTTCGTCTGCTGAATTTGCACGTGGTGCATTACCCGATGCTATCAACTTACCGTTGCAATCAATCATGAGTGCCAAGAATATCCTTGACGAAGACAAGGCGATTATATTGTATTGTGTTACAGGTGCTCGTTCATCAACGGCTAAAAACTATTTAGTGCAAATGGGCTTTGACAACGTCAACGATTTAGGCTCTTTCAGAAACTACAACTGCGAGTAAACCACTAAGTGATAAAATTAACTTGTGAGAGTTAAAAGCAAGTGGCATAAAACCCAAGTTAAAACCATTGAAGATATCGGTGGCGCGATGGCGTTTATTTGCTGGCGTATTACCAAAAACCATCTTGAAGATTTGATTAACGAAGGCTTTGTGATTGAAAAAGAACAAGTCTTTGATGTGATCGCTGAATACTTGTGCTTTCTTATCCAATCTATTGATCGCCTTGTTTTTAAAACACTGAGTGCTGAACAACGACAAGAGTTGATCAACAAACTCGCCAAACAATCTGCCTTTTATTACCAAGAAAACAAAGAAGACCGTATCGGAAAAGGCAACCATTGGAAGGCATTTGTTAATACCTACAATCAGCGCTCACAAGATTATTCAGATTATGACTTTGTTGGCGCTGAGCCTGATTATCATTTTTTAAGATATTTTGCTGAAAAGGTCAAATTAGCAATGACCGATGTCGATGAAAAATGGATCGTACAACAAATGATTGAAATTCAAGCACCAAAAGCCTTTAAAAAAATTAGCGAAAGTGTTGATGATTTGGTTAATGTTAAGAGCATTATCAGCAAAGAGGAACAAATCAAACGCAAAAAAGAAAAAATCCCGCGTTCAAAACGAAAATCAACACGACAAAATACCATTATCAAAAACGAATCTTCTAGCGATCATATTACCTGACTTGTAATCCATGCAACAAGTCCATAAATACCTCTTATAGTTAATAAATAATTAGGAGATATTATGATTACCATGTGTACGAGTTGCGGTGGACTTAACAAAATCCCTGCTGATAAATTAAAAAACAATCCAAACTGTGGAAAATGCAAAAACCCGCTCTATAAGGGTGAACCAATCTCTATGACTGGCGTTCAACTGTCGCGCGCTATCGAAAAAACTGACGAACTATTAGTGGTAGATTTTTGGGCAACTTGGTGTGGCCCTTGTCAGCAATTTGCCCCAACTTTTAAACAAGCCGCCAATCAGTTGGAACCAAAAGCTCGATTTATTAAAATTGAAACTGAAGCTGAACAAGCCATTTCTGCTAAATACAATATTCGCTCAATTCCAACCTTAGTGATGTTTAAAAATGGCAAGGAAATTGATCGTGTATCGGGCGCATTAGCTCCGCAAGATTTTACTAATTGGGTTAATCAGCATACTTAAAACTCAAAAATATAGTCATTCGTAAAATTTGCTAATTTTTTACAAATGTGGGAATAAATTGCCATTTTTATAGAAAATATCATTTAAAAATGGTTGTTTTTGGCTGAATTTATGAGTTTTTAAAGGTCATTCGCATTATTTCTGAAATTTTTAACCACTGAAATCCTCTTCAAAAATTTTCCAAATTTTTGCTTTAGGCTCTGATACTTTTCTACTTGTTTAGAAAAGTATCCAAAAGACAACACCCCTTACAAAATTACCAATTCACACTGAATCTCATTCGTTGTATTTTCTAAACTCGTCATCTTTAATGACTCAAACACCGAAAATACCACCACTCATTTCAATAAGTGTTTATTGATGAATTTTATAAAGGGTAATAAAAACCCAAATAGGTTGTTCACTTGGGTTTTTGATAAAGCTAATTTAATGTACTATATCGAAATTAAAGGCAGTGTCACGGTTTATTTATCTATCTTCGCTCAATTTTATAAAACCATTCTTTAGAACTATAAACATTAACCCCACGAGAGTAGTATGTAATTTTTTCACCCGGATAAAGATCTTTTACATATCCAACGGCCAACTGATAATCTCCAGTATGATTAGAAGTGCACTTAATAGGGCTACCTTGTCCTTCAATATAAACCTTTAAGATACGCCCATCATCTTCATAGTGTTTAAAAATTGCTTCAGTCGTAGATTCGGCGCTCCAGTTAACCGAACCACTGTTACTATTAATAGATTCTTTCATTCTAGACATAATTTTCTTCCTATTTTAAATATACGTTTGCAAACCATTGGTCACTTGGGTAGTTTCCCCACACATCAGTAACCACCTCTCTTCCAACAAGATTGTCAATAATTGATTTTCTCTTTTCAGCACCACTCCAATTATTTCTTACTGATGTTCCATCATCAAAATACAGAACAACGCCTTGAACAAGGCCTCTATTTTTAGTATGCATTTCTTGAAGCTCTACATTCATGAGAATTTTTCTAGGCCTTCTTGTAACAGCCTCGCCAGGTCTAGCCTGCTCTATCAACTCAGTTACTTTTGTTTCGAGCTTATTATTGT
>JAERTA010000069.1 GCA_016845205.1 Gammaproteobacteria bacterium
ACTTATGACAATGGTAAAGAGTTTTATGCACATCAAAAGGTTAATCAAGCAATTAGCTGCATGAGTTATTTTGCTAAACCGTATAGCTCTTGGCAAAGAGGACAAAATGAGAATGCCAATGGCCTACTAAGACAATACTTCACAAAGAAGACAAATCTTAAAGATGTGGGTTATTGAAGAATAAAAGCAGCTAATGATAGTTTGAACTAAAGACATAGAAAATGTTTAGGCTATAGAACACCTTTTGAGGTATTCTATAGCATGACTGGCATCGATGTCAGAAAATTGGAAGTTGTGCACTTATGATGCGAATTCACCTAAAAATGTCAAAAAAAACATATAAATCGCTTTAAAAACAAGCAGTTTTATGTAAAAAATGATGTTATTAAAGGGTTTCTGCCTCTATTAACAGGTGATTTTGATTTTTTTGAATATTTTCCTGTCTAAAAATAAGACAAAAATAGGCCTGCTATCAATGAAAGAACAATTGTTGTAATTACAGTTAATAAATTGTAGTGTTTATTGATGAATGAGTTTCTTTTTCCCAGTTGTTCAATAGTTCTCATCGCTGGATAAATCATGATTATCAATACAGCCATGGCATAAACTAAAGTAATAACGTGCTTAATCATGGTTGTGCTGACAAGTTAAAAAAACTAATTAGCCATTGTTTTTCTGCAGGGGTTTGAATAGGTATTTTTGTAATGGTTAGTTTTTGTTCGTCTAATACAATAAGGTCGTTATTTTCTATTTTTAGGTGTTGTTCGCCCCAGAGTTGTTCTAGTTGATCGAGCCTTTTCCAAAGTTCACTGGCAGGAGGCTTTTCCTTTGCTTGTGTTTGTGTACTAGTAATGGCATAACCAGTCATTGTTTTTTCTAATTTGTAGGGCATATATGGCTTAACAGCAGCATAGATTCTTTCTGATTTTTCTTGTGGTTTGCTCTGGATAAGGGCGTTGGTCCCTAATAGGACAAATCCTGCAATTAGTGAGAGGAAAATAAGATTTTTAGTTGTCATAGCTATAGAATAATTCATTTTTGTATATTATCGATGATAAATTACAAGTTTTATTGATCTAAATCAATCTTAGATTTTATTAACTGGTTATTATTAGTAATATTAAATATAAAGAGTTGTTTATGGAATTTATAGAACTAGAAGGCGGTTATTTGGCTATTGCTGTATTTGTGTTATTGATTACCGCATTTGTCACTACTCGAGCATTTATGCCAAAAGCTGCCTTTAAAAAAGGCATGCTTTATGTATTTTTAATTTTAGCACTACTTATTGGTATGCACTTTAGCGCAACTACTAGCAGAATGCAGAATGTTGCTAATGCTTTTGAGAGTGGTAGTGACATTATCTGTGAAGATAGGACGATCCGAAAAGCCGCGCAATCATTAGTGATTAACCAATCAAGAGGCTGGATACTTAGTAATAACATCTTTAGCTCAAGTGACTACAATAGAGTTTTCCATTCTGCTAGATGTTTGGTTGCTGATTAATAGTAATTAAATTATTTTCGTATTTCTTGATCTGGGTCAAGATGCTCAAAAAATCAATCACTTAAAATTGAGTTAAATTGATTTCAATTTAAAGGACTATGTATGGATCCAACTGTAATTATCAGACCTGAAATTGCTCTAGATGACTTTTTGCCCATCTTTTTGTCATCCTCATTTGTGCTTTTATTTGGAGTGTTTTATGTTGGCATTTACGCGCTTGTAAAAATGGGAACTATTAGGTCATTCTATATGCCGGCAGCTTATTTATTTTGGGTCGCACAAACTTATTCTATGTATTTACTTTCAAGCCTATTAAGCAATGATCCGTTTACAACCAAAGTATTAATTTTGGCAATGTTTGGTTATTTAGTTGTGCCACATTTGTACTATCACTTAAATGTTCGATCTGAAAAGAGATATGAACATTCCGTTAAATAAAAGGAGGCAAAGTGTCCAATAAAATAGTTTCAGTCTGGACGGATAATAATTTTTGGAAGCGTTCAGCAGCCTGGATAACAGGGTTTTCAGCCATTTTATTAATTTGGCTGACTTTTGATACACTAGGGCAAATTACTCAAGGTACCGATACAGATATGCAAAAAGATGCCAAAGGGTTGTATTTTTCTAAGAGAATTCCATCTGCGACGGTTATTAACTACAAGATAGGTTATGAGTATAGTGATAAAAGGGGGCACGAGGTACCGACGATTAATGGTAAAGAGAAGTTCTTTGGTAGAGATGATTACTCTGAGGAAGAAGCAGCAGCACTACTTCATTTAGGGAAGCTTGGGTCGCAAGCTAAAAATTGTATGAATTGCCATACTTTATTGGGCAACGGTGCTTATTATGCGCCAGATTTAACCAAAGCCTGGTTGGACCCTAAGTGGAAATTGATGATGGCAATTACACAAAAGAAAACGCGAGAAGAAGCAATGGCTGAGTTTTTGCAACATCCATCAAAGTATCCAACACACTCAAGAAGAATGCCTAATCTTGATATTACCGCTGCGGAAGCCAAAGGCCTTGTGGCTTTCTTAAAGCATATGAGTGCAATTGATACCAACGGTTTTCCTAGGAACTTTGGTAAAAAAGACATTACTCTTCGTGAAAGGAGCGCAAAATGATGACAACAGCTTATAAGTCCAAAGATTTAGCGACAATGTATTTTATTGTTGCGACTGTTTTGTTTGGCGCACAATTACTGATGGGTTTAATTGGCGCAGTTCAGTTTTTATATCCAGAGTTCTTGTTTGAAATTTTTGATTTCAGTGTTGCCAGAACAGTGCACATTAATGCGCTTGTGGTGTGGATGCTCTATGCTATGATCGGTTCCGTGTATTTTCTGCTGCCCGATGAAACTGGCATAGAAACAGTAGGTATTGAGCTTGGAAAACTTGGTTTTTACGTATTAACAGTGGCAATAACTGTTGTAGTATTGGTTTATGTTTTTATACAAATAGGCCCTGCTGCAGAATCGACTATTTGGCTGATTAATGAAGGCAGAGAATATCTAGAAGCACCGAGGTGGGCTGATATTGGTATTGTTGTTGTAGTTTTAATATTTGTTTACAATGTTTATGCAACTGCGATAAAAGGCGAAAGAACAGGTATTGTTACTGTGCTCATGGCAGATTTATTGGCCTTAGCTGGCTTGTATCTTGCCGGTATGTTTTTTGTTGATAATATCTCGGTTGATCAGTTTTGGTGGTGGTGGGTAATTCATCTATGGGTTGAGGCTACCTGGGAAGTATTTGTTGGTGGTTTGGCCGCCTATGGTTTGATTAAAATGTTGGGCGCTAGTCGACAAGTAGTTGAAATGTGGCTGTGGGTTGAAGTTGCCATGCTATTTGGTTCTGGAATATTGGGGCTTGGACATCACTACTTCTGGATTGGAACACCTGAATATTGGTGGGAAATTGGAGCACTATTTTCAGCGCTTGAACCGCTACCGCTGGTGGCAATGTTTGTGCATGTTATTTATGACTGGGGCAAGCAGGCTGGCAAAAATGGGTCCAATACCATCAATAATAGGCCAGCATTTGCATGGTTTGTGATGAATGCATTTGGTAATTTCTTAGGCGCAGGTATTTGGGGATTTTTCCATACCTTGCCACAGGTAAATATTTATACGCACGGCACTCAATTTACTAATGCACACGGACATTTAGCGTTCTTTGGTGCCTATGCAACTATTTTGATTGGTATGTTTTATTTAAATTTACAAAGTAAAAATGGCATTGAGAGGATGAGATCAACCTTTAATTCAAAAATGGCAATCAGCCTTATATCCTTTGGTGTAATGGGCATGACAATTGCACTTACTGTGGCAGGATATGGCCAGGTATTAGTAGAAAGGGCACAAATGGGAGCAACCTGGGATGCATTTTTTATCTCTCAACAAGCACAGTGGTTTGTACAGGGAATGGGCTGGAGACTTGCAATGGGTATTGTAACTATTGTTGGTTTTGTTTATCTTGCTATCGATTTGTTAAGTATTAGTAAAGTTAACCATGAAAAAGTATAAGGAGGAATAATGACTTTTATTGAACCGTTTACAGATATGGTGCCAAGTTTTTTTGGAATGTTAAATCAAGGTCCACTAACATTGACAATATTCTTGCATACGATCATTATTCTGCCGATGTTTTTTATCTATCGGCAAGAAAAAGTTAGACTTGAAAGAGAGGGAAAGCAGTAGAAAAACTAATTGATTAGATTAGTCGTGAATACACTCTTCTGTTGAATAAAAGGGGATGGAGCCCTTTTAGGAATTATTCTTTGTTGGAAACGCTGTTAGATTTAATGACCAATCGTTTTTGAGAAGACTTGGATAGTCGCCACGCCTGCAACAATCAATACCATGCCTATTATTGCGGGTAAATCTGGAATCTGTTTGTATAAGATAGCTCCTACCAACGCCACTAAAACGATACCCAATCCCGCCCACACAGCATATGTAATGCCGATAGGAATCGTTCTTAGGGTTAATGTCAAAAAATAAAATGCCACCCCATATCCAATAATAACGATTAGGCTTGGAAGCAGTTTTGTAAATTCTTCTGATGCCTTTAATGCACTTGTTGCAACTACTTCTGCAACTATAGCTATCGCGAGATATATGTATGCCATGTTTTGTCCTATCAATTTTTGCTTTTTATTTTTTGTAGAGTGGAGACTTTTAGCTTAAATTCTTTCGCTAATTCTAAGGCTCTATCAAGTCTAGCTGGAGCAGATCTACCCATACAGCCATGCTCTAGGTCGCCTTCAAAAGCTTTAATCATGCCTTTTTCTAACTCTGATTCATTGAAAGTTTTTCCAGTTAACGATTCTTGCAGTTTTAATACATCTTTAGATACTTCACGCATAAGATCTAAGTGATTGTTACGCAGATCATCAACATTCGCGCCAGGCTCAATGGCAAGCCCTCCCAGAGGACTGCTGTGTATCGCTAGCCCTGCAATATTAGTAGTTAGGATGTAGAGATTTTTAAGTACGAGTTCAAATAATAACTCATCTTCATTAGCAACAGCGTGCGCCGGAATATCTATAAGTGCTAGTGAATCTGCCAAAATTTGCGCTTTAGGTCCAAAAGCAGGAGAGGAGATAAGTACTTTAGAGTCCATGCCTTTTTTCTTCTCAAACCATACTGAAATCACAGTAGGATTTGAAAAGTTATGGGTCTCCCAATCACGTGGTAGAAGTTCGTTTTGCATCATTGCAACACGATCTTTCCATTTGTTAGGAATAGAGGATAATGCCGATTGAAGATCGCCTTCAGCGGTGCAAACTAAAATCATCTCGGGATCAATGCTACTAGATAGTTCATCAATATCAGTTGCGCGAGTAATAGGATATACCGGATAGTTGTTGCGCAAAAAAGCGCGTGAAAATACACTACCGAGTTCCCCAATTCCTAAAACTACGATTGGTTTATTCATCTTAATGTCTCCAAGGAGGAAAGCCCTGCTTTCCTATTTTTAAATTAATTTAAAACTTCTAGTAGGGTTGATCCCATGGTGGCAGGGGTTGGCGCTATTGCCACGCCAGCATTTTCAAGTGCTTTGATTTTGTCTTCAGCCTTGCCTGATCCGCCACTAATAACCGCCCCAGCATGACCCATGCGTTTGCCTTTGGGTGCAGTGAGTCCTGCAATGTACGATACAACAGGTTTAGAAACATTAGACTTAATATATTCAGCTGCTTCTTCTTCAGCTGAGCCACCAATCTCACCCACCATGATGATTGATTGGGTTTGATCATCTGCTTCAAATAATTCTAAGCAGTCAATAAAATTCATACCTTGAATTGGATCACCGCCAATGCCAATACAAGTGCTTTGACCAAGCCCTGCTTGTGTGGTTTGGTGTACGGCCTCATAGGTTAGAGTGCCTGAGCGCGATACCACGCCTACGCTGCCGGCTTGATGGATGTTGCCAGGCATAATGCCAAGTTTGCACTCATCTGGGGTAATAACACCAGGACAGTTTGGCCCTATTAATGTTGATTTAGAGTCCTTTAAAATGGCTTTTACTTTAAGCATATCTTGCACTGGGATGCCTTCGGTAATACAAGCGATAACTGGCATTTCAGCCTCAATAGCCTCAACTATCGATGCGTAGGCAAAACGAGGTGGAACGTAAATCATGGTGGCATCAGCCCCAGTTTCATTCATCGCTTCCTTAACTGAGTTAAACACCGGTAGATCTAGATGAGTTTGTCCACCTTTTCCAGGGGTAACACCACCTACGAATTGAGTGCCATAAGCAATTGATTGTTCTGAGTGAAATGTGCCTTGTTTGCCAGTAAAACCTTGAGTTATTACTTTTGTATTTTTATTAATCAGTACACTCATGCTGATAACTCCACAATTTTGATCGCTGCTTGGGTTAAGTCTGCTTCGGTGTGAATATCGCAGTCAGACTCATCTAAAAGTCTTAACCCCGCTGGGGCGTTAGTACCCTCAAGTCTTACAACAATTGGTAAGTTTAACCCAACCTTTTCAATGGCTTGTAAGATGCCTTCGGCAATTAGATCACAACGTACAATGCCGCCAAAGATATTCACCAAAATACCTTTAACATTTTCTTCTGTTTGAATTAACTCAAAAGCTTTGGCAACTCTATCGGCTGTGGTGCCACCACCCACATCTAAAAAGTTAGCCGGTGAGCCACCATGATGCTCAATGAGATCCATGGTAGCCATGGCTAAACCCGCACCATTCACCATACAGCCAATTGTGCCATCAAGTGATATGTAGTTTAGTTGGTACTCGCTAGCCTCATTTTCTTTTTCATCTTCTTGCGAGGTATCGCGCAGTTCAACGATATCTTCATGGCGATATAGCGCGTTGTCGTCAAAATCTATCTTGCCGTCGAGTGCCAATAAACGATCTTCTGATGTGGTGATGAGTGGATTGATTTCAATTAAACTCACATCTTTGGTGGTGAAAATCACATACAGACCAATTAATGCATCGCTAAATTGTTTAGCCAGTTCGCCTTCTAAGTCAAGCTTTTCAGCAATTTCAAGGCAATCTATAGAGGTTAGATTGTCTAGTGGATCAACACCAAATTTAATGATTTTTTCCGGTGTTTCAGCAGCGACTTTCTCAATGTCCATGCCGCCTTCGGTAGAAGCCAAAATGGTAATTCTTTGAGTTTGACGATCAACCAACAAACCTAAATATAATTCGCGTTCAATATTTTGCCCACCTTCAATCAGCAGTTGATTAATTGGCAAACCTTTGGTATCAGTTTGTGGTGTGATTAAGTTTGAACCAAGCAATTGATTGCAAGCTTTTTCAACTTCCTCAATTGAGCGACACAGAATCACACCGCCGCCTTTGCCGCGACCACCAGCGTGCACTTGTGCTTTTACAACCCAAATATCACCACCCAATGATGCGCAAGCGTTTTTGGCTTGAGACACATTATCAATCAATACCGCTTCAGGTGTTTTAATGTTGAATTGCCTAAACAGGGATTTGGCTTGGTATTCGTGTATGTGCATGAAAAAGTGCGTAAAATAAGATGCTTGAATTTTACACTTAATACTTAAAAAAATGGCGAATTACTCTACCAGTCAATTTAAAAATGGCTTGAAACTCATGTTAGATGGCAACCCTTGTTCAATTATTAGCAATGAGATAAGAAAGCCTGGCAAAGGTCAAGCTTCTAACAAAGTTAAATTTAAGGATTTAATCACTGGCAAAACACTAGAGAAGACATTCAAGTCTGGCGAATCATTAGAAGGTGCAGATGTCATGGAATTGGATATGCAGTACTTGTATAACGATGGCAGTGAATGGAGCTTTATGGATCCAGATACTTTTGATCAGTATATGATTAACGATAGTGCCATGGATGACGTTAGAGGCTACCTAGTAGAGCAAGACATGTGTATCGTCACCCTTTGGAATGATAACCCAATCTCAGTGACACCACCTAACCATGTCATGCTTGAAGTAGTAGATACTGACCCTGGTCTCAAGGGCGATACTGCTGGCACTGGCGGTAAGCCAGCTACAATGAACACGGGTATAGTTGTCCAAGTGCCGCTATTTATTAGTATTGGCGAAAAAATTAAAGTCGATACACGTACCAATGAATATGCAGGAAGATCTTAAAGAATACAGCGACTTTTTACAAAAAATTCGTACATTTTTTAACGATCAAAATGTTCTAGAGGTTCAAACACCCACGTTACTTAATACCCCGGCAACGGATGTTTATATTGATTCGTTGCGTGTTAAACTTAATCAAGCCATTGGTTTAGAGCAAACCCAATATTTACACACCTCTCCAGAGTTGGAAATGAAAAAACTCTTGGCAAAGGGGAGTGGTGATATTTATCAAATCTGTTCAGTGTTTCGCGACAACGAACAAGGCTCTCACAATACCAATGAATTTACAATGTTGGAGTACTATCGCCTAGGCTTTGATGCCCATCAACTGATGGACGATATGGTTCGGTTATTAAGAGCGTTAGGCGTTGAGTCTCAAGTAACTAAACTATCTTATGCGCAAGCTTTTTTTGAATATGGCGATATTGATATTCTTAATACTGATTTTTCAGCGTTAAAAGTTATTGCTCAGAAACATAGCTTAACAACAGACTTTGAATGGATTGAAGATTTACAAATTCTACTCTTTACACATCTGATTGAGCCAAAATTACAAACATTGCCTTTGTGTTTTATTTTTGATTATCCAGCCAGTCAATCTGCTTTAGCCAATGTGGAAGGCAAAGTGGCACATCGGTTTGAACTGTACATGAATGGTGTAGAAATCGCGAATGGTTATGACGAGTTACGCCATGCGGATGAATATAAGATTGTATTTGATCAAGAAATAGCCAAGCGTGCAACGCTTAAGAAGCACACACCTGACTTGAATAAAGATTATTTAGAAGCCATTCAATCATCACTACCCAAATGTGCTGGCGTGGCTATTGGAATGAGCCGATTATTCTCACAAATTAATTTAAAATAAGTTATGGTTAAATTAATTTCACTATTGTTGTTTATGGCGCTACCCGTGCAAGCTTTGCAACTTTTGCAGCCAAAAGAAGGGCACGATACGGTTAAGCAACGTCTAGAAGAATCTGTTGATGAGCAATCACTGTCTGCTAAACAACTGCTTACCCAGTTGAAAAAATCTGCCAAAAGTGGCAATGCTAGATCTCAATTTAGTTTGGCTAACATGTACCACAAGGGCATTAATGTTAAACAAGATGTAAAGTTGGCTTTTTATTGGTACACTCAGGTTGCTGAACAAGGCTATGCAACAGCCCAATACAGTTTGGCCGAAGATTATTACCACGGCACAGGCGTTGCTCAGGATTTAAGGCAAGCTTTGATTTGGTATGAGCAATCTGCTCAGCAAGATTTTGTGGATGCACAATATAAGGCAGCCAAAATGCATCATCAAGGTGAAGGTACTCGAGTAGATTATGATCAAGCGCATTATTGGTATGAAAGAGCGGCTCAGTTAGGTTTTGCGCCAGCGCAATTAGAGCTGGCCAAACTCTATGAGGTAGGTTTAGGTACTACAAAAGATTTAAGACTAGCACAACATTGGTATGAAAAAGCCGCCATACAATTAGATGCTGAGGCGCAGTACTATTTGGCCGACTTCTTTGAACGCGAAGCCAAGCCAATGCAGGCATTGCTTATGTATCGAAAATCAGCCGACCAAGGGTTTACGCTATCTCAATCTCGATTATCAGATTTGTATAATCGCGGTTATTTGGTGAATCAAGATGATGCATTAGCGCTCAAATGGGCACTTATGGTGGCTAAAAAAGGCGATGCTGACGCACAGTATTTATCAGCACAGATCTATCATCAAAGCACCCAAGTTGTGCAGGATTTGCCTAAAGCATTGCATTGGTACAACAAAGCTGCCGAACAAAACCATGCGCAAGCACAATACCAATTAGCAGAGTTATACATAAAAGGCGATGCCATCAATCAAGATGTTGATCGCGCCATAGAGCTTTACCAAAAAGCATCCAATCAAGGTTTGGCCATATCGCAACACGCATTAGCATTACGTTATTTGCGAGGAGAAGGTGTAGAAAAAGATGACACAGAAGCAACTCAGTGGTTGCTAAAGTCTGCCAAAGGTGGATATGCACCAGCGCAATATTTATTGGCACTTAGATATAAACTAGGTCAAGGCATTGAAAAAGATGTTGAGCAAGAAGCTTATTGGTATCAAAAAGCAGCTAACCAAGGTAATGTAGAAGCTCGTTATCATTTGGCTCTATTATTATTAACAGGCGATGGCGTTGATAAAGATTCAGAAAAAGCACTATCAATGTTGTTAAATTTATCAGTACAAGAGCACGCATTGGCACAGTACCAACTATACAAAATTTACAACCAAGGTGAGATTGTTAACCAAGACGAAACCCTGGCTAGGGTTTATTTACACAGAGCATCAGAAGGCGGATACTCTATTGCTCAATTTCAATTGGGTCATCTTTATCAACAAAAACAGTTATTGAGAGATGCGGTTAAATGGCTGGAACTTTCTGCTGAGCAAAATTATGCGCCTGCCAAATCATTGTTAAGCGAAGTCAAGTTAGCGGCAGATAAAATGGCCGAAGAAAAAGCCAACAGCGATAGTACTGAAGTGCTTGAGTCGAATGACATTGATTTAGAAACAACACAGATCCAGCCGCCATCAGACAAGATCTCTAATGAGCCTGTTTTTTTAGAAGAAATACCAAATGCTATTCCTAATAAAGACCAGATAGCTCGCTCACTGGCTGACAATGCTAAGGTTATGAGCAATGTTGAAAAACTTGTTGCGAGTGCCAAACAAGGCAACCCAATTGCCCAGCACAACTTAAGCACCTTGTTTAGCATTGGTGCTTTGGTGTCAAAAGACAACAGAAAAGCCTTTATGTTGATGCAAGAAGCAGCCAAACAAGGATTAACACAATCTCAAAACTCTTTAGCGATGATGTATATCAATGGGGTTGGTGTTGAGCCTAATTACCAATCTGCTTATTTTTGGGCCAGCACTTCGGCGCGTCAAGGTGACAAAGAAGGTCAAAAAATTCTCCTACATTTGATTTCTATTGCTCAATAATGTCAATGGAAGATGACAAGCAAACATTAGATTTTTGGCAAACACTCACATTAGAACAAATGAACCGATCACAATGGGAATCGCTTTGTGATGGTTGTGGGCGATGTTGTTTGCATAAATTAGAAGATGAAGACACCAATGAAATTTACTTCACAGATGTGGCCTGTCGTTATTTAGATGAAGAAACTTGCCAGTGCCCACATTACGATATTCGTCAATCTTTAGTGCCAGATTGTTTGACCATTTACCCCAATTGGGGTGATAAATTTAATTGGCTACCAAAGACTTGCGCTTATCGGTTATTATCCGAAGGCAAACCGTTGTTTGATTGGCATCCGCTGATTAGTGGTAATAGTAATTCAGTGCATTTGGCTGGCATCTCTGTACGTGGACGTACCTTTAGGGATGACAAAATAGAGGAAGAAAATATTTATAAACACGTTATTACTTGGGTGGATTAAATGAAGAAAATCATAGTATTACTATTTTTATTATTGGTTAAGAGTGCGCTAGCGCAGTGGCCACATGAAAACATATCAAAAGCGGTTTTTGCCAAATCAGTAGAAGATAGAGCACCCATAGAGATAGTCACTGAGATGGATAATTCTTTAGGTAAAATCTACTTCTTTACTAATATCCGACATTTAACTGGCGATAAAATTACGCATCGTTGGATTTATAAAGATAAAGTTAAAGCTGAAATCAGTTTTGACATTAAAGGTAAGCGTTGGCGTGTTTGGTCAAGTAAGAACCTGTGGCACACCTGGATAGGGGCCTGGCAAGTTGATGTATTGAATGCCAAAGGTGACGTTTTATTAAGCAAGACATTTGAATATAAAAAAGAATTATGAAAAAAGTAGTATTAGCCTATTCAGGCGGCTTAGACACCAGTATTATTGCAAAATGGCTAACAGAAACTTATCACTGTGAAGTGGTCACCTTTACGGCTGATATTGGCCAAGGTGAAGAGGTTGAGCCAGCACGTGCCAAGGCAGAAGCCATGGGTATTAAAGAAATTTACATTGAAGATTTACGTGAAGAGTTTGCCCGTGATTTTGTTTTCCCTATGTTTCGTGCGAATGCCATTTATGAAGGCGAATACTTACTCGGCACTTCAATTGCACGTCCTTTAATTTCTAAACGTTTGGTCGAAATTGCTAATAAAGTAGGCGCTGATGCCGTATCACACGGCGCGACTGGCAAAGGTAATGATCAAGTACGTTTTGAGCTCAATGCTTATGCACTAGATGCAGACATCCAAGTGATTGCGCCTTGGCGTGAGTGGGATTTGTCATCACGTGAATCACTGATGAATTATGCAGAGCAGCACGGTATTGAAATTGATTATCAAAAACAAAACAAAAAATCTCCTTATTCGATGGATGCCAATCTTTTGCATATCTCTTATGAGGGTGATATTTTAGAAGATCCTTGGGCCGAGCCAGAAGACGACATGTGGCGTTGGACGGTGTCGCCTGAAAACGCACCAGACAAAGCTGAATACATAGAGCTTACTTATGAGAAGGGCGATATTACAGCCGTTAATGGCGAAGCAATGAGCCCGGCAACGGTGATGGAGTATTTAAATAAGTGTGCTGGTGCGCATGGTATTGGCCGTGATGATATTGTTGAAAATCGTTTTGTTGGTATGAAATCTCGTGGTTGTTATGAAACCCCTGCAGGCACTGTGATGTTAAAAGCACACCGCGCTATGGAAAGCTTAACATTGGATCGTGAAGCAGCCCATCTTAAAGATGAGCTAATGCCAAAATATGCCGAGATGATTTATAACGGTTTTTGGTTTGCACCAGAGCGTGAGATGCTACAAGCAGCCATTGACCAAACTCAAGAAACTGTTAATGGCACAGTGCGTCTTAAGTTATACAAAGGTGGTATTACCGTGGTTGGGCGCAAATCTGACGACTCTTTATTTAGTGAAAAAATTGCAACCTTTGAAGATGATGGAGGCGCATATGATCAAAAAGATGCCGCTGGATTTATTAAACTCAATGCCTTGCGTTTACGTTTAAAAGCACTTAAATAATTATTATGAAAATCATATATTCATTATTTATTATTATTTTATTATCAGGATGTCAAGAATCAGATTTGATAAATTCTGGAAAGAAATTTAATTCTTCAGCTGACGTTAATAAAGACGGTAAAGTTTCATACCAAGAAATTGTGCAAGAATACGAGTCGCACATCCAAGAGAAGGGGCATGATTCTGATGGTTTGATGTTAATGATGTGGAAATCATTATC
>JAERTA010000070.1 GCA_016845205.1 Gammaproteobacteria bacterium
CCCCAACGAAGATACATTCGCAGGATCATTTCTGCCCAATCTTGTGCCTCGGTTCCACCTGAGCCTGATTGGATGTCTAAGTAAGCAGAATTAGCATCAAGATCACCACTAAACATTCTTTGAAATTCTAGCCGTTCAATTGAAGTTTCAATGCGATTTAAGTCATCGACAACACTGTTAACTGTGTCTTCATCCTCTTCAAGCTGGGCCATGTCTAATAGCTCTCTAGCATCTTCCAGTACAGCACTTGCCTTGTCAAAGGTTTGACAAATTGATTCTAGTTTTGATTTTTCTCTCCCAAGTGCTTGTGCGACCCCTGGATTGGACCAGAGATCTGGATTCTCCATTTCCAGTAGAACTTCTTCAAGGCGACCTTGCTTTTCTTCCAAATCAAGATGTACAGATAAAATAGAAGCACGTTCTATTAGATCGTCAATTTTTTGATAAGTAGGGGACAACTCCATAAACTGTATTTTAACTAAACCGTTGTTGTAGAAACAAAAAAAGCCCCAAAAGGGGCTTTTTTATTAAAGCGTAAAATTTATTTTCTAAGACCTAAGCGAGAAATTAAATCAGAGTAAGCAGTTACATCACTACCTCTAAGGTAAGCGAGTAATTTTTTACGTTGAGAAACTAAACGCAAAAGACCTCTTCTTGAGTGATGGTCTTTTTTATGGGTTTTAAAATGATTAGTTAGGTGCTTAATACGAGCAGTTAGTAGGGCAACTTGTACATTTGTTGAGCCAGTGTCGTTAGCATCTTGTTGGTATTCTTTAATAATAGCTTGTGTATCAATTGACATAATCAGTATAAATAGTAGTAAATCAAAATTTGGTAAAGGGTTAATTATACGCTAATTATTTTTTTGATTCCACACCTTAAAACAAAAAATTAATAAAAAGGTGCCTCGCCTTCTGGTCTGGTTTTAAAACGTTTATGAATCCAAAGATATTGTTCAGGTGCTTTAAGAATTTGATCTTGCAAAATTTGGTTGGTTTTACTCGCACTTTTGATTGCGTCATCTGCTGGATAATTATCTAGGGGTGCCTCAAAATGCATTGTGTAACCTTGTGAGTCTCGGATAAAGAAGTAAGGGATAACAATGGTGTTTGGTGTTTTTGCCAAACGTGCTGTCGCAGCAACTGTTGCGGTTTGAATGTTAAAAAAAGGCGCAAAAACAGAATTTTTCTCCCCTAAATCTTGGTCAGGTGCATACCAAATAGGCAGGCCAGCTTTAATTGCCTTCATCATTGCGCGGGTATCTTTTGTTTTGATCATGGTGGCTCCATTGTCAACAAAACCTTTGCGCATCACTTCGTCAAATAAAACGTTGTTTTGTGGGCGATAAATGTTGGCAATTTTATATTTTAAGAGTAGCGCTCTTGAGCCGAGCATTAGTGGCATAAAGTGAGCAGCCAACAAAATAACGTTTTGCTTTTTATCTAGTGCGCCCGTTAAATAATGTTCGTTGTGAATGGTAATGAGTTTTTGAATTTTTTCATTTTTACCAAAATAAGCATTTGCAGTTTCAAACAGCGAAATGCCGATGGCTTCAAAATTTTGTCTGACTAAGTCTTCTACCTCGTTTAAGCTTTTATTAGGAAAACAGCGAGCAATATTAACAAAAGCAATTTTTCTAAATCGAGAAAGTAGCGGATAAAGTAATCGACCAATACCAGTGCCAATAAATACTTGTGCGGCAAAGGGTAGTTTGGCGCCTAATTTCATAAACCCAATCAAAAACCAAGTTGGTATAAATTTAGGATGATAAAAATTTTGTTTTTTCATTAAAATGTATTTTATGCCTTACATTAGTCAAAGTTTTATTGACGATTTACCGAATCAAATTGATATTGTTGATTTGATCTCTAAACGCTTGTCGCTTAAAAAAACCGGTAGCGATTATCGGGCACCTTGTCCTTTTCATGGCGGTAAAAACCGTAACTTTGCTGTTAATAGTCATAAGCAATTTTATCACTGTTTTAAGTGTGGTGAGAGCGGTGGCGCGATTAGTTTTGTACAAAAATTTGACAACTTAGATTTTGTTGAAGCGATTGAAGTTATTGCTGGTGAGTTTGGCTTGAAGATTGAATACGACAGCAATACCAAGCCTGTTGATCCTCGGTTAGAGCGCTATCGAGACTTGTCTCAAAAAGTGAGTGACTTTTACAAACAACAGCTTAGAGGCTCTCCTGCCAAAAAGAAAGCAGTTGATTATGCGGTAAATAGAGGTATTAGTGGCGAGATTGCTAAACGCTTTGAATTGGGCTTTGCGCCGCCAAGCAATCAAGATTTGTTATTGGCTTTTGAAAAAGACGAGCAAGCAAGTGCTGACTTAAAATCTTTAGGTCTGGTCAAAACAGGCGAATATGGTGATTATGATTTTTTCCGTGACCGTTTGATGTTTCCTATTCATAATACCAAGGGTAATGTTATTGCTTTTGGCGGTAGGGCGTTTGACAATAAAGCCAAAGCCAAATATTTAAACTCGTCAGAAAGCCCTATTTTTTCTAAATCAAGAGAGCTCTACGGTCTCTATCATGCACGCAAACATTCTCGCACGATGGACTATGTTTTGGTGGTTGAGGGTTATATGGACGTGGTGGCATTACACCAGGCGAACTTCACCAAAGTTGTGGCAACATTAGGCACTGCGACAACACCAGAGCACCTACAGATATTGGCACGCACGACCAATACCATTGTTTTTTGCTTTGATGGTGATAATGCAGGTCGAGCTGCAGCCTGGAAGGCGCTGCAAATTGCATTGCCAATTATTAAGGCCGGCCTGGTAATTAAGTTTTTATTCTTGCCTGATGGCGAAGATCCAGATACTTTGGTTAAAAAAGAATCCACCAAAGCCTTTGAGGCGCGTATTGAAAAAGCACACACACTGTCTCATTTTTTATTTGAACATGTAAAGGCAGAAGTAGATTTTGACACGATTGAAGGCAAAACTTTATTTCTAGAAAAAGTGTCAATATTAATCAATCAAGTGAATTATGAGATTTATCAGCAACAGTTAATTGATGGCGTGGCTCAAGTCGTTGGGCAAAGTGTTGATCAAGTTCAAACGGTTTTTAAACAGCTAGCCGAGCAATCAATGTCCACTTCTTTTGATACGATACCAATGCCAGAGAGCGAGCCGTTTGAAGGGCAAGAGCCAGATTTTTCGGATTTTTCAGATGATTATCAACAGCCCAGTATAGCACCCCAAGAAAACAGCGCTGTGAAAGCGCTGATGTCTAGAATGATTAGCTTATTACTCAATTATCCATCGATTGCGTATGACAATGATACAGTTGAGGTTAGAATCAGAGTGCTTAGAAAAAATGATGAAAAATTTAAATCTTTATTGGCGTTGGTTCACAACGCTGAAATGGATGGTGATATTTCTCAAGAAGAATTACTCAAACCCTTCAAGGATAAAGTTGGCGTTTACAATCGTTTGAAACAGCTGTGTATACTGGTGCCATATTTAAGTGAAAATGAAGCTAAAAACGAATTTTTAGATGCTTTATTAAAGCTAGAAAATCAGCAAAAAAAGGCACAGTCTTTATTTATTAAAGACGAAAAAGAATATGTAAAAAACCTTCAGGCTAGAAAAGGAAAAAAGAAAGGTTAGTTCTTGGCTAGTAATTTAATCGATTGATCACTGGTTAAAATGTTTTCCATGGCATTTTTAAATGTCATCGCTGCAGAATTACCACCACCACATTTATTGCGTTTTTTTGAACGGTGGTAATAACACTTTTTTGGGTGGTCAAGCATCACCGCCATAATATATTTTGGTTTCTCAACTGGCGTAAAGCCAGTAAAAAACGTTCTATTAATGCCTTTTTTATTATATTTTCCATTGATAATTTTTTCAGCCGTTCCTGTTTTTCCTGCAACATTGTAGCCTTTGATTCGGGCGCGATACCCAGAGCCATCCCATGAAGCAACAGAGTCAAGTATATTTGCAATTTTTTGAGTAGAGTCTTTACTAAAAATTGATGTCATGCTCTCATCTATATTGATGCCTTTAACAAGTTTTAAAGGCGGTATAGCGCCGTCATTAGCGAACACTAAATAAGCTCTAGCCAGTTGAGCCAAGTTGGCCTCCATAGGGCCATAACCGTAAGACAAGGATCGTTTATCTGAAAGCGCCCAAGAATCAAAATGCCTCAGTGTGCCTGGATTTTCGATACTAGAAATCAGTCCAAGTGGCTGTCCAAAGCCAAGCTTACTCCAGGCATTGTATACATCTTCCTTCTCCAGTCTTTCAGAGACATTAACAGTGCCTAGGTTGTGTGATTTTTCTAATATTTTTTTAACAGTAATGGCGTCGCCATGCCTTCTTACATCTTTGTTGGTTTTGGTGTGTCCAATAGATTTGCTAACGTCAATTAACTCATCTTCTGTCGCGGTAATCTTGTTTTTATCCAGTGCCAGCAACATAGTGAATGGCTTCATAGTCGACCCAGGCTCAACCTTGTCTAGGAGTACTCGATTACGGTTGCCCTGTACATTATAGATAGTTTTGTCGTTTGGATCATCAGCTGGGTAATTAGCCATGGCTAAAATTTCACCATTTGGTGCCAGGATAATGGCTGATCCAGAGTTAGCATTATGAAACTCAACGGAATTTTTGATGGCCGAGTAAGCGTGAAATTGAATATTTGCATCTATCGTTAATTTGATATCTTGACCATGCTTTAATGGATTGACAACCACAGGATTAAAATAAGACTCTTTAGGTGTTTTTTCATAGCTCAGTTTTGTTAACCCGTCTTGTCCTGACAAGACGTAATTAAATTCCCCTTCAATACCAGATACACCTTGTTTTTTGTGATTAACTCTTCCAAGCAAGGGGGCTAATGAGGCGGATTTTGGATAATAACGTTGTGTTTCCTCTTGCAAGGCTACCCCATTTATTCTCCTCTTTTTGCAGCTGTTGTAAGAAATATAAGTAGGCTTGTTTTCTTTTAAATTGACTATTTCTAGTGCCTGATTAAGTAAGCTTATTGGCGCTTCTTTTTGTTTTATGGTGCAGACTTTTCGTTTGATTTTTTTAAGCTCTGCTAGATTACCCAAGATTGGGTTAGTTAGCCTTAGGTTTTTCTTAATAATTAATTCTCTTCTACCTCTTTTTTTGCTTAATTTTTTTTCAATGGCTGCACGCAATTCACCCTCAGGCATCATTAGTGCTTTGGCTAATTCTGGAATAAAGACCGCTTGTACTTGAGTGGGATCTAGGTTGACACGTTTTAAAATACGACTAGAAGCCAAGATGTCGCCATTCCTGTCTAGGATGTCACCACGACGAGATTTTGTTTTATCTATATTGCTTTTATCGGCTTGTATTCTGGCTTTTTCTTGAATGGTAATTGTACTTGCATCAGGCTGCTCAATAGTGATCTGATTAACAGTGACAATCCTAAAACCAAATCCAAGTAAAAATAAAACAAAGAAATATTTAATCGCACCCTGTCGATACCAATAGTTTTGCACTCTGGTAGAGATTATTGATTTAGGGTTTGTATTTGTCATAACAGCACGGATTTAATTTTTTTTGGATCAACAACTTTCATTTGCAACTCTTTCAAAGCTTTATTTTTAATTTGCGCACCACTAATTTTTTCTGAATGCTTTATTAATAAGTGCTTGTGCATAGCCATTAATTGCTGATTTTTATTTTGTTTTACTTTTACTTCTTTTTCTAAAAGATAATTTTGCTGGTGCCAAATAATCGTATAAAAAGACAAAACAACAATACACACACCTAACACGATATTGATTTTTGTTACATCTAGTGACCGACCTAACACGTTTGAGCCTCTAATGTCGTGCGCTTTGCAATTCTCAATATGGCGCTTCTTGAGCGTTTATTAATGCTAACTTCTGCCTTACTGGCGAACTGTTTTCCTAAGTTTTTAAATAAGGTTTGCTCAGTGCCACTATCCATAATAGGCAGTCCTTTAGGTAATTGTTTTTGTTTGGAATATCTTTGGATAAATTGTTTAACAATCCGATCTTCAATAGAATGAAAGCTAATAATACTAAGCCTGCCTTCGGGCGCTAATAAATCGATAGTCTGGTCTAATGTTTTAGTTAGTTGCCTTAATTCTTGATTAATAAAGATACGAATGGCTTGAAATGACCGAGTTGCTGGGTGTTTGTTTTTATGTGACTTAACCACACTAGTAATAATATTGGCTAATTGCAAAGTGGTAGTAATGGTCTTGTCTTGTTGGTAATGTTTAATTGCGCTGGCAATGTGTCGACTTCTTTTTTCTTCACCAAATTCATAAAGCACATTGGCAATTTCCACTGCATCGGCTTTTTCTAGCCATTGCGCCGCGCTGATGCCACTAGTTTGATCCATGCGCATGTCGAGTGGCCCATCGGCATTAAAACTAAAACCTCTCTGGGCATTATCGAGCTGTGGTGATGAAACACCAAGATCCATCAAGATGCCGTCAATTTTTCCAGATAAATTTCGCTCACTTAATATCTTACCCATATGTGTAAAAGCGCTATGAATCACCGTGAGACGATCGTCATTAAAATTTTCTCTAGCATATTCAACAGCGTGGATATCTTGATCGAAGGCAATCACTGATCCTGAATCATCTAATTTATCTAGAATGCCTTGCGTGTGTCCACCTCGGCCAAAAGTAGCGTCAATATAGATGCCGCCATTTTTTATGTTTAACCCTTCGATGGATTCATCGAACATCACAGATTGGTGATGGTTTGAGGTTATAGACATTGCTTTATCTCTTATAGTGCCAGTTGGGTAATTTCCGTTGGAATTTCTTCTTTCTTGCTCAGCGAGTCAAGATTATTAATATGTTTGTGCCAGGCTTCTTCGTCCCACAGTTCGAAATTGTGACCTTGTCCACTAAGAATTAGTTTTTTGTTGAGTTTGGCGTATTCTCTAAGTGTTGCAGGAATTAGAATACGAGCCGCTTTATCAAGCTCACAATCAGTTGCATGACCAATGAGTTTGCGTTTTAAGCGTTTTGTATGGATGTTAAGTGAGGGCAATGCACTCACTTTACGCTCAAGATTTTGCCAATCACCCAAAGGGTAGAGTAGCAAACAATTATCGTCTGGGTGAATACTAAGCACCATCTGACCAGAGCAAGCCTTATCGATTTGCGTTTGGTGACGCGTTGGAATTTTTAGTCTTCCTTTTGCATCAATGGTTAGATTGTGTACCCCCCTGAACATTCACTCTTCCCCAAGATTTTATGTTGATTAAGCAACGGCAACAAAGCTAATAGCCAAGATAAGTGCCGATGATGCGTAAATAAATGCGTGTAAAGTTGTTTCCATATTTTCCCCCGTAGTGGTGATTAAAATTATCAACTCCTCAAGTCAATAAAATACATTTTATACCACTTTGTTACACTTTGAACCACTTTTATTTATAAAAAAATATTGGAAATAATCAAAATCAGGGTCAAAGCCGTGTGTTGAATGGATTTTTTTGACTTAAAAGCAGCCAAAACAAAGGGTTTTATGGGGTTGAAATCGTTTTTTTAGTAAAAAATCGAACTATTTATTAAGGTTTTAAAAAAAATTGGAAATTATTGAAATGGGTATTTTTATGAATAAGTGAATTAAACAAAGCGTTATTTGATATGATTGTCGTTATAAAAGATTGGCGCAAAAGGAATAATATGAAATTGATTTATGCATTACGAGGTCAAATTAATCATTTGTTTTATCGCTGGGTAGTGCGTCCTTTAGTTTTTCTATGGGAAGCAGAAGAGGCGCATAACAAACTCAAACAATTTGGGCTGTTGTTAACCTCCAACACTTTGGGTAGGTACTTATTAAAGACTTTATTTTATTATCAACATAAAAGCCTTAATACTACGGTTGATGGTGTTAAATACGATAACCCAATTGGCCTATCTGCTGGCTTTGATAAGGATGGTGAATTGACTGACGCCTACCCACTTATCGGTTTTGGTTTTGCTGAGTTAGGCTCTTTTACTGGTGATGTTTGCCCAGGAAATCCAGGTGTGGGTAGACGCCTATTCCGTTTGGTTAAATCTAAATCAATTTTGGTTTGGTACGGGCTTAACAACCAAGGCGCTGAAGCCATCGCCAAACGATTAAAAAGTAAAAAATTTAAAATACCCATTGGCATTAGTGCGGCTAAAACCAATAATTCCGCAGCGTTTAATCTGCAAAACTCAATTGATGATTATTTGAAAACAGTTAATGCTTTTACCGATATTGGGCATTACTATACAGTTAATATTTCTTGTCCAAATACCCAAGACGGCGAGCCATTTGTTGATCAAAAAAATTTGGAGACATTATTAAGCGCGCTCGACAAAGTCAAACAAGAGAGTAAACCAGTCTATGTGAAAATGGCGGCTGATTTAGAAGAAGATGAAATCAATATCATTGTTGATGCTTGTTTAAAGCACAAGGTAGATGGGTTAGTATTAACCAATCTAACCAAGCCATCAATGAGTAATGAATACCTTAAAGAAGAATTGACTTTTGATAAGGGGGCGCTTAGTGGCTTGCCGGTGCAACGCATTTCAACCAATATGGTACGCCATGTTTATCAAAGAACACGCGGCAAGCTTACCATTGTTGGCGTGGGCGGTGTTTTTAGTGCGGACGATGCTTACGAGAAAATCACTTCTGGTGCTAATCTGATTGAGTTAATTACCAGTATGATTTTTGAAGGTCCACAAGTCGTCGGCGAGATTAATCGTGGCTTGGTTGATTTGTTGAAAAAAGATGGTTTTTCATCTATTGAAGAAGCAGTAGGGTCACGCAATCCTTTGCTTTAAATTTCTTCAATTAGGCTCTTAATAACTTGAGCAGAAGCATTAAAAGCTTGTTGTTCTTCAGTATTAAAATCTAGCTCAACAACTTTTTCAATACCATTTTTGCCCAGTACTACTGGCACACCAATAGCAATATCGTTTTGCCCGTATTCACCCTCAAGCATACTAATGCAAGGTAGTAAGCGACGTTTGTTGTGCACGATAGATTCCACCATAATAGTAACCGCAGCACCTGGTGCGTCATAAGCACTGGATTTTTGTTTAAGATTTAGGATTTCTGCACCACCATCACGAGTGCGCTGAATAATGTTATCAATGGCTTTTTGATCCAACAAATGCTCAATTGAGATGCCACTAACCGTGGTGAACCTTGGTAGTGGCACCATGGTGTCGCCATGGCCACCGAGCACCATTGCTTGAATATCATTAATCGAATAGTTAGTCTGCATAGCGATAAAACTTGACATACGCATTGAGTCCAAAATACCGGCTTGCCCCATAATGCGATTACGTGGCCAGTTAGCTTTTTGGTTGGCGTAATAAGTCAGCACATCAACCGGGTTAGAGACCACAATCACATAAGCGTCTGGCGCGTGTTTAATCACACCATCCATAATTTCATCAATTATTTTAAGATTAATGGCTAACACATCAGCTCTATCCATGCCAGGCTTACGTGGCATACCAGCAGTGATAATGACAATGTTAGAGCCTTGAATATTGGCAATATCGCTCGCGCCAATTAAATCAGCATCAAAGTGATAAACACTCGAGGTTTCTTGAATATCAAGCGCCACACCTTTGGCATATTGTTCGTCTAGATCAATCAGCACAATTTGTTGCGCTAACCTTTGAATAGCTAACATTTGGGCTGTGCTTTCACCGACT
Organism: Gammaproteobacteria bacterium; assembly: GCA_016845205.1. Taxonomy (GTDB): domain Bacteria; phylum Pseudomonadota; class Gammaproteobacteria; order PS1; family Pseudothioglobaceae; genus Thioglobus_C. Next base: position 9,693 of record JAERTA010000070.1, read on the forward strand.
CGGCCAGCACCGACAATACTGATTTTATTAACCATGGCAACCTCCTCTCAATGCTTATATAATAGCTTTCTTATCGTACTAACAATATTAACCCAAAATGAGTGAAGAATTCCACAAATTAGCGCTTGATTATCACCAGGGAGAGCGTCCAGGAAAAATACATGTTTCTTCTCACAAGGCATTAGATACGCATCACGATTTATCTTTAGCATACACACCAGGTGTGGCAGCACCCGTTAGAGAAATTGCCAAAGACGAATCCAAAGTTTATGACTACACTATTAAAGGTAATTTGGTCGCTGTGATTACTGATGGTTCGGCAGTTTTGGGGCTTGGTAATGTTGGCCCTTTGGCAGCCAAACCAGTGATGGAAGGCAAAGGGGTTTTGTTTAAACAATTTGCTGATATTGATGTGTTTAATATTGAAGTTGATACGCAAGACGTGGACGGGTTTGTGCAAACGGTTAAAAATATTGCACCAACTTTTGGCGGTATTAATTTAGAAGATATTTCTGCTCCTCGTTGTTTTGAAATTGAACAACGTCTGATTAAAGAGCTTGATATTCCAGTTTTTCATGATGATCAACATGGTACAGCGATTATTATTGCAGCAGGGCTTCTAAACGCTTTAGAAATTCAAGGAAAGACACCCAAAACTGCAACTTTGACTTGCTTGGGCGCAGGTGCTGCAGGCATTGCTACGCTTGATTTACTTTGTGAGCTTGGCTTTAAAAAATCCAATATTTTATTGGTGGATTCTAAAGGTGTTATTAGCAATAAGCGCAAAGGATTAAGCAAAGAAAAATTAGATTATGCAAGCAATACAGATAAACAAACCTTGACAGATGCAATGGATGGATGCGATGTGTTTGTAGGGGTGGCATCAGCCAATTTGGTTTCTAAAGCCATGGTGAAATCGATGGCAGATAATCCAATTGTGTTTGCTTTATCAAACCCAGATCCTGAGATTTCCCCAGCTGATGCTAATGCAGTGCGTGATGACTTGATCATGGCAACCGGTCGAAGTGATTATCCAAATCAAGTAAATAATGTTTTGGGTTTTCCGTTTATTTTCAGAGGTGCACTTGATGCTAAAGCCAGTGAAATTAATGTGGAAATGAAAATTGCCGCTGTGCATGCACTTAAAGATTTGGCAAAATTAGAAGTCCCGCAAGATGTATTAGAGGCCTACCATGTTGACGCTATCAGCTTTGGAAAAGACTACATCATCCCTAAACCATTCGATAAAAGACTCATCGACGTGGTGCCAAAAGCAGTATTTGATGCTGCAATTTCAAGTGGTGTTTCTAGGCTTTAACACTCTTTAATTTCAATACAAAAAAAAACGATTAAATCCCCTTGTTAATCAAGAATAGTTATGGGATAATGGCCGATTGTTTTTGGAGAGATTTACGAGTGGTTAAAGTATGCGGATTGTAAATCCGTCGCCTCTGGCTTCGAAGGTTCGAATCCTTCTCTCTCCACCAGAAGTAAAAGTAGGATTTGCGGGTATCGTATATTGGTATTACCTTGGCCTTCCAAGCCAATGAGACGAGTTCGATTCTCGTTACCCGCTCCATGTGGAAGAGGTTGTGCTCACCTAGCTCAGTCGGTAGAGCACTTCCTTGGTAAGGAAGAGGTCGGCGGTTCAAATCCGCTGGTGAGCTCCAGTAAAATTTAAAATAGTTCTAACTAAGAGGAAAATAAAATGTCAAAAGAAAAATTCGAAAGAACCAAACCCCATGTAAACGTGGGCACAATCGGTCACGTTGACCATGGCAAAACTACCCTAACAGCAGCAATCACTAAAGTAATGGCTGAAGCACGTGGTGGTGAATTTAAA
>JAERTA010000071.1 GCA_016845205.1 Gammaproteobacteria bacterium
GTGGCAAGCGTTGGTGCTTTTAGATTTAATATATTCGACAACATGTTCTTAGTGGTGGTTTTGCCATTACTACCGGTGATTGCCACCACCGTTGGTTTGATGTTGTTGAGATGCCAACGTGCAATATCAGCCAGTGCAATTTGAGTGTCGTCTACTAATAAGGTGGGTAGATTGGTTGACATAGGCTTACTGACAATGGCAGCGACTGCACCCATTTTTTTAGCCTCATCAAGGTAATCGTGCGCATCAAAGTTGTCGCCAACGAGTGCAATAAATAAAGCGCCATCCATACGCTGTCTTGTGTCGGTACACACCCCTGTGAAATCAACACCAGTGACTGTGCCAACGCCTAGTACTGAAGCAAGCGTATTGGTGTTAGATGACAGCATTTTGTGCAATCTCGATATCACTTAAAGCCAATATCCGGTCTTTAAACTCTTGGGTAGATTCATGACCTTTACCGGCAATCAGCAAGCATTCATTTTCATTCAAAGTGGTGATGGCCGTTTCAATAGCCAACTGCCTATCAAGGGTAATGTCTAATTCAAAGCTATCATCAATACCACTTAGGATATCGTTAATAATCGCTTGCGGGTCTTCGCTTCTAGGGTTGTCATTAGTGAGCACAATGGTGTTAGCCAGTTTGCTTGCAATTTTGCCCATTTTGGCGCGTTTATCTTGATCACGATCGCCACCACAGCCAAAGACAACGCGAACTTGGTGATCTGGGTAGTGCCCTTGCAAAGTATTAATGGCATTTTCAATCGCATCTGGCGTGTGAGCATAATCAACCCAGGCCAGTGTGTTTTTGATACGATGCATTCGACCTGTTGGCGCAAACAAGTGATGCAATAGTGGAATAATACTTGAGCGCTCAAAGCCGAGTTGCTCAACACTACTCATTGCAGCCAAAATATTAGATAAATTAAATCGCCCTAATAAAGGCACTTCAAACACAAAGCCATCGAGTTGACATAAAAAACCTTCGGTAGTAGCGTTGATTTTTTCAAAATCATCTAAACCATAAGTTATTTGTTTGGCATGTTTGGAGACAGCTAAAAAATCCAAATACTGAGCATCATCACGATTAATCACCACGCTTTTAATGGATTCAAACGTAAACAGTTTGAGCTTAGTATCTTGATATTGCTCTAAACTTTGGTGATAGTCTAAGTGGTCTTGTGTTAGGTTGGTAAAAACAGCTTGTTTAAAATTAAGGCCTGCCACTCTGTCTTGATCTAATCCATGAGAAGAGACCTCTAGTACCGCTGTATTAATGCCATCAAGTTGATATTGATGAAGTGCTTTATAGAGTGTCAAAATATCAGGCGTCGTATTGTTTGAAACCACATGACTATGGGTAATGCCTAATGTGCCAATCAGGCCATTTTTAACACCAAGTCGATCCAATAATTGTGAAATAAAGTAGCTCACTGAAGTTTTCCCATTGGTACCCGTGACCCCAATTATTTCCACCTGAGTTGCTCCAGAGTAATATCTGTTTGCCAAAGTGGGCAAGTGTTGTTTAAGGTTGTCAATACGAATAGTAGGTATGCTGCATTCTAAATCTTGGGAATCCACCAATACGGCAACACAACCATTTTCAATAGCTTGGTTGATATAACTCATGCCGTGTGATGAGTCACCTTGTAATGCAACAAAAACATCACCCGTTTGACTCTGGGCGGCATTTAGACATAGCCCTTGTATTTCAACATCGATAGATGTCGAGGTAATATCAGCGAGTAGTTGAGCAATATTCATTGTGCTTATTATAAAGAATTATTATCGAGTCAGAGTTTTTGGTGATATTTCTCCACCCCCCCCATCATTGTTTATAATTAAACCTCTTAGTATGGTTTCTGTTGCTACTAATGACATCCTTGCTAAAAAAATCGGTTAAAATATTGAATCTAAATTTAACAATAATATTTTTTAATTATTCACTGAGGGGGAAATATGGCTTTAACACGTAGAGAGTTCATTAAAGTTTTAGGCGCAGGTTCAGCAGCCGGCATGATTAGTGGTTGTGGTAGTGATGTATCAGCAAAGTTGGCATCACAAGACAACATGTATGAAGTACCAAAAACAGGCAATGCGCGCATTTTGCACATTACCGATACACATGGTAATTTACTACCAAACTATTTTCGTGAGCCGAATGTTAATCTGGGTTTTGGTGACACCTTTGGTAAGCTACCACACGTGGTGGGCAACAACCTTCTAAAAGAAATTGGTGTCAAGCCAGGCTCTCCTGAGGCGCATGCCTTTACTTATAACAATTTTGAAGAGTTGGCCGCTAAATATGGAAAGACGGGTGGTTTTGGTCAGCTTAAAACTGTACTAGATTCATTGCGCGAGAGTGCTGGTGGTGTGCAAAACACATTAACCGTTGATGGCGGTGATACGTGGCAGGGTTCGGGTACCTCGCTTTGGACACGCGGTGCAGACATGGTTGAAGCTTGTAATATGCTCGGTGTCGATGTAATGGTCGGCCACTGGGAGTTTACTTATAAAGAAGCAGAAACGTTGAAAAATATTGGTTTTTTCAAAGGTGACTTCTTAGGTCAAAATGTACGTATTCTTGAAGATGCACTTATGGGTGATGAATACTTCACCATGACAGAAAAATACGATGGTAATGGTTTGTTTGATGAAGATGAGGCACTACCATTTAAACCTTATGTAATTAAAAATGTAGGCGGGCACCGTATCGCGGTGATTGGCCAAGCCTTCCCTAGAACTTCAAATGCTAACCCGCAAAAATACTTTTTCCCAGATTGGTCATTCGGCCTTCGTGAAGACGAAATGAGTGAATTGGTAGCCGACATTCGCGAAAATGAAAAACCAGATGCAGTGATTGTTGTTTCACACAATGGTATGGATGTGGATATTAAGATGGCTTCACGTGTGGTTGGTATTGACGCAATCTTTGGTGGGCATACTCATGACGGCATGCCTAAACCTGTTGAAGTGAAAAATGCAGGCGGCGTTACTGTGGTAACCAATGCAGGCTGTTCAGGTAAATATATTGGTGTGATGGATCTTAATATTGTTGATCATAAGGTTTCTGGTTATGAATATAAGATGCTGCCAATTATTACTAATCTAATCAAGCCAGATGCAGCAGTGGTGTCATTTATTGATAAGATGCGTAATACCAAATACGACAAGAATGTGGTTGAAGCGCGTAGTTCTGAAATGAGTAATAACGCTTCTCGCTTAGGCAAAACTTATGATGAAATCTTGACAGAAAAACTATGTACGACAGAGCAAACTTTGTATCGTCGTGGTAACTTTATGGGTACTTGGGATCAAGTCTTGGTTAATTCACTGCGTGAAGAGCATGATGCTGACTTTGCGATGTCTGCTGGTGTGCGTTGGGGTACGTCAGTACCAGCAGGTCACGACGTAACCATGGAGGATTTAATGACTAATACCTCTATGACCTATGGCGAAACCTATGTTTCTGAAATGAAAGGCGCACAACTTAAAGAAGTGCTTGAAGGTATTGCTGAAAATCTATTTGTACAAGACCCGTATTTGCAATCGGGTGGCGACATGGTGCGTATGGGTGGATTAGATTACACCATTGACCCAGCAGCAGGATTAGGTGAGCGTATTAGTGACATTAAAGATGATGAAGGTACGCGAATTGACCCTAATAAGTCATATAAAGTATCAGGCTGGGCGCAAGTTGGCTCGGTGGGTAATGGGCGTTTAATGTGGGATGTGGCAGCCGATTATCTGCGCAAGCAGAAACACTTAAGCTTGAGCAAAGTTAATCACCCAACCATTAAAGGCGTGAAAAATAACCCAGGTATTGAGAATTACGATGGTGATTTGATTTAGGCTTAATGTCACAACAATAAGCCCTCTTAGTTGAGGGCTTTTTTATGTTGAGTTATTAATGAAAATATTATCTTTCTTATTGATTTTTGTTACCTCGTTGGCGCAAGCTGATGTGGTTAAACCTGCATTGGTAGAAATTTCAATCTTTAAAGATAAAACGTTGTCACTAGAAATCGACTTGAGTCTTGAAGCGGCCATGAGTGGCATTGGTACTCAGTACAAAAACACCACTGATGCACCTAACTCAGCACACTACGATGAGCTAAGAGCGCTCGAACCCGATGTATTGCGTCAGCGTTTTAAAGGCTTTGAGGCTGAATTTTTAAACAGTCTTAAGCTTATTGTTAATAACCAAACTCAAGCATTAACACTAACCAATGCCAAGATCGATATTATTGGTTATAAAAAACGCCCTAGAAAAACCATTCTTACTTATCAAGTTAAGCTCAGCGAGTGGCCAAAGACACTGGCTTGGCAATATGGTAAAGTCTACGGTGACAGTGCGATGCGCTGGCAAGTGTATAAAAAAGATGAATACAACTGGAGTCAGTGGCGATGGTTGCGCGATGGCAAGTCTAGTGATCTGATTGATATTAACCACCCTGAGCCGCTTAGCACAGCTCAGCGTTTTTATCAGTTTACTGGCATTGGTTTTGATCATGTAATTCCACTGGGTTGGGATCACATTTTGTTTATTGTCGGTATGGCGCTTTCATCGCTGCTATGGAAGCGTTTACTTTTATTGGTAAGTGTTTTTACTTTGGCACACACACTCACACTTGGGCTGGCAATGTTTGGCGTGGTGGAAGTCTCAGCACGACTTGTTGAGCCACTGATTGCTTTTTCGATCGCCTATGTGGCGATAGAAAATTTACTGACCCACCAATCCATCAAACGCAAAAGTATGATTGTGTTTGTGTTTGGTTTGATTCACGGGCTTGGGTTTGCCAGTATGCTCAAAGAATTTGAAATGGCGCCAGATTCTTTTTTAACCACATTGATTGGTTTTAATATCGGTGTGGAATTAGCTCAAATTGTGATTGTGTTGTTTGTGGTCTTAACCTTGTTAGGGTTGCGCTCCTTAAAACTCAACTACCGACAATTGGCAGTGATACCAGTATCAATCATCATTTCAATAGTTGGTGTTTGGTGGGGTGTTGAGCGAATAATCGTTTAAGAATTATTTTTCAAAAAAAACTAATAGCAGTAATTGCAAGTATTTTTTTTCTTCTACAAGGCAGAATTTATAAAATGTGAGGGCGCGTAGTAAACCTACGTAACTGAGCATTTTAGAAATTTAACGTAGAAGAAGGAAAAAAGACGCAGCAATTTAGATTATCTTGGCCTGCATTAAGGTGTGAGTGTTGATAGCGCCGACGACTTGATTGTCATTATCGACCACCGGTAAAGAATTGAGATTAAACTCATCCATGATTTGCACCGCCACGACGGCTGGCTTATCCGCTGAGATTGATTTACAGTTTGGCGTCATCACATCACCAATCGTGAGTGCTTGAATATCACTGTGTTCTTCTAATACACGGCGTAAATCACCATCGGTAAAAATACCTTTTAGTGTGTTTCCTTCAGTAATAAGTACCATGCCCAAGGCTTTTTGACTCATAACTAAGAGTGCGTCTAATAGTTTGGTGTCGGCATCCACTTTTGGGATGTCGTTATCAGTTTTCATGATATTTTTAACAAAAGTTAGCAGACGTCTACCCAAAGCCCCAGAAGGGTGAGAGCGGGCAAAATCATCAGGACTAAAGCCCTTATCTGTGAGCAAGCTAACAGCTAGCGCATCACCCATGGTAAGTGCCACTGTAGTGGACGAAGTGGGTGCCAAATTATGTGGGCAAGCTTCTTTTTCAACGCTAACATCAAGGTGTACATCACAAACGCTACCAATTGAAGAATTGGCATTGCCAGTCATGCCGATAATCGGCACACCAAGGCGTTGAATGACCGGTACTAACGTCATAATCTCGTCAGACTCACCGGAATAAGAAATGCAAATGACCACATCACCTTCGGTAATCATGCCTAGGTCGCCATGTCCAGCCTCACCTGGGTGTACAGCAAAAGCAGGGGTGCCGGTTGAAGCAAAAGTTGCGGCAATTTTGTTACCAATATGGCCAGACTTACCCATACCAATTAAAATGACTTTGCCCGTACAGTCTTGAATTAGTTGGCAAGCATTAATAAAGCTTTGGTCAAGCTTATCAGCTAGCTGAGTAACTGCTTGAGCTTCAGTAAGGATAACTTGTTTAGCAGATTGTAGTAATGAGTTAGACACGATCTAGGTACCTCCATTTATTTGGTATACATTTTAAATCAGCTAGACTGGCCATTGTGGCTGTATAAAGATTAGCGTCATCTTCATATACTAATTGATAATATCTTATTTTCATCGTTAGTGCTGAACCAAACACAATAGATCCAAGAACGATTAAAGAGCCCAATGATAATGTAGATACGCCTGTCACACCTTGCCCAATCGTGCAACCCATAGCAAGCACACCACCGATACCCATTAACAATCCACTAACAATATGGTTAATAAAGTCACCAATTGAATTAAACCATTCTATGCGAAATGATTGATTTAATACAGCATAGAAGAATGAACCTAGTAATACACCTAAGCCAGCTATCAGTGCAAATGTAATATAGGTTGAATCAAATTCAGAACTTACTAAAGCAGAAAAATGTCCAGAAGGTGCGACAAAGGTTAAAGATTGTGCGCCTATAGCATAAGGTATTTCATCCATCATTTCCGCTTCTTCAAGCAGCTCTTGACCCATAGGGCCAGATGAAATATACCAAGCAATTGCTACACAAATACCGATGGTTAAACCAGCCAAAACATTGTGTTTATCTTTTCTAAACTCTTTGGTTTTGAATAAGTAAAGCAGTGCAAAGACTGAAATAACAAAGCCTAAAATTAGCTTTGTGTTTAAAGCGTCTGTTTGAATGATATGCGCAGTAATCGCTCCCAAATCTTGACTATTGATATCGTATTCTGTTAAGTCGATATCTAGCACACTTGTCCATTGTAAGAAGAAAGTGTGCATAAAATCGGTAAACATCATTAGGTAAGCGCCAAATGCCATCATTAAGAAAATAACGACTGATTTTAAGTTTCCAGCGCCAATTCTAACCAAAGTTTTGTTGCCACAACCTGAACCGATTGTCATGCCAATACCGAAAATTAAGCCTCCAATTACATATCTTAACCAGGCAAAGGTAGGTGTATTATAGGGCGGGCTAGCAGTATCATTGCTTTGGGTTAGTGACGAATCGATTAGCTCAGAATAAGACAGTAGTGTAACTAAAAATAATGCAGAAACAACAGCTAGCATCCACGACTTAAATCTGGCAGTAGAACCCATATTGATCCAGTCAGATACAGCACCCATTGTGCAGAAGTCAGTTTTACTGACAACCCACCCCATAATAAACGTTGTTGCAAAGATTAGCATCAACATGTTTTGATAAAGTTCAAGTTCCATAACTCCCCCTAGTTAATAAAGACTCAGGTTAATTATAAGATATGTTGCGAATACTTGCTGATTATAATAAAGCCTTAATTTTGTAATAAGTTTAAACATGAGAAAAATCAAAATTTTATTTGTGTGTATGGGCAACATCTGTCGATCACCAACGGCAGAAGGCGCCTTCAGATCGCAAGTAGAAAAACGCGACATCCAAAATTTGTTCGAAATCGACTCTGCTGGCACACATGCTTACCATATTAACGAGCAGCCGGATGCTCGCTCGCAACGCTCAGCAGCTAAATATGGCGTAGATTTGTCTGATCAACGTGGGCGTCAAGTACACGAGTCTGATTTTTACCATTACGACTATATCTTTGCCATGGATGCATCCAATTTGGCTGATCTTAAGTTTATCTGCCCAGAAGAACATCAGTACAAACTTTCTTTAATGCTGGACAATATTCCTGAAAATAACGGAAAGAGTGTGCCTGATCCTTATTTTGAAGGACGCTTTGATGACGTCTTCGAGATGTTAAATCGGGCCAGTGGTTTTTTGCTTGAAACCTTGCTAAAAAAAGTCTAAATCTTGTTGACATAAGCGCGCCTTCCACAGTATAATTCACCGCTTTATTGCCCCCTAAAAAACGGCGGGTGATTAATACTTGAATAATTTAAAAGAATTTCGGAGAAATTGTATTTATGTCAACAGTTAACCAATTGGTACGCAAACCACGCAAGAAAAAGGTTGTTAAAAGTGGTGTACCAGCGCTAGACAGCTGCCCACAAAAACGTGGCGTTTGTACTCGTGTATATACAACCACACCTAAAAAACCTAACTCAGCATTACGTAAAGTTGCTCGTGTCAGACTAACAAACGCAGCTGAAGTAACAACGTACATTGGCGGTGAAGGGCACAATTTACAAGAACACTCAGTGATTTTGATTCGTGGTGGTCGTGTTAAGGATTTACCAGGTGTTCGTTACCACACAGTTCGTGGTGCTTTAGATACCACTGGTGTTGACGGTAGAATGCAAGGTCGTTCTAAGTACGGTACTAAGAAACCTAAGAAATAAACCAATTTAAAACAAGAGAAAACTTATGAGAAGAAGATCCGCCCCTAAAAGAGAAATCCTACCAGACCCGAAGTTTGGTGATTTAGTATTGGCTAAGTTTGTTAACATCTTAATGTTAGATGGCAAAAAATCAGTAGCTGAGAAGATCGTTTATGATGCGTTAGATACAATTGAAGCGAAAGGAAACGCTGAACCAATTGAAGTATTCAAACAAGCACTAGATAACATCGGCCCGCAAGTTGAGATTAAGTCTCGTCGTGTTGGTGGTTCAACTTATCAAGTACCAATCGAAGTAAGAGCTGAGCGTAAGATTGCATTAGCCATGCGTTGGATTATTGAAGCATCACGTAAGCGTGGTGAAAAAGGCATGAAGCTTAGACTAGCAGGCGAAGTATTAGACGCGGTTCAAAACCGTGGTACTGCATTCAAGAAAAAAGAAGACACACACAGAATGGCAGAAGCAAACAAAGCCTTTGCTCACTTCCGTTGGTAATTTAGAGGATTTAAGAAAATGGCAAGAAATCACCCACTTAATCGTTACCGTAATGTTGGAATCATGGCACATATTGATGCCGGTAAAACAACAACAACTGAACGCATCTTATTGTATACAGGCCGTACTCACAAAATTGGTGAGGTTCACGATGGCGGTGCAACCATGGACTGGATGGAGCAAGAGCAAGAGCGTGGTATTACCATTACTTCTGCTGCAACCACTTGTATGTGGAAAGGCATGGACAATCAATTTGATGAGCACCGTATCAACATTATTGACACCCCGGGACACGTTGATTTCACCATTGAAGTTGAGCGTTCACTAAAAGTATTAGATGGCGCATGTGCTGTATTTTGTGCGGTTGGTGGTGTAGAGCCTCAGTCTGAAACGGTATGGCGTCAAGCAAACAAATACAACGTACCAAGAATCGGTTTTGTCAATAAGATGGACCGAGCTGGTGCAGATTTCTTACGTGTTTGTGATCAAATTAAAACGCGTCTAGGCGGCAACCCAGTGCCAATGCAAATTGCAATCGGTGCAGAAGAGGGTTTTGAAGGTGTGGTTGATCTAATCACAATGAAAGCCATTTACTGGAACGAAGAAGACCAGGGTGCGACCTACGAGGCTAGGGATATTCCTGCAGAATTACAAGACTTAGCTGATGAAAAGCGTGAGTTTATGGTTGAATCTGCTGCTGAAGCTAACGATGAATTAATGGAAAAATACCTTGAAGAAGGTGAATTAACGCATGACGAAATCAAAGAAGGTATTCGCCTACAAACAATTGGCAATGCAATCATTCCAATGTTTTGTGGTTCAGCCTTTAAAAACAAAGGTGTACAAGCGGCACTAGATGCGATGATTATGTACATGCCGTCTCCACTAGAAGTAGACGCTATTGAAGGCGTATTAGACGACAAAGACGAAACAAGAGCGCCTAGAAATGCCGATGATGATGAGCCATTTGCAGCATTAGCATTTAAGATTGCAACCGATCCTTTCGTAGGAACATTGACATTCTTCCGTGTTTATTCAGGTGTACTTAAAGCCGGTGACTTTGTATACAATTCATCAAAAGGCAAAAAAGAACGTATTGGTCGTATGGTGCAAATGCACTCAAACGATCGTGAAGAAATTAAAGAAGTTCGTGCGGGTGATATTGCCGCGGCAATTGGCCTTAAAGACGTAACAACAGGTGACACATTATGTGACATGAAAGAGAAAATCGTTCTGGAAAGAATGGAATTCCCTGAGCCGGTAATCGCATTGGCAGTAGAGCCTAAAACTAAAGCAGACCAAGAGAAAATGGGTATTGCATTGTCTAAACTTGCAGCTGAAGATCCTTCATTCCGCGTATCTTCTGATGAAGAATCAGGCCAAACCATTATTGCAGGTATGGGTGAGCTTCACTTAGATATTATCGTTGATCGTATGGTTCGTGAATTTGATGTTGAATGTAATGTTGGTGCACCACAAGTTTCTTACCGTGAAGCAATTACAACTATGGTTGAGCATCAGCATAAATTTGCTAAGCAATCAGGTGGTCGTGGTCAATATGGTCACGTGCATTTACGTATTGAGCCACAGGAAGCTGGTGCAGGTTACGAATTTGTTGATGAAATTAAAGGTGGCGTTATTCCTAAGGAATACATTCCTGCAGTTGACAAAGGTGTTCAGGAGCAAATGGAAAATGGTGTTATTGCTGGCTTCCCATTGGTTGATGTTAAAGTCACTGTTTATGACGGCTCTTACCATGATGTTGACTCGAATGAAATGGCGTTTAAGATCGCTGCTTCTAAGTGTTTAGCGGAAGGCGCTAGAATGGCCAACCCACAATTACTTGAGCCAATGATGGCAGTAGAAGTGGTCACACCAGAAGAGTACATGGGTGATGTAATGGGTGATCTTAATCGTCGTCGTGGTTTAGTTGGTGGTATGGAAGACCTTCCTAACGGCAAGCAATTAAAAGCAGATGTTCCATTAGCAGAAATGTTTGGTTATGCAAATGACCTTCGTTCAGCGACTCAAGGTCGTGCGAGCTACTCAATGGAATTCTCAAAGTACACAGCAGCACCAAAGAATGTTGCCGATGAAGTCATCGAAAAGTTAAACAAATAATACAAAGTAGTAAAGGAGCAATAAAATGTCAAAAGAAAAATTCGAAAGAACCAAACCCCATGTAAACGTGGGCACAATCGGTCACGTTGACCATGGCAAAACTACCCTAACAGCAGCAATCACTAAAGTAATGGCTGAAGCACGTGGTGGTGAATTTAAA
>JAERTA010000072.1 GCA_016845205.1 Gammaproteobacteria bacterium
CTTGATGAAGTCAGACATCATTTTGGTGATCAAGCAGATTTGGTACATCGAATAGATGCTGAAACTTCAGGCTTGGTTTTAGTGGCTAAAAACAAGCAAGCAAGTGCAAAATTAAAAACCCTGTTTGAAAATAGAGAATGCGCCAAAGAATATTTAGCGATTGTTAAAGGCCAGTTAAAGGGTGATGTTACTATCGACAAACCCATATCAAAATCAAACAGCACTATCACTATCAGAATGACTTGTGAAATTGAGCAAGGCAAAGCCTCCACCACTCACATTCAACCTTTAGAGTATAACCAAAAAGACAACACGACCTTAGTCAAAGCCATGCCTATTACCGGTAGGCAACATCAAATCAGAGTGCATTTAGATTCAATCGGACATACGATTTTGGGTGATCCAATCTATGGTGTTGATGATCAAGTGGCCGATCAATGCTTGAAAAAAACTTTGTCAGAAAAGGATAGAATTAAACTAACTGGCGCAAAGCGACTGATGCTTCATGCTAATCACTTGTCATTTGCCTTTCAAGATATTCAATACAATATTGTTTCAAAAAAGAAGGATGAAATTTTTTCTTAATAGAGAGATAGTGCTTTGTGCCTAAAGCTTAAGGTGCTCGAGTTTATTTATAGTCATCTTTAATAGATAGTATCCATTTTTCAAATTTCTGAATATTTTTATCATTAATTCGAGACTTTGGGTATACCAAATGATATCCAGGGGATTTAAGAACTTTATCTTTATAAATCCTGACTAATTGTCCAGAAGCCAGATCATCAGCCACTAGAGCGCTTCTAGCAATAGCAACACCTTGAGCAGCAATTGCGGCTTGAACGACCAAATGCGATTGATTGAGGGTCAATGCTTTGTTATTTTTAATATCTACATCAAGCAGTTTGGCAAAATCATCCCAACCAGGCTCAACAAATATTCCATATGCTTCAAACACGCAGTCAACAGAATCATGGATTAATGTGTGATGCTTAATATCACTAATCTTGTTGAAGTTATGTTTTCCGGTTAATAGCTTGGGGCTAGCAACTAGAAACATATCTTCATCCATTAAAAATTTTGCCTCTAAGTTATCATTATCTTGATGCCCAAAACTAATGCTTAAATCATCATTTTTAAAATCACTTAAGCCTAAATGTGCATTAATATGTACATCGATATTTGGGTGTTGTTTGTTAAAATCACTTAAGCGTGGAATAAGCCACTTAATGGCAAGTGACGGCAAAATACTAATAGTGAGAATGCTTTTCTCTGGATTTTTTCTTAATTCATCTAAAGTATTGCTTATCTTGTCTAGGGCAGAATTAACAGGGTTTTGCAGCGCTATTCCTTGTTCAGTAAGTTTTAGCCGTTTGTGTAGTCTATAAAATAAATCAAACCCAAGGCGCTGCTCTAATAGTCTTATTTGCTGACTAACTGCAGCTTGAGTAATGGATAACTCATCTGCAGCTTTAGAAAAGCTCAAATATTTAGCAGCAATACTAAACGTATATAGATTGTTGAGTGGTGGTAATTTATTTTTCATATACATAAGAATACCTTATGCAAAGGATAAGTATTTATCGTTTGTAATAAATATGTTTAATCCTATAATTGTCGACATGAATACAGAATATTTTTTATTGTTTTTTGGATTAATGTTTCCCTTAGTTTTTAGCCCTGGTCCGGCTAATATAGTTTTCTCCATGTCTGGAATAAGACAGGGGGTAAAAGGTTCAATACCATTAATTATAGGGGTAGATTTAATTTTTATTATCTACTCTTTAATTATTGGATTTGGGCTTGGCGAAGTGTTGCAGCGATATCCAAATTTGATTTTGATATTTCAAACACTTGGTGCTCTATATATTATTTATTTAGCTTACAAGTTTATTAAGACAAGTAAAGCAAACAACTCTCATACTGTAAGTGATAAGGCATTTACCTTTAAAGACGGCATAGTTTTACAAATGCTAAATCCAAAAGGTTGGACGATGTTGTTTTTAATGTTTTCCACTTTGCTTGATGGGAGTTTTGATCGTAACTCTCAAGTTCTATATTTGGTATGTATGCTTGCAGTACTTAATATAGCAACTCATTTTACATGGGTTGCTGCTGGTAATTATATTTCCAAATGGGTAAATAATTCAAAAACTGAGAAATATTTAAATTATTTTTTCTCTGGATCATTATTACTAGTCGCCGTCTGGATTTTAATAAATGTTTATTTAGAGGCTGTTACTCGTTAATTATTTACAATAATAAATTATGGAATTTAATTTTAAAGAGTTTGTTGACTCATCTTTATCAACTGCCAAGATAATACTAATGATGGTCATTCCTTATTTTCTTTTGGCGGAATTATTATTGTATTTTGAATTAATGCCTATTATTGCCCAGGTATTTGAGCCACTTACCACATTATTAAATTTACCGCCAGAAGCTGCTCTTGCATTGGCATCAGGCGTATTTTTAAATTTATATGCGGCTATTGCATTTGCTGCACCTCTAGGTTTAAGTGTTTATGATTGGACAATATTGGGGTTGTTTTTAGGTGTGCTTCACTCAATTCCTGTCGAATCTGCCATTATGAAAAAACTTGGTATTGATTGGATTAAGTCTATTGTATTTAGAACTGTTATGGCTTTTATAGTATTAACACCTTTGTTAATTATTCCAACAGAAATATTGTTTGATAATCCTGATCTAGTTAAAGGTGCTGCCTATCAAATAGATTCGAGTATGCCAACTAATTTTATAAATTTTATTACCAATAAATTAATGGAGGCAGTCTTGCTGGCCTTAGAAATTATTGTATTGGTGAGTTTGGTTATTCTTGTAACGACATTTATTAAAGGTCTTAAATTACTTACTAAGTTTGATCATCATCTCAGTACCATCATGGCGCTGATTACTGGTGTTTTAATTGGTATTACTTATGGCGCTGGTGTTTTAATTAAAGAAGCAAAATACATGACCAAGAAACAAGTGGTTTCTGTGTGTTATTTTCTAATGGTTGCACATGCTATTATTGAGGATACTTTGTTATTTGTATTTTTTGGTGCAGATATTGTTTTGTTGATTACAATTCGATTATTTTTTGCATTACTGGTTTTTGCAATAATTTCGCTTTATTACAGGACAAATTAAATCATTCATAAAATTTGGAAATAATGCAAATGAAATACTTTTTGGTAATTTTCAACTCTCAATTGTTAATTTTTAATTGATTCAACCCTATTTAAAGGCTTAAAAAGGCTGTTTCACCATTGGCAGGCTTCGCACTAAAGGGTTTTTATAGTTTCAAGGTGTTTAGACAAGGGCTCTAAGAAAAATTTCGGAAATTTTACGAATTAGAAGTCTTTAGTGGAAATATCGTTAGCTTCTAGCCAAATTCTGAATTTTTCTTGAATTTCTTCTAGTGTTTTTTGATTGTCTGCTTCAAAGCGTAATACCAAGCACGGCGTGGTATTTGATGGGCGAACCAAACCCCAGCCATCTGGATAATCTACTCGAACGCCATCAATGGTGGTGATTTCTGCGCCTTCAAAACTCACATTTTTAGCGAGTTTGTCCATCGCTTCAAACTGCTGGCCTTGTTCATCAAAATGAATATTAATCTCTGGTGTGTTGATACTATCAGGAAGATCTGCAAAAACCTCGGCACAAGTTTTGTTGGTTTTTGATAGTATTTCTAGTAAGCGGGCACCAGTGTAGAGGGCATCATCAAAGCCGTACCAACGCTCTTTAAAGAAAATATGGCCACTCATTTCACCGCCAAGTGCTGCACCGGTTTCTTTAAGTTTGGCCTTGATGAAGCTGTGACCTGTGCGTGACATAATCGCCTCGCCGCCATGCTCAGCAATGTCTTTTGGTAGTAGGGAAGAGCATTTGACA
>JAERTA010000073.1 GCA_016845205.1 Gammaproteobacteria bacterium
ATCAAGTATGAAAAAATCTTAGCCCCCATAAATGACTTTGCGCATAGTGCAAAATCATTTATTACTCAAGGCGCCAAAGGTTTTAATATTACAGTCCCCTTTAAAATAGATGCTTTTAACTTAGCAACCGAGCTCACTTTAAACGCCAAAACTGCAGGCGCAGTCAATACCATTAAAATCAATGGCAAGGAATTAATTGGTGAAAATACAGACGGTGTTGGCCTGGTTAATGATCTCACCAAAAACTTAGGTATTGACCTGAATAATAAAACCATATTAGTTCTTGGTGCAGGTGGCGCCACACGTGGCATCTTGCTACCCCTTTTAGAACAAAACCCTAAACGCTTAATGATTGCTAATCGAACTGCATCAAAAGCCAAACAGTTAGCATTGGATTTTTCTAGTTATGGCAAAACTTGTGGTTTTGGTTTGGATAAAATTAAAGATACGCCCGTTGATGTAATTATTAATGCCACCAGCGCTTCACTAGATGGACAAATGCCAACAATTGCGAATGGTGTAGCCAATGGTGCCATCTGCTATGACTTAATGTATGGCGCACAAACCCCATTCATGGATTGGGCTAAAGCCAATAATGCCAAAACAATTGTAGATGGATTGGGTATGTTGGTTGAACAAGCAGCGGCAGCTTTTGAATTTTGGACTGGAAAACAACCCAACACCCAAGAAGTGATTGACAATTTACGGCGCTAGACGCTCTATCGTCCAATTGTCACCTTGTTTTTTATAAACAAATCGATCGTGTAGGCGATTCTCTCTACCCTGCCAAAATTCAATGGTGTGCGGCACCACACGATACCCACCCCAAAAATCTGGTAATGGCACTTCGCCTTTGTTAAACTTAGCTTTCATTGATTCAAACTGAGTTAATAACACCTGTCTAGACGTCAATCCAGAAGATTGGTTAGATGCCCAGGCACCAAGCTGAGAATCTTTTGGCCGTGAAGAAAAGTACTTGATAGAATCAAACGTCGATATCTTTTCAACCACACCGGAAATTTTCACTTGTCTTTCAAGATCTAACCAAGGAAAGAGTAATGCTGCTTTTGGATTGTTGGTTATTTGTTTTGATTTCTTAGAATTGTAATTGGTAAAAAACACAAACCCCTGCTCATCAAATGACTTTAACAACACTGTTCTAATGCCGATATCATTACTATCTGCTGTAGCAAGACTCATGGCATTTGGCAAGGTTAGCCCTGCTTGAGTTGCTTGCTCTATCCAATCTTCAAATTGCACAAATGGACTACTATTAAGCTCGGCACGCGTTAGACCATTACTGGTAAATTCACGTCTTAGTTTTATTAAATCAACACTCATTGAAAAGGAAGAAATTTACTCTTCTTGGCCTCAGTTAGATGATTTGAAATCAAATATTTAATCGGCGGAAACTTCTCTGCAAATTTCAACACAAATCGTCTAACTTGCTTAATGACAGGCGCATCATTGGTAAACAATGCTACAATGCCATTGGTACCAAAAAACATCAGTCGGGTTAAATGAATATGTTTTTTCTCAAACAATTTAAGCAAAGATTCAGAACCAATGTCTTGCCCGTGTGCTAGCGCTTCTTTAACTAAAGTTGCTAAGATGTCTTGACCTCTTAAACCCAGATTAAACCCGTGTGCAGTGACTGGATGCATACCAACCGCCGCATCCCCAATCAACGCAAATCGCTCAGCAATAAAAGTTTGTGCATGCACACCCACCAAAGGATAAGAGTGTCGCTCGCCTTCTTGAGTCATATTGCCAAATTGCCCTTTAAAATCTCGGGTAATTTTTTGATTAAAATCTGCCTCACTCATATCTAGCATAGATTGTGCTTTATCCGTAGTTACGGTTAATACCACAGAAGAAGCATTACCGACCATAGGTAGCAGTGCTAAGGTTTGCCCATAATCAAAGCACTCGAGTGCTACATTATCATGTGTCTTCTCGTGCGTCATTTTGGTAACAATCATAACCTTGGAAAAATCCTTCATCAGTGAAGGTATGCCAACTTTACGACGAATATTAGAAAAACGACTATCAGCAGCAATCACAAGCTTGGCTTGAACTTGCTCACCACTGGCAAACACCACATTAGAATGTGTTTGTTTAAACTCAACATCATCTACCAATGACTCAGTTTTAAGCGTAATATTTGGCGCTTGACTGACGCGCTGATAAAGCGCTTGTCGAATTTGATAATTGGGTACCAAAAACCCCAGTGCATCAATATCAGATGAATCGCTCTTAAAATTTAACAATGATGGAGAATCGCCATCAAATACTTTGGCTTCTTTTAAAGGTGAAACTTCAGCTTGGTTAACAAAATTCCAAACATCTAACTGTTTTAAAATCTTAAGTGATAAATGCGTTAAGGCAATCTCTCTGCCGTCTGGCTTTGGCTTAGAAATCGACACCAAATCTGACTTCTCTACCACCAAAACTTGAGTATCAGTACTAATCATAGAGGCGGCAAAACTAAGCCCTGCTGGACCACCACCAATGATGACTATATCGTACGGAGTTTGCATGTTTAAATTCAAAATAATGAGATAATAAGCCTATTATAACTACCCGAGCTACTGATGATTTACGTTGTTATTCAATTTGCTTGTATTATTTATCTGATTATTAATGCGCGATTCGAGTATTTAAATACACTAAGCACCTCTCTTATTGCTCTATCAATTGCGCTTGGATTGATGGCTGTTATTAATATGAGGCCTAGCAACCTCAATATCGTCCCCACATTAAAAGACAAACATCAGCTAGTAACACACGGTATCTATCGATTTATCCGACACCCAATGTACACTAGTGTATTGCTATTTTGCTTAGCTTGCGCTTTAACTATTAATAACAACCAAGCCACAATTGTTATGTTTGTTTTACTGATTGATTTAATACTAAAATCAAATGTAGAAGAAAAATTACTCAGTGAACGTTTTGAAACTTACCCAAACTACAAAAATAAAACTGGAAGATTTCTACCTTTTTTGTAGTCTTTTTAAATCTCTCTTGGCGGCCTTGTCACCTTTCTTGATCAGTCTTTTTAGCCAGTATTTGGCTTTTTTTACTGATTTTTTTACACCTAAACCCTGCTCATACATTTGCACCACTTTGCGCTGAGAGTCGCTATGGCCTTTTCTTGCAGCAGCTATCGTAAAACTATACGCTTTGTTAAGGTTTTTCTTAACGCCTTGGCCATTTTCATAATGTCTGGCAATGTCTGCATAAGCATCTAAATTACCTTGCTTTAAAGCCTTTTGATACAATCGATGTGATTGTTGATAATCTTTCTTAACGCCTAACCCTTGATCATAAAGCGCTGCCAAAGTATAGACTAAATTGTCATTACCATTTTTAACAGATTGTTGGTACCAATCAAAAGCTTGATCGTAATCACGTGGCACACCCTGACCTTTTGTAAATAATCGTCCAAGCTGATGTTGTGCTTGTGCATTATCCTGCTTGGCAGATTTTAACAACCAAATAAAGGCCTGATTATAATCTTCAGAGTCAAGATAAGCCTTTGCTAAGCGATACTGTTCTTCATCATTGCCAGACTTGGCTGACTCTAAATGCCACTTATTAGCCAATATTGAATTTTGCTTAGTGCCTTTTCCTTGCTCATACATTAAGGCTAAATTTTGCTGAGCATCTGCGTAACCTTGTTTGGCTGATTTTTTAATCCATTGGTGGGCAACTTTTAAATCACGTTTAACACCAATCCCAAGATAATACATACTGCCTAAATTATATTGCGCTTTAGCGTTGCCTCTGTCAGCAGACTCTTTTAATAAGTTAATACCTTTTTGATCATTTTGATCCGTACCCTCACCTTTAATATGCATCAAGCCTAAAGCTCGCTGAGCTTCTGCATTGCCAACCTTGGCCGCATGTGAAAAAGCACTAAAAGCCTTAATAAAATCTTGCTCAACACCATTGCCATAATAATACGACTTACCGCGCTCATAAAGTTCTACATCCGCTAAGACAGTATGACTAAATAATAAAAACAACAACAATAATCTCATGGCGTAAATTGTATACGAGAAGTGGGAATAATTGAAAGTTTTGGTGGTCACGGTCATATTTGAACTGACGACTTCTAGCATGTCATGCTGGCACTCTAGCCAACTGAGTTACGCGACTATTGTATTGAAAATTGACAATGGGTAATTAACAACGAGGGGGTAGATAAGGGAGATAAGGGAGATAAGGGGACACGTACCTAATTCATAGTTGAATAACTAGGTATGTACCCCTTAATTACTTATAAGTATTTTCAAAGAATGATTGTGATAAACGCAACTTCTTTCGTATATATTGCTCTGGAAAGATTAATGTTTTTAACTTAACTTTGCCTCGCTTATGTTGCTTTATCTCTTTCAACCCTTCAAGTATCTCAATACCCATATCTATTGTTACAATTTAATATCAACTTTATTGTCAACATATTGATGTATCAATGAAGACAAAATAGTTTGATATGGAATATTAACTTCTGCGCTTTTTTCTTCAGCATGAGCATGTCGTATTCAGCAATGCGAATATTGATATTTTTAAGTTTTTGTTAAGAAATTATTAGCAGCTATCTTGGCAGCAAAAACCTCATCTTCATAATTATCGACCTGTTCAATATTTTTATCAGACTCAATATCTTTTAACAACTCTAGTTCGTATTTATCTAATTTCATAAATTACCCCTTGTATTTTTTATGCATTTTTACCAACCAAAATTTTTTACTTTAATTTTAGTAGAAACTCAATTAATCCAACAACTTCCACATTATTTATTGTTGGATAGCTATCCTCCCCTGGGTAGATAATGAATTTATGCGTAGCTTTGACATCATCACAAGCATAATAAAAACCTTTAGAGGCGGATGGAGACAAAGATCTTTTTATTTCTATCGCCCAAATCTGATTATTTGACCCTTCTAACACCAAATCTATTTCAGCTTGTGCTGAGGTTCTGTAATAGCTATATCGCCATTTATCTGATAATTGACCTAATATATTTTCTACAACAAAAGCTTCCCAACTCGCACCAACAACAGGATGACCCAACAAACTTTCAAAATCTGTAATGGTTAAAAAACGATGTGCAATACCACTATCTCGCAAATATACTTTTGGCGCCTTTACTAGGCGTTTTTTACTATTACCGGACCAGGGCTGCAATTGTCGAACCATATAAAAATCACTCAGTGTATCTATATAACTCTTAATCGTTTTATAATTAACACCAATACTCTCACCAAGCTTGGAATAATTAGCCTGTTGTCCGTTATTATGAGCAAGCATTGTCCAAAGCCTACGCATCGTGGTTGACTGTATGTGCGGCCCCATTAATGGAATATCTCTCTCTATATAAGATGAAATAAAATCACCCCTCCAAGACCAGCTCTGATCATTAGAGGTGGCCAAATAACTATCTGGAAACCCACCACGTAGCCAATGCTCTTCCATGTCATATTGATACCTATCCTGAACACTTAGCTCACTCGCAGAAAATGGTGATAACTCAATAAATCTAATGCGCCCTGCCAATGTTTCTGACGAATGTTGAATTAAATCACGCGATGACGACCCTAACAATAAAAACTGCGCTGTACGTTCACCCGCTCTCTTTCTAGCATCAACTAAAGAACGTAATAGTCGAAAAAGATCTGGCTGCCTTTGCACTTCATCGATAATTAAGAGCTTATTCTCAAATC
>JAERTA010000074.1 GCA_016845205.1 Gammaproteobacteria bacterium
GCGCCATAACGACAATCAAAATCCCAGAAATCAACATCTTTAGGCAATGTCTTATTACGCTCTCTTTTGATGTATTTTTTAACCTCATGCTTAATAGCGTCTGCCACGCGTGGTCTTTTCTTTTTAGGGTGTGCAAAACTAAAGGTTTTTTTCATAGTGAGCTTGAATGATAGCGATAGGATTATTATATTGTATTATCAAGATCGACTATTCAAATTAACAATGTGTCTATAAAATAGATTTATGGATTTTTCTAAAAAATTATCTGATTTAAAGCAACAGCATCTTTACCGATCAAGAAAAGTGACCGATGGCGCGCAAGACGTGAAAACTGTCATTAATGGAAAATCTTTGATTAATTTTTGTTCTAATGATTATTTGTCACTAGCGAATCACGTCCAAGTTAAAGAAGCTTTTAAACAAGGGGTTGATAAATATGGCGTGGGCTCAGGCGCATCACATCTTGTTAGCGGACACTCTCTTGCCCATCATAATTTAGAAGAGATTCTAGCTGATTACACAGGACAAGCGCGCGCACTACTATTCTCAACTGGTTATAGTGCTAATTTAGGTATTTTCTCCGCACTTAAAGATGAGCTTGATTGGGTATTGCAAGACAAGCTTAATCATGCCTCACTGATTGATGGCAATCAATTAATCAATTTGCCGATTCAAAGATACAAACACAATGATCTTGATTCGCTCAACAAAAAAGTCGCCAAACAATCGGGTCAAGGCATGATCGCGACTGACAATATCTTTAGCATGGATGGCGATCAGGCAAAAATTGATGATTTGCAAAAAATCGCAAATTTTTCCAACGCCACACTCATGCAAGATGATGCTCACGGATTTGGTGTATTTGAGCCTAATATTCCAGAAAATTCTATTTATATGGCTACTTTAGGCAAAGCGGCCGGCACAATGGGCGCTTTTGTGGCTGGAAATGAGGATTTTATCGAATTTTTAATCCAAAAATCACGCTCTTATACCTATACAACAGCTATCGCACCGGCAATTTGTGTGGCTACGCTTAAAAGTTTAGAGTTGATACAAAAAGGAGAGCAAAAAGCCAAATTACTCACCAATATTGATTTTTTCCGAAATTTTTCAACTGCATTGGGACTACCCATTGCGAATTCTCACAGTGCCATCCAGCCACTGATTATTGGTGAAAGTGAAAAAGCACTATCTGTAAGTAAAAAACTCTATGATCAAGGATTTTATGTAAGTGCGATTCGCACCCCTACTGTAGCAAAAGGCACGGAGCGTTTAAGAATAACACTTAGTGCTAACCATACTCAAACGCAAATTGAAAAACTCCTAACTTCTGTTAAATATGCTCTACAGTAATACTACTGGTACAGGTCAAGATTTGGTTTTGTTGCATGGCTGGGGTTTCAACGGCGATGTATTTAATCCTTTAATTGATCAATATTCACAATCTTACCGTATTAGCGTTATTGATCTGCCAGGACATGGCAGGAGTGATGAAGTGAGTGGCGGGATTGACAATTGGTGTGATGAGATTATCAAAATTTTGCCAAAAAATCCAATACTGCTAGGTTGGTCGTTAGGTGGATTACTAGCAATCAATATTGCTTCAAAAATTAAAACACAAAAACTTATCCTTGTGGCTTCAACGCCGAAGTTTGTAAAAACAAGCAATTGGGCGTTTGGCATTGACGCGCAAAACTTTAAAGAATTTTCTGATAATTTAAACCTTAACCTGTCAAAAGGTTTAAAACGCTTTGTAAGTTTGCAAAGTTCAAACAGAGAAAAAATTAAAGCACTTAATCAATCAATTGAAAACTTGCCTGCTTCAAATTTAGCACTTAATCAAGGGCTCAAGATTTTATTAGAAGTTGATTTAACCAATGAATATTTAAATCTTGATATTGAAAAGCAAGTCATATTAGGCGCTAAAGATACTTTAGTGCCAAATGCAATAGAAAATTGGTATAAAAACAACAATATCAACACCACTATATTAAATACTGGCCATATTCCATTTTTAGAAAAAGCGTTTTCACTATGAATCAAGATAAATCTATTGCACCAACGCTACTTATTATATTTAGTATTTTTTGGCTGGCTTTAGCAATTAATCCACTTTATAGAGATATTTGGATTGCAGAAAATATTATCTTGGTTATTTGTTTATTTTTCCTAATCATTAAATATAAAAAATTTCACTTCAGCAATACATCTTATTACTTGATATTCACATTTTGCATAATGCAAACCATTGGTGCGCATTATAGCTATGCTGAGGTTCCACTTGGTTTTTGGGTATCAGATATGCTAGATTTAAGTCGTAATCATTTTGATAGATGGGTTCACTTTGCATTCGGGTTTTTAATAGTCTTGCCATTTAAGGAAGCCCTACTTAGGTTTGTAAAATTTAAAAATAACAATACTAAGAACTTTGTACTGGTCATGATATTCTTTGGTATTGGTGGATGTTACGAAATAGTTGAATGGTGGTACGCCACTTTATTCGAACAAGGTGTTGAGGCTGATGCATTCCTTGGCTCGCAAGGCGATATTTGGGACGCTGAAAAAGATATGCTTATTGCGGGTGTAGGTGCCTGGATTTATCTAGCCTTATTCACCCGCAAAAAGAATCAGTCTATTTGATTTTTATCTGTGTCTTTTTTTGCTCAACTTCTTTGACTTTTGGCAGAGTCAAATTAAGAACACCGTCATCATAATGTGCCTCCACTTCAGAGGTATCAACACCTTGTGGCAATGAAAAACTTCTAGAAAACGAGCCATAAAAGCATTCTTCTCTATGGCGTTTTTTATCCTTGCTTTCGCTCTTTTTCTCACCCTGAACTGTTAAAACATCATTATCAATAGAAATATTCACATCTTCTTTTTTGACCCCAGGTAATTCTGCTTTAATCGCAAAAAAATGATCACTCTCTTCAATATCTACAGCCGGCATCCAGCTATCTGAAAATTGCTTGGTCAATGACTGATTTAATTGTTTAAAAATGTCATCAGCGGCAGAAAACGGGTGCGCTAAAAAATAACTCATATTTTTCTCCTATTTGTTAAGTTATTTTGATTATATGAAATAAACAACCAATGGCATTTGATTTAGATCAATATTTGAGTTATATTTTTCTACATTTTGGGTGTGTCTATTAGCGATTGTGGGTCACATCCACAATCACGATTAAGCATCGCATAATACGCCTCAATGCCTCCTGATAGGTTAGTTACATCATGCCAACCCATATCAGCCAAAGTTTTGGCAGCCAAGCGTCCTCGAGAGCCTTTGGCGCAATAAACTATCACCGCTTTGTTTTTGGGAATTTTCCCCCAAGCCTTGATTTCAAGCATACCTCTAGGGATATGAATTTCGCCTCGAGTTAAAATAGTTCTACCTTTTTTTCTTTCATCATACGTTCTAACATCTAGCAAAACAAAATCATTTGTCTTGGCGTTTATTCTATCCCTTAGCGCTTCAACTGAGATAGATTTAACATCTTGAGTATTATTAATAATATAGACTTTAGCAAGAGTTTTTGGATCAGACTGCGCCAGTGACAAAGTGTTTGTAAAAAACACCATTAAAATGATAAAAAATCGCACGTTATCTCTCCTTAATTTCACATTAGCCTTATTATATAAATTAAGAAAACACCCTGCCTTGATATGAATCAATATTGTTAGAGAGAATTATTTTTTAACTTTGCTTCGTTGCGAGTCAAATTCTTTAACATAGCCGTCTACATCGCCATAATCAATAAAGTGCCAGTAGCGATCGTGTGGATTATTAATTTTTCTAGCATGTTTAATCGGACACCAATATTGCTCAGTTAGAGAGGCGATTTCGCCCACATAGCTGAGCAGTCCATTGGCATAGCCACAATAGATGCAGTTTATCTTTTCAAAAATATTCAGATAACCAAGTTTGTGTCTGTCAACAGCGACATAATCCGATCTTTTAATTTTTCTGATTTTATAAATAGGAAAGCACACAGCCTGATAGATTGAGGCAAAAATATCCAAAAAAACCAGTGGCACGATCATCACATAAATAATCGGTGCAGTTATTAAATATAACGGATTGGCGTTAAACAGATAGCTTAAAGCCCCTTTTTTAAGTCGTTTATGTGCTCGATGTAATGATTTTTCAAACACAACCCTATTCTTTCTGAGTGTATAACTAAAGTTTTTACGTTTTTGTTCAACGTCAATTTCAAGCTTTTGTCTGGTTTGATTAAACTGCTTGATCAGCTCTTGAAGCGGGGTGTTTGACATAATACTTCGCCTTAAATAATTACAAAATCGATTCTAACACACTATATAAACTCTGCGACTATCTATATAGATGCTATTTGAGTATAATATAATTTCCACAAAAAACGATAACTTTGGAGAAATTTATGAGTGCACTGGTTGGCGTTATTATGGGTTCAAAATCTGACTGGCCCACAATGAAACACGCAGTAGATATGCTAGAAGAATTTGGCGTGCCTCATGAAGTTGAGGTGGTTTCTGCACATAGAACACCGGATAAAATGTTTGACTATGCTTCTAATGCTCAATCTCGGGGTTTAAAAGTGATTATTGCCGGCGCTGGCGGTGCGGCGCACTTACCAGGTATGGTGGCTGCTAAAACCATTGTGCCAGTACTTGGTGTGCCAGTTCAATCGCGTGCTCTTAGTGGACAAGACTCACTACTATCCATTGCACAAATGCCAGGTGGTATACCAGTAGGTACTTTAGCCATCGGTGAAGCAGGCGCAAAAAATGCCGGTATTTTGGCAGCACAAATTGTTGCTAATGAAGATGCAGAAGTTCGCGAAAAGGTAGCTACATTTAGAGCCAAGCAAACGCAAGACGTTTTAGACAACCCCAACCCAGTCAGTTAATGAAAATTGGTGTTTTAGGCGCTGGCCAACTCGGCAGAATGCTGGCAATTTCTGGTTATCCGTTAAACCACCAGTTTGGATTTTCAGGTAATTCTAATGACGAGCCCTCAGCCCTTTTAGGCAATATGTTTGCTTTAGAGGATAACAAAGACAATATTGAGTCTCTGGTTGCCTTTGCAGATGTTATCACTTATGAAAGTGAAAACACTGATATTGAAGTCGTTAGAGAAATTAATAAAAATATTCCGGTCTATCCAGGTGAGAAATCGCTATTTACCACTCAATATCGTGGCCGCGAGAAAGCCCTATTCAATAAACTTAGCATCCCTTGTGCGCCCTATCAAATGGTAAACTCTGAAGCTGACTTAAAAATTGCTGTCGAGAAAATTGGCTTACCTGCTATTTTAAAAACGGCAACTGAAGGCTATGATGGCAAAGGTCAATTCTTGATACGAGATAATGGTCAAATATCTGAGGCTTGGCAAAGCATGAACGGTGTTGAATCAATCTTAGAAGGGTTTGTAAATTTCAAACGTGAATTATCACTCATTGCCGTACGTGGCATTGATAACGATCATCGCTATTATCCATTAGTTGAAAACACGCATCATGATGGCATTTTAAGGCTGACCATTGCCCCTGCCCAAAATATAAACCCAGCAGTACAAGCATCAGCTGAGCACTACATGCAAACTTTACTTGACGAAATGGATCATGTGGGTGTTTTAACCATTGAACTGTTTGAAACAGAAGACGGTCTGGTGGTGAATGAAATGGCACCACGAGTGCATAACTCTGGCCATTGGACGATTGAAGGCGCTAACACCTCTCAGTTTGAAAACCATGTGCGTGCCATCACGGGCATGCCATTGGGCGACACTACACCCACACACAACTTTAGCGCTATGGTGAATATTATTAGTGAAATCGGGCCAACCGATATTGTGCTCAATATGCCTAATGCACATTTGCATTTATACGGCAAATCAGAACGTTTTAATCGAAAACTGGGGCATATTAATATTACGGCGAATTCGAAAGCTGAACTAGACGAGAATATTAAAAAACTAAAAGACTTCTTGCCTTAATCTTTATTAAGTACTTTAAACTGCTCCGCTAATTCAGTTTCTAACTGGTAAGCTTCCTTTTCGCTAATGGGTTTATCGCGCAGATGCTGGATCACATGAATCATCTCATGACAAAAAGCGGTAATGAATTGATCTGTTGTTAGATTTTTTTCGATATCGATATAAAACTTACCGCCACCCTCGTGGTCTGTCCACGCCTGGGCATGTTCCACATCTTGAATCTTTAAATCTATATCAATCGGTTTTTTAATTAAAAGCGCTTTAGAACAAAAGCTGTAAAGCGCTTTGGCTAACTGCCTTTGAGATTTTGTACCGCCTTCAATATAGATCACACCCCAAAACGCTTATCCAAATAAGCCATGATGTCAGATGATTCGTACATCCAAGTAATATCATCACCCTCTTTGATTCTCAAACAAGGCACTTTAATTTCGCCACCACCAGCTAATAACTCGGCACGAAACTGGCCAGCTTGTGCATTGCGAGTTTCTATTGGTAAATTAAGACGCTTGATAGTGCGGCGTGTTTTAATACAAAATGGACAAGCATAAAATTGGTACAATTTTAAAGATTCAACTTGCTTGTCAACTTCAGCCTGGTCTGATTCGCTACGCTTGAGTTTTTTTGGTGAAAATACCCAGTCAATCAACACAATCAATCGACCTAAACCCTCTCTCATTCCTTTGATTAAAATTTTCATTTTTCCTCTCTTGCTTTATATGCTGTTAATGTATTTTCTAATAAAGTCGCAATGGTCATTGGCCCAACACCGCCAGGCACGGGTGTAATCCACGCCGCTTTTTGTTGTGCTGAATCAAAATCTACATCGCCAGCCAAAGAGCCATCATCTAGGCGGTTAATGCCAACATCAATAACGACCGCTCCTTCTTTAATCCAATCGCCTTGAATCATTTTCGGAATGCCAACGGCTGCCACTACAACATCTGCTTGTTTTAGCTTAGCAGGTAAATCTTGAGTTTTACTATTGCAAATGGTCACGGTTGCTCTCGCATTCAAAAGCTCCATCGCCATTGGTCGGCCAACAATATTGGATGCACCTACGACGATGCAATCTTTACCTACTAAATCAATTCCTGTGGTGGCTAGCATGGTCATTACCCCTTTGGGTGTGCATGGACGTAAATAGGCTTTATTTTGCATGAGCTTGCCGATATTCTCACTATGGAAACCATCAACATCCTTATTTGGGTTAATCGCTTCAATCACTTGATTGGCATCTAAATGACTTGGTAGTGGCAACTGCACCAAAATACCATCAATTTTGTCATCCTTATTAAGACGCTCGACTTCGGACAATAATTCTGTTTGAGTTATATCAGCCGATTTGTTAATTTTCTCAGCATAAAAACCCACCTCTTTACAAGCGTTGTCTTTATTACGCACATACACTGCAGAGGCAGGATCATCACCAACCAAAATGACCGCTAAGCCAGGCTTTCGATCAAGTGTTGCAACTTGGTCTGCAATACTGATTCTTAATTTTTTTGCAATCTGTTTGCCGTCAATAATCACTGTAGCGCCTCTCTGACTTTAGCCAAATCTTCAATTGTGTCTACACCAAATCCGGTTGGGGCGCATGCAGGAGCTACATGAATACCAAAGCCTTCATTTAAGATGGTTAACTGTTCTAATTTTTCTACTTGCTCATAGGCTGAGCTACTCATTGTCAAATACTGTTTGACAAAGCCTGATCGATAGGCATAAATTCCAATATGCTTAAAACATAAGGAAGTATCAAAATCAGCCTCTTCTCTAAAAGCGGGAATGGGTGATCTTGAAAAATATAACGCCTTACCGAATTTATCAAATACCACTTTGACGCAATTCGGATCTAGATATTGGTTTTTATCTATCACGTTTTCACATAAAGTTGCCATTTGCATTTTGCTATTATCTAAGTTATTGGCTACTTGCTCAATCACATTGGCACCTAACATCGGCTCATCGCCTTGAACATTAACAACAATCTCGTCGTCATTAATCGACAGCTTGTCTAATACTTCTGCAATGCGTGAAGTGCCAGATGTGTGGTGATCTGCTGTCATACAGGTGGTTGCGCCAAAATCATTGACAATGGTTTCAATGCGCGTGTCATCTGTGGCAATAATAACGCGAGAGGCGCCACTTTTAACAGCGTTTTCATAGGTATGTTGAATCAGTGGCTTGCCATGAATATCTTGTAATAATTTTGCATTCAGGCGAGTAGATGCATAACGTGCAGGAATGATAACGGAAAAATCCATCAGCTTAATTTTCGAGCCTCTTCAATTAATAAAACAGGAATGCCGTCATTAATAGGATAAGCCAAGCCGCTGGTTTCACAAACTAATTCGTCACCTACTTGTTTAAGTGGTGCTTTGCTTTTTGGACAAACTAGTAATTTAAGTAGCGCTTCATCAATCATAATTTATTGGTCAATTCAGTCAAAAAATCGTCGCTTAATTCAGCTTCAACATGCAAATACCACATTTGATCTGTCGCGAACTCCCTACATTTTACACAATCCTTAGCGGTCATAAGAATAGGATAATTATCGTCAAAAATAAGATCCGACCGAGCGAATGCATGGTGATCAGCAAAAGCATGTGTTTTTACCTTGACACCAAGTTGAGTTAGAGTGTCAAAAAATCGCTGTGGATAACCTATGCCTGCTACGCCATGGCAAGTTTGTTGGCTAAAATAATCTAGTGGTTGCTCCTCATTAGTTGCCACATTAACAAACATCAATGGCTTTAAATTTGAAGTCACTTCACCTGTATGTTTCTCACCATTGTTAATAACAAAATCAACTGTTTTTAGCCTTGATACTGGTTCTCTAAGTGGACCCGCTGGTAAGAAAAAACCATTACCAAAACGTCGTTTTCCATCAACTACAGCAATCTCAAGGTGTCTACCCATGGCGTAGTGTTGTAAGCCATCATCACTAATCACAAGATCAACATTGTGGTCAATAATCAAATCTTTAACTGCTTGAACACGATCTTGGTTTACCATTACCGGCACTTGAGTTTGCGCAGCAATGAGTGATGGCTCATCACCTGAAGCACTAGGGTGTGTATTTTGATCAACCAATAAGCTACCTTGAGCATGAGAGCCACCATAGCCACGGGAAACCACGCCAACTCGCTTACCTTGTTGCTTAAAATAATTTACCAATGCAATAACAATAGGTGTTTTGCCACTACCGCCAACAGTAATATTACCCACTACAATTACATTTGTATTAAAACGATAGGTGGTTAGTAGCTTTGTTTGGTAAAGAAATCTTCTAATACAAGACAGAAGATAAAAAACACCTGAAACTGGCAACAGTAAATAATTAACAAGTCCTCGCTTATTTAGATTCATCACAAAGATCTCTAAAGAGTTATTCCTACCTTTAAAACGCTAATTATGACAAAATATCAGCACTATGAGTGTTGAATTTAGTATTTCTAACCAATATTTGCGTTCCAATCGCAAAAAAGGCTTTGTTTCCTTTATTTCTGGCGTCTCTATGGTTGGGCTAATTCTCAGTGTAATGACACTTATCACTGTATTATCAGTCATGAACGGCTTTCATAAAGAGCTTAGAGATAGAGTGTTAAGTGCTATCTCACATGCAACCATTAGTGAATACGATGGCACTTTACATAATTGGCAAGCACTTAGATTGTCAGTCAATCAAAATCCACGTGTGCTTGAGTCATCGCCT
>JAERTA010000075.1 GCA_016845205.1 Gammaproteobacteria bacterium
GCTCGAGATCGAGGTTTTTGTTGGTTTTTTCTGTTGCTTGAGGTGGTATTTTTTTTCAAGGCGATTTCAGCTTGCTTTATAATGTTTCAGATATTGTGTATAAGTATAAAGGATTGATATTTAAATGAGTGAAAATAAACATTGTAAGACATTGATTGTTGGTTCGGGCCCTGCGGGCTATTCTGCGGCAGTTTATGCAGCAAGGGCAAACTTAGATCCTGTGATTGTCAGCGGTATGGAGCAAGGTGGACAGTTAATGACTACAACCGAAGTCGACAACTGGCCAGGTGACAACGAAGGCGTACAGGGGCCTGATTTGATGGCACGTATGCAGCAACATGCCGAACGTTTTGATACTGAAATCATTAATGATTATATTACCGAAGTTGACTTCTCGTCTCGTCCGTTTACACTCAGTGGCGCTGCTACAACTTATACAGCAGATTCAGTAATTATTGCTACTGGCGCAAGCGCGCGCTATTTAGGCCTAGAATCAGAAGAAGCATTTAAAGGCAGGGGTGTGAGCGCTTGTGCTACGTGTGATGGTTTTTTCTACCGCGGACAGAAAGTGGCGGTAATCGGTGGCGGTAATACCGCAGTTGAAGAAGCCTTATTTTTATCCAATATTGCAGAGCATGTCACCATTGTGCATCGTCGAGATAAATTTTCATCTGAAAAGATTTTGTCTGATCAGCTAATTGAGAAGTCAAAAAACGGCAACATCAGTATTGAATACAATCATAACCTGGACGAGGTTTTGGGCGATGACTCAGGCGTGACTGGGTTAAGACTCATTGATAATGACGGAGAAACCAAAGAGATCGATGTTCATGGCGTCTTTATTGCCATTGGGCACACGCCAAATACATCAATCTTTGAAGGGCACTTAGATATGGAACATGGTTATATTACCGTACAAAGTGGCACGCAAGGCAATGCAACCCAAACAAGTGTTGAAGGCGTATTCGCAGCTGGTGATGTGGCTGATCACATCTACCGCCAAGCGATTACTTCGGCAGGCTCAGGTTGTATGGCAGCACTTGATGCAGAAAGGTTCTTAGGCGAGTAGTTGTGAACGGCAAAACATTAGAGTGGCTTGGCGTGGCAACTGCCATTGCTTACTCGATGTTGGTCGCACTCAATATTGGCGCCGAATTTTTAGGATTTCTACTGCTGTTAATTTCCGCGTTTTTAATTGGTTATTGGGCTTATTTGGGTAAGCACAAAGGCATTTTATTTTTGCAATTCTTTTATGCCAGTGCCGGGTTAATTGGTATGTTTCGATGGTATTGATTTAGCGCTTAGGGTTTAAAGGATTTAACATGCGCTGTTTTTAACAATGCACTTAAAATTTATTGGTATAATTTGCTCTTTTCGGCCACATAGCTCAGTTGGTAGAGCAAGGGATTGAAAATCCCTGTGTCCCTAGTTCAATTCTAGGTGTGGCCACCATCTAAACACTTCAAATAGCACAAGAGGTTGCTTAGGTTTTCTAAGTGTAATATCTATGTGCTTTTCGGCTTCTTATTTCCAGTTGTGTACAGTATGTGTACACTAAACTGGGGAATGTCTTGGCAACTATTCAGAAAATCAACCGCTCTAAGGGGGTGGTGTATCGAGTTCTTATTCGTAAGAAAGGGTTTAAACCAATAACTAAAGTGTTTTCCACTAAAAAGCTGGCAGTTCAATTTGCTAGCCGTGTAGAAAGCAACAATGAGGAGTTGTTAGCATACGGCTCAACAGTTAAAAGCAGTATCAGTTTTGGTGAGTTAGCTGATATTTACTTATCTCGTGAATATAAAGGTAGGGATATACAAAAGCAAAGCTCTAGGACTGACTTTTGGGTGAAGAGTATTAAGGTTGAAAGGGCTTCTGATATTACTACTAGTGATATTTATGAGGCAATGGCTAAACTACCTAAGGGCTTGTCTAATTCTACGATTAATAGATATAAATCAGCAGCCTCTGTTGTGTTTAATTATGGATGTAGGCGACACAATCTAACGTCAAATCCAGTCCAATTAATATCCTCGCTACCCGAAGATAATCATCGAGTAAGGTACTTGTCTGCCTCAGAGAGAAAGGGGCTTTTAAACGCCTGTAAGGAGGCGGTTTGGCCTAAGCTTTACTTGTTAGTTTTAATAGCTATAACTACAGGTGCAAGACGTGGCGAGCTGCTTAGTTTAAGATGGAATGACATTGATTTTGAAAGACAAACAGCTTATGTTCAGACAACTAAGAATGGCCAACCTAAAGTACTGCCTTTAACTAATGATGTTATTAATGAATTGACAAAGTTTAGGCAACAAAGTGTTTCTTTAATATTCAATTCAGAGATTAAACCAGATAAAGCATTTTGTTTTAACAAACAGTGGAAGAATGCTTTAGTAGAAGCTAAGGTAGATAACTTTAGATTCCATGATTTAAGGCACACCACGGCTTCGTATTTAGCTCAATCAGGGGCTTCCTTGCTAGAGATAGCTGACGTGTTGGGTCATAAACAAATAGGTGTTACAAAGCGATATGCTCACTTATGTATTAACCATAAAGAAAAACTAATAGGCAGAGTGTTTTCAGATTTATAATCCATCTTCTCGCTGGTTGTATGTCCATAGTCGCTCTTGGTATTCTTTTGCTTTCTTATATTTAGGATTGGAATTAATTACAAAATACTTGACTATAGGGGAAGATACAAGCCACACTATAGATAGCACCCAAGGCACTGGGAACAGCCAATGTTCAGGGTAAAAAACAATGAACGATATTAACAACGATACCCCCAAAGACCCAAGGAATACATATAATTTTCTATTGAAATTTACTTCTTTATAGTTATCCAAATCCTTTTGGGAAACGCCAAACTCTTTTAGCAATGGCTTCTTAGATGTATCTGTTATAACAGGTTTTTTTTCAACATGTACTTCTTTAGCTGATGTTTCAATGTACGCGTCTTTAGCTGCTATAGATGCTGTTATGACTTTACCTGTCTTTTTCTTTAACTCCGAACCAGAGAACACTTCTCCTAAAAAGTTTCCAAACCCCATCTTATATAAACCATGACCAGCTAGCATTTCAACGAAAGCAAGAAATGCCCAGGATTGGTCATAATCAAACATCAATGAGAATGCATTAATAACAAAGATATAAGTAAATATGCCTACAATCGGAAGGTCGTTCTTTTTGTCAAAGCACCATCCAGCCAACAGGCCAGCTAACATACAGAAGATTGCGTACTTAAAGCTAAACATAGCTCAATTCTATCACATTATTAGAACGTCCCCCCTAATGGTTTCTAACCCTCCCCTTACTACCTACCTAAGGTAACTATATACCTAGGTTTACTTAGGTTAACTTAAGTAAACCTAAGGTATCTAAAGATACTTAGTAC
>JAERTA010000076.1 GCA_016845205.1 Gammaproteobacteria bacterium
AAATTTAAAGGATCGACAGTGTCTTTATCCTTGTGGATTAATACGCAAAATACATACACATCGGCTTGCCTTTTGGACTCTGAACTTCTCTGATTATATTCATCCCAAACAGTCGTAGGCTGAATGCCAAATGATATTTTAAATATTTCTTTTTGCTTCCAACTTTGCAAGTATGCAGATGATTTTATTTAAATTTTTAGGCCACTTTTAGTAATTAAATCATAAGCATCTCATTCTTCTCTTGGCGTGTCTAATACATCAAACAATAAACTCAGCAAGAATACCTCTTAATGCATTTCCTAGTAATTCTTAAGTTTGAATTGTAGCTAGTTTTTATTTAAATTTTACAAGTATTTTGTCTTTGTATGAGGCGGACGACAGAGTGAGTGAGGGAATATAGGTATTACTATATGACCGAACGAGGGATAAGTCCAACGAAATACAAAGGAAAAAGACGAAGTAAAATGGCTGGGCTGGCAGGATTTGAACCTGCGCATGACGGGATCAAAACCCGTTGCCTTACCGCTTGGCGACAGCCCATTAAGGTGATGGTGAAGTATTGAGCGCTTGTGCGACAAAACCTGACCATTGGTTTGGTACATTTTTAAGCGCTACCAACGCATCTTTCTCATGTTCAAACTCTACAAAAACACAGCTTCCTGTGCCAGTCATCCTTGGCTGATATAGATAATTTTTAGCACTTTTTAGATGTGTTAACGCTTCTAAAACTTCGCCTTCTAAATCTATGGCCGCCTCAAGACAATCATTGTGTGGATTGATTAACTCTGAGAAGTGGCATATTTTCCCTATCAATGGAGTCATTGTCAATGATTTGTGTGAGAATATTTCTTTGGTGGAAATGTGTTTGTTGATTGAGACGACCAAAAAATAGTGCTTTGGTAATGTCATTGGCGTGAGTACCTCGCCTACGCCCTCGGCCCAAGCGCTCTGCCCAGCAATAAAAATAGGTACATCGGCACCAAGTTCTAGACCGATTTTTGAAAGTTGTTGTTTTGAATATTGGGTGCCCCATAATTGGTTAAGTGCAATCAATGTGGTGGCGGCATTGGAGCTGCCACCGCCTAATCCACCACCAGCAGGGATGTTTTTGATGACTGAAATATCGGCGCCAAGTTTTGTGCCGGTTGCACTTTGTAGTGCTTTGGCAGCTTTAATAATTAAATCTTGATCTTGAGGCACAGTTTCATTGCCACTGGTGCGATTGATAACGCCATCTTGTCGGATGTCAAAATTAAGCTCGTCACAATAATCCAGCAATTGGAAAATACTTTGTAGATTATGGTAACCGTCGTCTCGTTTAGAATTGATGTGCAAAAATAAGTTAATTTTTGCAGGAGAGTGCCAGGTGTTAGACATCAATAAAGGTTTCTCGATAATGTTTGAGCTCTTTAATTGAGTCGTGAATATCAGACAATGCCAGGTGTGCTGATTCGCCCTCGCGCACCATCACTGCCTCAGGTTTCCAACGTACAACCAGCTCTTTTAGCGTGGTGACATCAATGTGTCGATAGTGGAAGAATTGTTCTAACTTAGGCATATAGTTATACAAAAATCTGCGATCTTGACAAATGGTATTACCACACATTGGTGAGACACCTGGATTGACGTACTTTTGTAAAAAATCCAGGGTTTGAATTTCAGCTTGTTTGGTGGAAATGTCACTGTCTTTAACGCGTTGAACTAAGCCAGAGTTGGTGTGGTGTTCAGTATTCCACTCATCCATGCCGGCCAAGATTGTACTGCTTTGATGGATAGCCAGTGCTGGGCCTTCGGCTAAGACGTTAAGGTCTTTGTCAGTAACAATAGTGGCGATTTCAATAATGACATCTTTTTCTGGCAACAAGCCAGTCATTTCTAAATCGATCCAAATTAGATTTGTATCTTTATCCATTCTTATAGTTCCTTTAGTTGCTTAACTAACAGCCAGTTGATTCACGCACAAAGTCGTCTAATTTTTGGTGAGCAGCGCCACCGTTTAAAATCTCAAGTGCGGTATTGATACCTGCTTGCAAGGATTTAGTCATACCCGATACATAAATAGCAGCGCCTGCATTCATGGCAATGATATTTTTTGCAGCACCATCTTTGCCGTCAAGTGCTTGCTGGATCAATTCAAGCGAGCGCTCAGCGTCATCGGCTTTAATGTCGTTTAAATCACCTAAAGGCAAGCCAAATTCTGTCGGGTTAATAGTGTAAGTCGTAACCGAGCCATCTTTTAATTCTGCAACGTAGGTATCATCCGCAATCGAGATTTCATCCAAACCATCTTTGGAATGTACCACCATCACATGCTTAGAGCCAAGACCTTTAAGTACATTGGCAATTGGCTCAACTAAGGCTTTGTCATACACACCCATGACTTGATGTGGCGCTTTTGCTGGATTAGTGAGTGGGCCCAAAACATTAAAAATGGTACGCACAGCTAAGTCTTTTCGTGCGCCGATGGCGTGTTTCATGGCCGAGTGATGTGCGGGTGCAAACATAAAACCAACACCAATTTTTTCAACACATTTGCTGATTTTATCTGGGCTCATATCTAGGTTAACGCCCGCTGCTTCTAAAACATCGGCACTGCCTGATTTAGAAGAAATACTCCGATTACCATGCTTGGCGACTTGACCGCCAGCACTCGCCACGACAAAGGCACAAGCGGTTGAAATATTAAACAAACCTAAGCCGTCGCCACCGGTACCGCAAGTGTCAACCAAATATTTTGGATGGTGTATTTGTACGCCAGTTGCCAATGACCGCATCACCTTGGCGGCAGCGGTAATTTCAGCAACCGTTTCTCCTTTCATTGATAAGCCGACTAAAAAACCACCAATTTGTGCATCAGTGGTTTTACCGGTCATGATGTCACTCATCACGGCGTGCATTTCATCTTCGCTTAGATCTTGTTTGGCAATAACTGCCTTGATCGCTTGTTGTATATTCATGGGTTAGTTTGTATTCATTAAAGTTTCAATTTCATCAATAGTTTTGGCAAGTTGTTCAGTTAGAACGGTGTTGCCAGTACTTGTCACCAAGATATCATCTTCGATTCTAATGCCAATATCGTGATAAATAGGGTTGATTTTATCATCCTTACGAATGTAAATACCAGGTTCAACAGTGATTACCATGCCTTGTTCAAATTTACGATGTTGCTGGTTGTGTTGATATTTTCCAACATCGTGCACATCCATGCCCAGCCAATGGCCAGTACCATGCATGTAAAATTTTGATAACGGCTCATCTGGTGTTAGTAGTCCTAATGATTCAAGCCCTTGTTGGATAATATTTGAAGCGACTTTATGTGGTTTGTGTACACTGACACCAGGCTTAATGCTTTCAATGGCAGCCAATTGAGCATCAAGTACAATTTGATAAATTTGTTTTTGTGCTTTACTAAATTGACCATTGACTGGAAGTGTGCGTGTAATGTCACTAGCATAGTTTTCAAACTCACAGCCTGCATCAATCAATACTAAATCGCCATCTTTAAGCGGTTTGTTATTTTCTATGTAATGCAATACACAGGCATTTTTACCACCTGCAACGATAGGGGTGTAGGCATGTGTTGCGTTGTTTTTGACGAAGTGGGCGTCAAAGATACTTTGGAGTTCGTACTCGAACATATTAGGAGATACATATTGCATGGCAAGTACGTGAGCAACCATTGAAATATTGGCCGCTTTTTGCATGATTTTGGTTTCAAACTCATCTTTGATTAAACGCATTTCATGCAGGGGTTCTTGCAGGCTTTTGATCGTATGGTTTGAAAGCAAGTCGCCAAGCATTCTGTCAAGATCACAAGGTTTTTCGTCAAAATAAACAACATTTTCTGCTGTCATTAATTGCGTTAAATGCTCGTCCAATAAATCGATATTTAAAGCCTTTTCAAGTTTTAGTGCTTCAGGGGCATCTGCGAGACCTAGGCGTTCTCCATCCCAAATTTCACGATCAGGATCTTTATCTCTTAAAAACATTGTGTAAGTGTTTCGACTAATGACAGCAACCGCTTGTGGCTCTTGAAA
The DNA here is from genome assembly GCA_016845205.1 of Gammaproteobacteria bacterium. Taxonomy (GTDB): domain Bacteria; phylum Pseudomonadota; class Gammaproteobacteria; order PS1; family Pseudothioglobaceae; genus Thioglobus_C. Next base: position 4,038 of record JAERTA010000076.1, read on the forward strand.
TCCAGTTAAATAGAAAAAATCACTATTTGGTCGAAACGCAAAGGTAACATCGCCATTTCTAAATTGTTCAGGGTTTGTTGATATAACGACAACACCATTATCATCAATCTGGCTTAACAATTCTTTTCTTCTGTTTTGATGTATCATTTTTGTAATCTATTTTTAAGCGCACAAAGATACCATGAAACAAGTACGTTTGTACCAAAATACTCTTTTGAATATTGGTGATGAATTAACACTAGATGCGTATGCTACCCATCACCTGGCTAAAGTATTGCGCTTTCCGCAAGGACAAAGCATTACCTTGTTTAATGGTGACGGGTTTAATTACACCGCCGAGGTGCTTAAGGCCAAAAAAGACTGTGTGGTTAAGCTTTTAAGTAAAAAGGAAAATCCATCTGAATCAAAGCTTAATTTAACCTTGGTACAAGGTGTGGCCAAAGGTGAAAAGATGGATTTTTTAATACAAAAATCCGTTGAGCTAGGGGTGAGCACAATTATGCCTGTTTTGACAGAGCGCTGCGTGGTGAAACTCAAGGGCGATAAATTAAAAAAACGCCAATCACATTGGCAAAAAATTGCCATTGGCGCTTGTGAGCAAGCAGGTCGTTCGGTTATTCCACAGGTGGCCATGCCAATAAGTTTGGATGAGTTTTTGCAACTGCAAACTGTCAATGGTTTTGTTTTGCATCATCGAGCAGAGCAAACACTCATGGATATGTCACCAACCAATGAGGCCACAATTTTAATTGGCCCAGAAGGTGGTTTAAGCGAGGCAGAAATCACCCGAGCTACTCAAGCTGGTTATCAGTCATTATTGTTGGGCTCACGCGTACTCAGAACTGAAACCGCATCACTAGCAGCGATAGCCAATATGCAATTGTTATGGGGTAGTTAGCAGCTTTAAAGCATCTTGAATTGGATTAAGCACATTGGCCAGTTTCTTGCGAATGGCTGATCCAGCCAAACCGTGGGCAGAAATCGTGCTCACAGCCAAGCGCTCATTAACGCCCGCAAGCAATAATCGCGCTTTAATTTTTTCATCATCCAAACCCAGTGTTTCTGACACAACTTGTGCTTGATTTTGCAAAGCATCAATTTGATCTAAAGGCTGAATCATCGGGTGTGATAAGCAATCACCTAATACTTCTAGTGTGCGATATAAAACATGTTCTTGGTTGATCTTTTTTAAAATGTGTGCGATGGTTTTTAGCATGATTTGACCTTGTTCAGTGCCGACACAATCAAGCTCTTTACTGTTTAAGTCAAGTGCTACCGTATTGTCATTATTAGGCAGGTTGTCTTTCATACGTTCGATAAAACCAACCAAAAATTGGGTTTTTCTCATGCCTTGTTTCCACAATCTGTCTTTGGCTTCTTGTGAGATTAAATCGTCTTGCAAGAGCAGATTAGTGGTGTCAATTAGCTGAGCCGTGTCATCAGTAAATGGCAAAAACTCTAATAAATAATGGGCAATTTGTTTACCAACAGCATGTTTCACCACAAAATCTCGTGTAAGCAAAAATCGACCAATTTCTGCTTGTTGATCAGTATGGGTGGCGCACCACCACACCAAATCTAGCACTTCATCGTCTAAGTTTTTAGAGTTGGCCACGGCGACTACGGCCTCAATATTGCCAATTTTTAATAATGATTTTAAGTTAGAAGAACTCACTTGTCCCATTCGTGACCAGCGTTTTAAATACGACGGATAGCCACCCATACTACCCAACACTTGACTAACTAAAAGTTTTTGTACTGCTTGGATATACTTACTACTATCAGCATCTGGATTCAGGGTAATGGTTTGTTCTTTTTTGTCTTTTGTCAGCCCAACAACGACCAATTTATAAACATCCACTCGAATTGCCACACAGGTTGAAATTAGTACATTGAGTCTAAGTGTGTCTTCAGGTGTTAGCATTCAGGTATCGATTAAGTTTTGAGAGTGATTGAGAACTTGTAGCGTCTTTAAAGATTACAACCGATTCTTTTCCAGCTTCAATTATCACCAAAAATCGAGATTGATATGCCGGATAAAACCAAGGGTATTGTTCGCTAGATTGGCTGTTTTTTTCTATTGCAATTTGTTTTTTATTGAGGGCGATTTTAGTAATCGAATTCGGCTTTGTGAGTAAGATGTTTTTAGGTAAAAAATTAACCAGCCATAGTGACAAAACAAGGCTGATAGCCAAGCTCAACCAAAGGCTATAAAAGTAATGCCAAGCGCTAAAAAGACTTAATAAATAAACACCAAGACTAATAGCTAAGTAAATTTTCGATGTCTTTATGTGGACAACCAATCCGTCGGATTCGTTAGTCATTGTCGCCTAATTCAGACCCCATTTCTCTAGCACGATCAAAAGCAGCACGCATTGCATGAGAAACAATCATTTCAAAGTTTTGATCTTGAAAGCTCTCAATCGCCGCTTGTGTAGTGCCATTTGGTGAGGTGACTTTGGCGCGTAATTCATGTGCAGAATCCTCACCTTTGCTGGCCATCATGCTAGCGCCAAGTGCAGTTTGAATGCTGAGTTGTTCGGCAGTTTTTTCGTCCAGTCCTAGTGCAACCCCTGCTTTAGTCATTGATTCAATCATTAAAAAGAAATAGGCGGGACCACTACCTGATAGTGCAGTAACAGCATCAAGCATTTTTTCATCTTCTACCCACAAACACTCACTTACCGCACCAAGTACTTGTTCAGCCAGTATTTTTTGTTCATCACTCACAGTGGAATTTGCCATCATTCCAGTTGCACCTTTGCCAAGTAGGGCTGGTGTATTTGGCATACTGCGCACTATCGCTGTATCACCACCTAACCAACGATTAATATCGGTTGATCGAACGCCTGCTGCAATTGAAATCATTAAGGGTTGGTGGTCGATATGTGTTTGCAACTCCCTACAAACGATAGACAATATTTGTGGTTTAACTGCAAATACAATAACATCGCACTGACTAGCCAGTTCAGTATTATCCGTAAAAACTTCAAGGTTAAATTCAGCTTGTCGTTGGAATAATAGATCGGCATCGGTATCGCTTAACTTAATGTTTTGCGCATTAAAGCCGTTACGAATTAAACCAGAAATTAGTGCATAGGCCATATTGCCTGCGCCAATAAAACCGATTGTTGTAGAGTTTTGCATTAAAATATCTCGAACATAATAGGTTACATATTCTACCTAAATACTACCTGTTGATAAGACAAGGATAACAATGAAAAAATTCAATCCAAAATTAATCATGATTGATGTCGATGGTACTTTAGTCGACAGTGTGCCAGATTTGGCTTATTGCGTGGATGAGTTAATGAGTGCCATGGGCAGAGAAAAATGGGGAGAGGCCAAAGTACGTCACTGGGTAGGCAATGGTGTGCCAAAATTAGTTGAACGCTCACTTACTGGTGAGTTAGAAGGTGCGGTTAACAAAGCTGATTTTGACAAGGCGTATCCAATCTTTTTAGAATTGTATGCCGAAAACACATCGGGTCGTTCGTCGTTATACGATGGCGTTAGAGAAGGTTTAGACTACATGAAGGCAAAGGGCTATACATTGGGCTGCGTT
>JAERTA010000077.1 GCA_016845205.1 Gammaproteobacteria bacterium
CAATCGAGGGCTGGCTATCTACGCCAATCAACCTTAGCTTTATTACCATTTATCTTTTGGCATTCTTAACTTTACTATCTTCTTTTAAAAACACAACAAAAGATTAGCAAAATACAACAAAAAATGGCTCAATTAAACACTTTATTTCTATAACATATTTATAAAAAAATTATTATGAAAACACTCTTATTAGTTATTTTTTCTCTTTTATTTTTTCCTGCATACGCTGGACTTGATGAGGCGCTCGATGCTTTTGATAAAGGCGATCACAAGACAGCAATCTTTAATTTTAAAGAAGTGCTTAAAGATAAAGAATATGACGATATAAAAGATTCTACTTATCGCATGCTGGGTACAGTTTATATGTCTGCTGGTGACGACATAGATAGCGATTACAAATTAACTTTTGATGCTTTTTCAAAGGCTGCAAATACTTATGACGAATTTGTTTATTTGATGCTTGGCGAGCTGTATTTATTCGGAAAAGGTGTTGAGCAAGACTACACAAAAGCAAAAGAAAATTTTGAATTGGCTATTAAGCATAAAGAGTATAAGTATGCTCTTTGGAGGCTTGGAAAAATGTATCTTCATGGGCTAGGCATAGATAAAGATTATCATAAGGCTAAAAACTTGTTTTTGAGGGCTAATGCACTCAATGACGGCAACTCTCAATTCGAATTAGCACATATATACGAATACGGAAAAGGTGTAGAAAAAGATATTGATAAAGCACTAGAATATTACAAAAAAGCTGAAAAGCATGGCGATGCAGATGCCACTTATAAGATCAATCTTTTAGAAGGTAGAATCGCCAATAATAAACGTAATATTGCTTTTGAGAAGGCTCTTGATTACACCTATGGATATACTGTTGAAGTAGATTTTGATAAGGCTATTGAATATTATCAAATTGGCGCTAAAAACAATCACTCAACTTCTTTATACAATATCGGTTTTTTAATTGATCAAATCAGTACAACTAAGAAAAACACAGAAGCCACCCAATATTTTTTACAATCTGCCGAGTTAGGAAATACCTATGGCCAAAGCGTTATGGCGAGTAAATATTTATTTGGTACTGGTGTACCTGTCGACAAAGAAAAATCTGCCTATTGGGATGAGAGAGCCGCTAAACAAGGCAATATTGTTTCCATAAAAGAGGTTGCTAAAAATTATTATCAAGGTTTTGGTGTAGATAAAAACTTTAAAGAAGCCATTAAATGGTATCAAAAAGCTGTCGATGCAGGAGACTATGAATCCATCTACCTTCTTGGAAAAATGCATGAAAATGGAGAGGGCTTTGATAAAGATTTTGATAAAGCGCTGGAGTTATACACTCAGGCTGCAGAGCTTGGTTATGATGAGGCACAAAACGAATTAGCCGATATTTATTTTAAAGGCAAGCACACTAATAAAGATTATCAAAAGTCCTTTAAATGGGCTAAAAAAGCCGCAGACCAAGGTAATGCTGATGCTCAAAATAAAATGGGTGTATTTTATCTATCTGGCAAAAACGTAGTTGAAATCAACATGGAAACAGCCTTTGAGTGGTTTAATCTTGCTGCGGAACAAAGCAATACCAAATCGTACAACAACCTAGGAAACTTTTATGCTAATGGTTTTGGTGTTAAAAAAGACAAACAAGAGTCTTTTAAATGGTATGAAAAAGGCGCTAAAGCAGGCGACGATGTTTCCCAATATCATTATGCAAAATTTTATGATTTTGGCGGTGTTGTGCAAAAAGACGTAAAAGAGGCTATTAAATGGTACAAAAAATCAGCAGATCAAGGCAACAAAGCTGCTCAAATCGCCCTAGGCACAACATATTATTATGGCGACAAAGATAACAACATTCCCAAAAACTACAAAAAAGCAGCGGATTGGTATTACAATGCTGCAACAAACGAAAATAAAAAGGAAGAAGAAATCACGCTTGAAACCACCTCATCAGGCTCTGGCTTTTTTGTTACCCCAACACACATCATCACCAACAACCATGTCACCTCAGGCTGTGATGAGCTTGAAGTTAAAAACAAAGGCTATAAGTCAACGGTAGAGCTACTAGATACAGATTCCACAACAGACTTATCAATCCTAGTTACAGGCAAACCTAATGACAGTTTCTTACATCTTAGAAATCGCAAGCCAGTGGTCACAGGCGAGCAATCAATTGCCCTAGGCTATCCATTCTCATCTACATTAGGCTCAGAGCTGAAAGTAACCAACGGCAATATTGCAGCGCTTACAGGCTTTTATAATAATATTGCTGAACTACAGCTTACCGCTCCAGTGCAGCCGGGTAATTCAGGTGGCCCACTGCTTGATGATAATGGCAACGTGATTGGTGTTATTGTTTCAAGGCTTGAGACATCTGGTGAAATTACTGGTAAACGAGTAGCGCAAAACGTTAATTTTGCGATTAAATCAAATATGCTAAAAATCTTTATGGATCTTAACTTGGTAGATTATCAAGTTAGAAAAGCCAACGGATCAAAAACCATTAGTGAAATTGTTTCCGAATCTAAAGAAGC
>JAERTA010000078.1 GCA_016845205.1 Gammaproteobacteria bacterium
GGCATTTAGCGCCTCACCCACACCTTTAAAGAAGTCCAGCACCATCTCCCAGCTCATGATGTGCGTTGTGTTGGCAGAAAATATTACGTCATAAGTGGACTTCGGCCAAGTATGACACACATTAAGCTCTAATGCTGTCGGTGTGTTATTCAATTGCGCCTCGTTTATCCAGGCATTAACACTAGGTAAATACATCGCTTGATCGCTTGCTTGCCAAGTAAGATGTGGCAATTGTTGAGCAAAATAAACGCAATGCTGCCCCGTGCCACTGCCCACTTCCAGTACCGATTTAGCAGTTGATAACAAGGGTTTAATCACCGCTAAAATCGGATCTTTGTTTTGGTCACAAGAGGATGAATATTGTTTCATGAGTCTTTATAGGGGTTGTGAGAGTTGACTTGCGCCATATATTTATCAATGTGTTCTTTTTCCATCTCACAAAAATCTTTAATAGGCTGTTTAAAGCCCGCTTCTTTAATCCAGTGTGCTGATTGGGTTAAAGTGGGTACAAAGCCTCTGGCAACTTTGTGTTCGCCTTGGGCACCAGGCTCAAACACTTGCAGCTGATGCTTGATGGCATATTCAATGCCTTGATAATAGCATGCTTCAAAATGCAAATAATCTACTTGTTCGGAACAGCCCCAGTGACGCCCATATAGATGCGTATCACTTTTAAACATTAAAGAACCTGCAACACATTCTCCTTTAAGATCTGCTAAAAATAATAAGACTTGTTCAGGTAGCGATTTAGCAATGTCTTTAAAAAAATCTAGATTAAGAGTAGGCGTGCCGTTTTTTTCTAAGAAAGTTTGATTATAAAAATTTGAGAAATTTTGCCAATCAGCTTCTGTGGCACTATAACCATCTAATTGTCGAATATTAACCCCTGATTTTTTAACCTTGTTTCGCTCTTGTTTGATGTTTTTGCGCTTCTTTTGCTTTAAATTAGCCAAAAAATCATCAAAATTGGCATAATTTTGGTTAATCCAGTGGAACTGGCAGTCATTTCTAGTCAATAATTGCTGATTTTCCATCCATTTAGCCTCAGAGTTGCTTGGGAATAAGCAATGAAAGCTACTGGCATTAATTTTTTCGCAAATATTAACAATCGTGTCTAATAATATGGGAAACACACGATTTTCTTCATTTGTCTTGGCTAAAAACCTCACACCACTTGCTGGTGTGTAAGGAATGGCAGAAGTCAACTTGGGGTAATAATTTAATCCATGTCTTTCATAGGCATTATGCCAAACATGATCAAACACAAACTCGCCATAATTATTGTATTTTTCATACAAAATGGCCGCACCAATTAATTCATCATTTTCAGTAATGGCTATATGTCTGGGAATCCAGCCAAACTGCTCACCCACACAATTGTGTTTTTCTAATGCATTTAAAAATTCATGCTTGCAAAATGGATTGTTATCAGTAATCAATTCGTTCCATTGCTCACGATTAACCTTGGCTATCTGATCAACAATAGAAACTTGCATTTATGCACCAATTAATTATTGGGTGACAGGCAAGGCCTGTCACCCTGTATTTTTTATTGAAATTATTCAAAAACTTTATCTACCTCGATATCCTTAATGGTTAGCCCTTTGTTGGCACCAAATACTTTTGAAGTTTGTTTGGCGAAATTTTGATAATCTTTACGGCTACCAATTTCTCTAATTACGGCAGTAACTTCATCTTCGTTACAAATATATTCATCTAATTCTGTGCCTAAATATTCAAAAATACTTGATTTAGCGAGTGCCATTTTAGGGTTGATTTTATGATGTGTATAATTTAGATTTACATAGACTGATAGCACAGGTAAGCCAAAATCAGAGTCAATTAAGTTGGCCTTAAATTTTCCCTGAAATAAAGAGCCAGATCTTTTATATTTAGTATTGAAGTACATGGTATGACTGGTGCCTAATTTTTGCATAAATTTAGAAATACCATTTTCAGATTCTTGTTTTAAAATTAAATGATAATGATTGGGGAGTAGGCAATAAGCGATAATTGATACTAATTTTTGGTGATCGATATAGTTGTTTTTTTCACCCTTTCTTTTGAATCGTTGCGTTGTTAATTTAGTGCCAACGCTATCAATATTTAGATCTGATAATCGATTTAAAAAGTATTTGATATCATTATAGTCTTCAAATATATTTCGCTTATCTACACCTCTATTAAATATATGGTAATAATGCTCTTCATCAAATGTTACTTTACGTATCGACATATGATTATCATAGCAGAATCATGGGTGACAGGCAAGGCCTGTCACCCACTAATGAGCTGTAAATAGTTCGTATAGCGCTTGGGGTGAATGTCGCCATTTTCTACCGCAGTTTTGATGGCGCAATTAGGCTCATTAATATGGGCGCAGTTTCTAAATTTACATAAGCCAATAAACGGCTTAAACTCTCTAAATCCGCTTAAGATTTCTTTATCAGTAAGCTCGTCTAGTTGGAACTCACGAATACCCGGAGAATCAATCAAATCACCACCTGAAGGGATGTGATAGAGTGTGGTATTGGTGGTGGTGTGTTTGCCAAGTTTGCTTTTGCTTGATATCTCGTTTACACGTAAATTAAGATCAGGAATTAGCTCATTAATTAAGGACGATTTACCCACGCCAGATTGCCCTAAAAAGATATGCGTTTTATCATTAAGTAAAGCTTTTAATTCAGCGATGTTGGTTTGCTCTTTCACGCTTAAATAATGTATTGGATAACCGGCCGATTCGTACATAGAAAAGTCACGTTTAACTTTATCAATATCAGTACTAAGTTCAATTTTATTCACCACGATATTAATCGGCAACCCTGCGTTTTCAGCCACCACCAAATAACGATCAATCAGTTCAAATTGGTAGTGTGGCTCAATTGCAACCACCAGCCAAAGTTCGTCAATATTAGCGGCAATGAGTTTTTGCGAACGACTAAGCTGATTATCGCGCTCAAGTAGGGCGGTGACTACGCCTTCGTCATTGCTAATGGTTTGGAAAATAACTTGATCACCCGCCACAGAAAGCTCGATGTTACGTCTACCTGTGCACTGGTAAAGCTCGCCTGATTCGGCTTCAACCAACAAGCGTTGGCCATAACGAGTAATCACTAAGCCTGTTTGTGGTTTAACTGTATCGTCTAGTAACTCTTCAGAACTATCAGAAGCTTTGTTTGCTCTGGCGATACGCTCAGCTTGGATTTTTTCAATGCGCCATTTTTGGCGCCGTGTTAAACTCAATTATTTGTTAAGTTTGTAATATTTATCGTTAAGGTAATCAACCACCGATGCTTCTTCGTCAGGGAACCAGCCAGTACTAAAATTAACCGCACATCGACTCACTTGAGAACGCAAAGTAAAATGGTCTTTCATTCGCGTGTTTTCTCTAGTGTAAAAATCATCATCATGCTTAATTAAATGACAAGCTATACAAGCTTCATCGTGAAACTCTTTGCCTTCTTCATTGGCAAAAGACACGCTTGAAAGCAAGAGGCTGAGTAGTAAAATTTTTTTCATATTTTTCTCCAGTTAATGATTTAAGTATACCTTTATCTGTCTAATTCAAAGAACTTGCGTCCTAAATAATGTGCCGTGTCTTCAATATCTTGGTCATTCCAGCCAAGGTTAAAATGCGAACTACAAGTATCAACCCAATGCGTTAATTCAACAATACTATCTGGCTCACTCATACCTAAACCTTGATAGTACTCTGTGCCATGGCATTTAGCACAGCTTTCTTCGTATAGCAGTTTGCCATCACTCATATTGGGCTGCGCCATTAATGTGAGCGGCAAAAGAAAAATAGCGAGCAATAAGTTACGCATGGCGTTTTAGCTCAGCGATACGAATGGAAGCGCTTGGGTGCGAATCATGAAAGGCAGAATACAGCTTATCAGGTGTGAGTGTTGAGGCATTGTCACGGTAGAGCTTAACCAAGCTTGATACCAAATCATCGGCATTGGTGTGTTCGGCGGCAAAAGCATCGGCTTCAAACTCGTGCTTGCGCGACAGCGCATTGCTAATCGGTGCGATAAAAAAGCTAAACACCGGCATGGTTAAGGTAAACAAAATCAGTGCAGTATGGTTACTCATGGTCTCGACTCCAAGCCCATTAAAAAACCACGCTTGATTAATCAAATAGCCAAGCAGAGCCAAACCTAAGAGGGAGATCACAAACGAAGTTATCATGTGCTTGCGGATGTGCTTATGATGAAAATGCCCCAACTCATGTGCGAGGATCGCCTCAACCTCTTGATCTTCCATGCCTTCAAGTAAAGTGTCAAAAAACACAATACGTTTATTTTTACCAATACCAGTAAAGTAAGCATTGCCATGTGAAGAGCGCTTAGAGCCATCCATCACAAACACGCCGTCACTTTTAAAACCTGTGCGGGTGAGCAAATTATCAATCTTGGCTTTTAGCTCTAAATTATCAAGTGGTTTAAATTTGTTAAAAATTGGCGCAATGTAGCTTGGGTAAAGCCAAAACATCAACAGTGAAAAACCTGTTAACACCAGCCACACATAAGCCCACCAAAATTCACCCATGAAACTCATCAGCCACAAAACGGCGTAAATTAGTGGCAAGCCAATAATAAGCATCAAGATAAATTCTTTAAACAGATCTCCCACAAAAGTTTTTATATTGGTTTTGTTAAAACCAAATTTTTGCTCGAGAATAAAAGTGCGGTAAAGACTAAAAGGCAAATCAATCAAGCTGGCAATCATCATTAGGCTGATGATAAAAAATACACCAGAATTTAGCGCATCATAACCCAAAGCTTGCCAAGCGCCATCAAGCCAATTGAGCCCACCACCCAGCGTCCAAACAAGTAGCACGATAGTAGAAAAAATAATCTCAAAATGGTTAACTAAAAGCTTGGCTTGAGTGTATTCAGCCGCTTTTTGATGCTGCTTTAAGCTAATTTTTTCACTAAACTCAGCCGGCACAGCATCGAACGATTTGGCCACTGCTCTATCTTGGCGCAGGTTTAGCCATAAAAGCGTAATGACATAAGCAAACGTGGCAATTAGAAATACCAAGGTAAATAAATTAAACTGCATGACTCTCCCAAGAATCTTGATTGTGATAATGGGTTATTTTACCGTTATTTTGATTATTTCCGAAATTTTTGTTAGCCAGCGTCATAGGCAAGGCCTATGACGGTAATAACGCTAAAATAGGCTAAATAAAGGTATTTTATAA
>JAERTA010000079.1 GCA_016845205.1 Gammaproteobacteria bacterium
CCGACAGCATTAGAGCTTAATGTGTGTCATACTTGGCCGAAGTCCACTTATGACGTAATATTTTCTGCCAACACAACGCACATCATGAGCTGGGAGATGGTGCTGGACTTCTTTAAAGGTGTGGGTGAGGCGCTAAATGCCAACGGCTTGTTTATATTATATGGGCCGTTTAACTACAATGACCAATACACTAGCCAAAGTAATGCTGATTTTGATAGGTGGCTCAAGGATAGAGACTCTGATAGCGCAATTCGAGATTTTGAAGCACTTGATGAATTAGCCAAAGAAACTGGCTTAACACTTATTAATGATTACCCAATGCCAGCCAACAATCGAATTTTATGTTGGCAAAAAATCTAACTTAAAACTTATTCAAATTCCATTTGTTTAAATACACGCTCAGCATTTTGCTTGTGCAACTCTCTGTAAGTTCCCCAATCACGATAGGCGGACTGGTCAATATTGTAGGCTTCATACAAGCCACCATCGTCATCTAATACTTTTTCAACTTCTGAGCGTAAAAATACTAAATAATCTTTAGTGAATTTGGTGATGGTTGCTAGATCAGTTGGGTCGCCATGGCCAGGCACAATGGTTTCAGGCTCAAGGGCTTCAATCTTGTCCCAAGTTTCAATCCAAGCAGCAGCATTCGTATGTGGGAAAATTGGCAGCATGCGTTGATTAAAGGCCGTATCACCACTGATGAGTAGTTTTTTCTCAGGCATCCAGAGCTGAATATCATCAGGTGAATGTGATGCGCCAATATACATCAATTCAATTTGTGTATTGCCCATTGGTAGGCTCATTTTTTCTTCAAATGTTAAATCTGGACGAATTACTTTTGTGCCGATGATTTTTTCTTTTTGAACGCGTAATGAGCGTGCATAAATATCTTCACCTCTGTGCTTAATCTCTTTATCGGCTTCAACATGAGCAATGATAATCGCACCCTGCTCTTTCCAATAATTAGAGCCCAAAATGGCGTGCCCTTGTGAGTTTTCTAATACAACATATTTGACTGGTTGATTGGTAATTTTCTTAATTTCTTCGTGCAGGGCTTTGGCCACAAGGTAGCTACCGCCTGCATTAAAAACCAAGACACCATCAGTAGTGACAATGAATGATAAATTATTATTATGATTTGAATTTTCGTAAGTGTATGGCTGCGTTGCGCCAATAGCAGAATACACGTCATCATCGATCTCGATAGGCAGTCTATATAAAATATTGTCTGGCTCGTAATCACTCACTTTAACTGGATTAAATTCTTCTTTCCAAGCAAAAAAACCATCTGCATAATTTTTAACATTAGTGTAACCCATGGTTTCTAAAGTTTTGGCAGCGAGTGGTGAGCGTAAATTACGACCACAATAAACAATGATTGGCGTGTCTTTTGACTTTACATGATCGGCAATTTGAAACTCTAGCCAACCACGAACAATATTGATATTTTGTCCACGATTAATGGTGCCCGTAAATTTAAGCTCTGGTGGTGTGCGTACATCAATTAAAACAGTGTTTGGGTCTTTGTCTAATATACTAATTAATTCATTGGTATTAATATTGACAATTCGTTTATTGACAGACTCTAGCATTTTATTACCATTAATAATTTCGGTTTCTGCTTGAATGTTAGTGAATGAAAAAATACAGCTAATTAGTAAAAAATAACGCAGCATTGTGCTCCTTAAATGGGTAAAAAATATTTGATTATTATGACATAGTTATAGCAACTATGCTAGACTTATGCCTTTTTATTTATTAACCAAGGAGAGAGAAGTGAAAAATAAACTATCGGTCATTTTGGCCATTACTGGCGCCTTAACAATGGGCAACGCAACAGCTGATAATTGGAGCCCTTGGGGTAACAATAATTATTACAATCCATTTTCTGGCGGGAATAATTCTTTTGGTCCATTTGGTGGTGGCACTAGCTTCGGTCCATTTGGTGGTGGTAACAATATACAGCCATTTGGCTTTAATAGCGGTGTTCAGCCTTTTGGTTTTGACACACGTTCAAACCGTTTTGGCCCAATGAGTGGTAATAATATGGGCCCTTTTAATGGTGGTCACAATTGGCAAAACCAAAGCTTCAACCCAATGAAAGTAGCACAACAAGCGGCTGAGACTGTACAAGAAACAGTTGCTGAAGCAACCACAGATTCTAGCGCATCACCAAAAATGACTGCAGAGTTGTTCATGCAAATGGTGCAAGTCACTGAGGTTGATGAAGATATTACTGGCCCAGAAGTAGATGAATCAATCAAATCAATGGCAACCAACGAATCTATCTTACATGTGGCTATGTTTCCACTGAGTGAGCAAATCAAGAACGTAACTGGAAAGCCGTACAGACACTTAAGTATTCATAATATTTGTGATGCTGCTACTGCTGGAAAAATTGCCGATATTGATGATCGTTATGCGGTAATCTTACCTTGTCGTATTGCGGTAGTTGAAGGCAAGGATGGCAAAATCAGAATGATCAGCATGAACCCTGATGTAATGCATGCGATGCAATTACCAGAAGATGCGCTAGGTCCTGCGATGGATGTAGCAGAAAAAATGAATGCAATTCTTGAGGGTGCTAAAGAAGGCTCTTTCTAGAATTTAATCATGACAAAAAAGCCTGCAATTGCAGGCTTTTTTTTGGCTTAAAGTTAGCTAGGTTTTGTTAATCTTAGCAAGCTTAACCAACCTAAGATAAACAACATACCACCAATCGGTGTAATAAATACCATTGCATGAATTTTGCTAAAAGTATATAAATACAAGCTTCCTGAGAATAAGGCAATACCAATAGCAAATATCCAGCTACTTTGCTTAATGGCTTGTAACGGTTTGTATTGGTAATACACAGCCAATATGGCGATAATTAACGTATGGTACATTTGATAAGTCGCCGCTGTTTGAAGACGCGCGATATCTTTAGCTTCTAA
>JAERTA010000080.1 GCA_016845205.1 Gammaproteobacteria bacterium
ATATTCATCTGATTGAGCTAATTCTTGCGTGGTAATTTCAAATACCATGCCTGTTATTTCATCAGCACTATCGCCGGTAGCAACAGCAATAGGATGGTGTGTTTCACCACTTAAATCAACCACAGCTTGATCTTTAATCTCGACCATTTCTAATTGATAACCCAATAACTGATCTTTAGCGCCTGTTAATACACGACCAAACGTTTCGAGCTGAACTTCTACATTTTGCAGAGTGCCGTAGGAAAATAGTCGCTCCATCTTGATTAGTGCTCTGGCGTACCCTGCCACAACATACTGTATCCCACTTCATAAGTGTTGTCGCAGTAAGTTGCTAACTCAGAAAATTTATCATTAAATAATTTATCAGCATGAGAGGCCTCATGTTGCTCAAATGACTGCCAATAAGTCACAATAACCAAGTCACCTGCATTTTGATCTACTCGCTTGTTATCCGCTTTACTAGGGTCTTGAACTGAGCCCTCTGACGAAATAAAACCATCATTCTTAAAGACTTGACCACCGATAAACCCGCCGTTATCATCGCCGTAGTTATTCTTAACAACATTACACATTTCACCAAGTAACAACTCGACGTCTTCGATGGTGTATTCATCTTTAAGATCAACAACGTTAAATAGCATCTTGCAGCCGAAAGGCACTTCAATAGGGGCGAACATAATACAACTCCATGGTAATTTAATTAAGACCCATTATAGTAGCTAAATATTTAAAAGAAATGCTGTACTCGTATTAAAACTAAAAATTTCGGAAATTTTGAAAATGGCCTATTTCTGCTGCCCAACACTCAAAACAATGAGTCTATCCATATCAACGAGTCTTTCATAGGCTTTTTGGATGTCTGTAGCGCTAATATCCTTGATTTTATCGGTAAAACCGCTTAAATAGTCGAGTGGTAGGTCATAAAAGCCAATAATTGACAAATAAGTAAGGATATTGGCGTTGCTAGCCGTCTCTAGAGCGAAGCCACCGATGATATTATCCTTACCATCTGCCAGTTTTTGGGCGTCAATCGCATTATTTCTGAAATTTTTAAGCGTCTCAATGGCGATATTTTTAGCTTCAACAGCTTGATTGTTTTTGGTTTGTAAGCGCATCATAAATATGCCGTTTGAGCGCATCTTGCTAAAGTAGCTATAAGCTGAATAAGCCAAGCCTTTTTTCTCACGAATCTCGTCACTGAGAATAGAGGTTAAGCCACTACCGCCAAAAATATGATTACCCAAATACAAAGGATAATAATCAGGGTGTGATCGGTTAATACCAGCTTGACCAATGAGTAGGTGTGTTTGCTTTGAAGGGAATTCAATATGAATGGTTTGTGATTGCTTGAGTGGCGACACTATCGGATTATCTTTGGCTTTTTGCCCAACATTTAAACCATGAGAAATCTGCCTAGCAATTTGCTTGGCATGTACTTTAGTAATATCGCCCACCAAGGCAATGGTGAGATTATTAGCCACATAAAACTGCTGATAATGCTGTTTTAAATCGTCAAGCGATATTTGGTTAATACTCTCTTGGGTACCGATTTTGGCGTGTGCATAAGGGTGATTAGCGAACACCGCTTTATCAAAAGCCAATGATGCAACACTAGCGGGTGATTGCTTAGCTGCTTCAATAGCGCGTAAGGTTTGGCGTTTTTCTCGGGTTAGATAACCTTGCTCAAAACTAGGCTGAGTAACGACCTCGGTAAAAGTATCAAGAGATTTTTTTAAGATGGCTGGTCGCGTTAGTGTACGCAATGACACGATCGACATATCTTTGAGTGAGCTATTAGAAAACTGTGCGCCGACCGATTCAAACGCATTGATGATTTGCTCTTCATTGTGATATTTGGTGGCTGTACCCAGTAGTGAGCTAGTGAGCGATGCCAAGCCATGTTGATTGCCATCTCTAGAGGCGGCAGCATCAAAATTGAGCTGGACATCTAATATTGGCAAGCCTTTGGTTTGTGCAAAAAATACTTTAGCGCCTTCAGGGGTTGTCCAATGTTGGATATCTAGCTTGGCCTGTGCAGCGCTAACAAGTAGTGAAAATAAAATTAGGACTCTCATTAAGGCTCTCATTCTACCCCCTGTGGGATTAGCTCAACCGAGTTGGCGAGATCAAAATCAAGATATTGCTTAGCTGCTGCTGAAACCTCGGTGGCATTGATACCGTTCATATTATCAACATAGGTAAACATTTTATCAACGCCCAAACCTACTGTTGAGAGCATGCCTAAATAATAAGATTGGGTAGATATTTGATCTTGCTCAAACACAAAGCTAGCCTCTAGCTGCGCTTTGGTGCGAGATAGCTCTCCTTGGATAAAGTTAGGATTATTAATTAGCTCAGCCACTTGGGTTTTAACAGCAGAAAGCACTGTGTCATTACTGACACCATTGGCTGGCACAAAGCTTAGGGTAAACAAAGTATCGTATTTGTCATATAAACGATAACCCACGCCAATGCTTGATGCGATTTGTTGATTTCTAATCAGTGATTTGGATAATCCATTATCAAGCACATAAGCC
>JAERTA010000081.1 GCA_016845205.1 Gammaproteobacteria bacterium
CGGTTCTCCTAATAGCTCTTCTGCTTGTTTTAATAATTGTTGATTTATAGCTCGACCCACTGCACTCACAGAATAAGCAATATCATGCTCATCTAGATTTGACTCATAGCTGTGTTGCAATAAAAACGGCACCTGCTTAGAAATTTTGACCAGCTCATCAATACTGGTAGATGCCAAAATCTCATTAATCAAGAAAACAACATTATGGCTTTGCTTTCTTAGCAAATCTGCTGCTGTAATCATGCCGATGACTTGATTGTTTTTGGTGATTGGCAAGTGTCTAACATAAGCATTAGCCATCAACAACATTGCTTCAACACCACTTTTATAATGCTCAATTGTAATAGGATTTTGAGTCATCACCTGATTGATTGATGACTTAACATCAAGCCCCAGTGCAGCAACCTTGGTGCAAAAAGCGCGATCAGTGACAATACCACATAACGCATCATCTTTTGTAACGACAACAGAAGTTATGTTTTTATCAGTCATGATTTTTGCTACTTTTTCAATTGAAGTAGACTGATCAACCATGACCGCATCATTGGCTCGAGACATTGACAAGACACTATTATCCAACAAACTATTTTGTTTGATAATTGTTTGTGCTTTAAGATTAGACTCTAATTTAGCATCCTGAAAATAACTCTCAATCGCTGAATGATTAGAAAATAAGTTATCGAAAAAATCTTTATCAATTCGATAATACAATGTATCTTCTTCACAAGTATGCAAATAAAGCACCATCTGCGTGTTATAGCCAAACCATTGATGCTCGCCAATTAATGAAAATAATTTTTCATTGTCATCTGTAATAGATATCGCACCTTTGCGGATCAAATAAATAAAATTAGGTTTTAGTGTTAATATGTGGGCTTTACGACGATAACCAATTTGCGTATAAGCAACTAATTGTTGAAGTTGTTGAGATTTTGCCTGATCTAATGGCAATGTCGACTTAAAAAAATCAATAATTTCTAAATCTTCAATCTCCATCATCAAAAAGCCTTTTCTTTATAAACAAAAACTGCAGGAACTTGAGTGTAAAAGATACTCTGATTAGCAGACACCACAAATTGCAAATAATCCAAACTTTCAATATTTAAAACGTGACTCTCCCAAGTTTTATTGTCCGAATTGAGTGCATTCATTTTCATTAAAGTAGAACTAACACCGGATTCCACTAGTTTAAATTCTACGCCTTGTAAGGCAATTGTGGAACTTAGTAAGATTTTATTATTGCCATAAACTTGATTGTTTGAAGTAATCTTGATTTTTAAATCATTATTAACCAAATCACAATAACCGCTTTCCCAACGACAATTTGGCTTAACCAACATTTTATAATCTTGCCCTTGTTTTGCAAGATGAGGCACTTCTGATACGTAATAATCAACCGCAAAATAACTAATTAACGCCAAAATAGGCGCAACAATTAATGATGTAATAACGTGTTTGTTTTTGAAAAACATAATGATCTATTTTAAATAAAAAAATACCCAGCAATGCTGGGTATTTGTTAACTAAATTAAAATATTAATATAATACTAGAAACGGAGGGGAATCTTGTTTATATATTTTATTTAGCAACATTTTGTTAATTAGATGAAGGAACACGAATATTATCAATCATCTCTTCAACTTCTGTTGGAACTTTTGCAGTGCGACTCATTACAAAGAATGCTACCGCAAAGTTTACAATTGCACCAATAGCACCAAATGCGTTTGGCTCAATGCCTAAGAACCAATTTGGATCAATTTCCCAGAAAATTGTTTCTTTCATAAACATCACACCCTTATGATAGAAAACATAAATCAAAGTCACACTGATGCCTGCAATCATTCCTGCAATTGCACCCTCTTTGTTCATCTTCTTAGAGAAAATACCCATCATTAGTGCCGGGAAAATACTTGAAGCAGCCAGTCCAAAAGCAAGCGCAACAGTACCCGCTGCAAAATCCGGTGGGTTAAATCCATAGTAACCCGCAATAAGTACAGCACCAATCATAGAAATCCTAGAATATTTCAACTCTTCTTTTTCGGTAATATTAGGCTTCCATACCCCCTTCAAAAGATCATGAGATATTGAAGATGCAATTGCTAATAGCAATCCTGCTGCGGTTGACAATGCTGCAGCCAAACCACCAGCGGCCACAATTGCAATAACCCAATTAGGCAAGCCTGCAATCTCAGGGTTGGCTAAAACCATGATATCTCTATCAACCTTAACCATCTCATTTGGATTTAAAGTGATATCTTTACCATCTACATTAATAGTCTTAGGCTCTGAACCTTTATTGCCGGTGTACTCAATTAAACCATCATTGTTTTTATCTTCAAACTTTAACAATCCTGTTGTTTCCCAATTAGTAAACCATGATGGGCGCTCTGCATAAGCTAGATTTTGATTAGCTGTTGGCTGGTCAATCGTCGTCATTAGGTTTAATCGAGCCATTGCAGCAACTGCAGGTGCTGTTGTGTAAAGAATTGCAATAAATAATAATGCCCAACCTGCTGATTCACGAGCTGCTTTAACCGATGAAACTGTGAAGAATCTCATAATTACATGTGGAAGACCTGCAGTACCAATCATTAACGATGCTGTGTAAACAAACATGTTGGTCGCACTAAGTCTTGCTTGCGTCGTATATTCAGTAAAACCAAGCTGTGTAACGACTTGATCTAACTTATCTAAAAGATATGTACCATCTGCCATTGCACTACCTAATCCTAATTGCGGGATAGGGTTTCCTGTTAAGTGTAGAGAAATGAAAACAGCTGGAATTGTATAAGCAAAAATCATAATGACATATTGTGCAATTTGCGTATAAGTAATACCCTTCATTCCGCCCATAACCGCATAGAATGCAACGATTAACATTCCTGACATCAGCCCTATTTCATATGGCACCTCAAGGAACCTTGAGAAGGCCACACCAATACCTTTCATTTGACCAATTACATAAGTAACCGAAGCAATAATCAAACAAATAACCGCAACAACACGTGCTGTTTTTGAATAATACCTATCAGAAATAAACTCAGGAACTGTAAATGAGCCATGTTTCCTTAAATAAGGAGCCAACAACATTGCCAATAGTACATAACCACCAGTCCAACCCAGTAAGAATACTGAG
>JAERTA010000082.1 GCA_016845205.1 Gammaproteobacteria bacterium
GGCACAGGTCGGCCAGTTGCGCCTTTTTTAGCGCCACTCACCCAAGCTGTACCAGCGATATCTAAATGCGCCCAGCGGTAATCTTTGGCGTATCGCGCTAGGAAACAAGCCGCCGTTACCGTGCCGGCTTCACGCCCACCGATATTACCCATATCGGCAAAGTTTGATTTTAGCAATTCATCGTATTCATCGTCGAGTGGTAGCTGCCAAGCAGTGTCTAGCGCTGTTTTACCTGCAGCGATTAAATCATCAGCCAGGTCTTGATCGTTTGCCATTACGCCACAATGGTGCTTGCCCAATGCCACAATCACCGCACCGGTTAGAGTGGCTGTATCAATCACCACTTCGGGGTTGAATTTTTCCACATACGTTAATGCATCACACAAAATCAAACGTCCTTCTGCATCCGTGTTTAATATTTCAATGGTTTGACCCGACATTGATGTCACCACATCGCCAGGTTTTGAGGCATTGTGAGCCGGCATGTTTTCCACTGTTGGTACGACAATAGTCAAATTCACTTTAAGCTTCATCTCGGCAACAGCGCGCATTGTACCAATCACAGAGGCCGCACCACACATATCGTACTTCATTTCATCCATGCCAGCGCCTGGTTTAAGTGAGATACCACCACTATCAAAGGTTACACCTTTGCCAACCAATACAATCGGCTTAGCGTTGCCATTACCTTTGTAACTTAGGCTAATGAGTTTTGGCGGCTCGATTGAGCCTTTGGAGACTGAAAGCAACGAGCCCATGCCCAATTTAGACATATCAGACTCTTCTAACACCTCGCATTCCAAACCAAATGTTTTGGCTAAATCTTGCGCAGTATCAGCTAAATAAGTTGGCGTACAGACGTTTGATGGTAAATCACCTAAGTGTCGAGTAAGTGCCATACCATTTGCAATGGCTTGGCCTTGTGCCAACTCATGGGCATTGTCGCTATCTGACTGCACAGCAATATTTTCAACTAAATTTTCATCTGCTTGATCAGTACCAACTTTTTGTATTTTATAGGTTGTATTCTGCATGACTCTAGCCGTAGTACGCTGCATCCACTGCTGATCACAACCCTCTATCTCAACTTGCTGAATCATGGTATTTTTAATCTTGGCACTGGTTAGTGCATCACTAGCTGCCGTCAGGGCTTTAATATAGTTTTTGTCTGTGGTGGGTGCATCACCCAGCCCTGCAATTAGCACCCGTTTGGCCTTAAAACCTTCGACCAAATTAAGAGACAACACTTTTCCTGCTTTAGCTTCAAATTGATTCAGCTCAACCAACGCCTGCAATGCCACGTCGTCAAGGGTTGTATCGGTATTAGAAAAGACAACAACACTATCACCATCAAAATGTTGAATGGTTTGATTAATTAATGAAAAATCCATTGTTTTACCTAGAAAAAATATAATCCCGATATTCTACCTAAAAAGGTAAAATTTATTCATTTTTCATGCAATTTTATTAAGATGATCAAACAACTCCTTATCACTTTAATGTTTCTATCAGGCTCTGCTATTGCCGATAAAGACGCCGTTATTAACAACCTTGAACGTTTCTTTGGCAAAATTGAAAAAGAAGATATTATTGACAGCCCGTTTAATGGTGTTTATGAAGTGATTGTTTATAATCCTGTTGACTCTCTTTTGGTGTCTAAAGATGGTCAATACATCATCCAAGGTGATGTAGTTGACTTGACCACTAGAAAACTCCTACCCATTAATGACAAAGTTAAACTCATTAAAACCACCTTAATTAATTCAGTTAATGACGCTGATAAAATTATTTACAAAGCCAATCATGAGAAATACATCATCAACGTGTTCACCGATGTCGATTGCCCTTTCTGTCGAAGACTACACATGGGCATGGATAAAATGAACGAATTGGGCATTACGGTTAAATATTTAGCAGCACCATTGGCCTCACTACACCCAACAGCACAAAGCAAGATGCAAAAAATATGGTGCGCTGATGACAGAAAATTAGCGCTTGATAATTACAATATCGATAAAGAAGTGCCAAATGTTGATGCTTGTGACGACCCTGTTTTTGAGCAATTATTACTCTCTAAACAAATCGGTGTTACTGGCACACCGGCAATACTTTTATCTGATGGTACGCATCTTCCTGGTTATTTAAAGCCTGATGCACTACTTAAAAAAATAGAAAAAACTCTTGGCAAATAGTGCAACATTAAAAATTGCATTAGAGGCAATCTGCTCAGTTGTTCTTGAAAAAAAATCATTATCTGCTTTTAATTTTCCAAAAGATTATCAAGATTTATCACTAACCAAATCTTTAGTATTTGGCACCATTCGGTTTTATCACCAGCTAAATGACATTGTCACAAAGCTTTTAAAACACCCGATTGAAAAAGACAATCTTGATATTCATTGTTTATTGCTTCTAGGCACTTATCAACTTCTATATTCAAATGTTGCAACCCATGCGGCAATTTTTGAAACGGTTAATGTCGCGACCGATCTTAATAAAGATTGGGCTAAAGGCTTGGTGAATGCCATCCTACGAGAAGTTGATCGACAAAAAGAAGTGTTACAAACACAGGTGCATTACTCACACCCTTCTTGGTTGGGCAAAAAAAGCAAAAACAACTACCCTGATCAAGTTGAGCAAATATTAGCCAATAACAATACTCAGGCGCCCATGAGTATTCGAGTGCACCCAAATTACAATCTTAAAGACTACCAGAGTGAGTTGTCAGGCTTAGGCATTGAAGCCTATCAAGTAGATGTTGCACCACAGGCGTTGGTATTAAAAGAGGTAGTGTCAGTTTTTAAACTGCCTGATTTTGAACAAGGCGCTTGTTATGTACAAGATTGCTCGGCGCAATTATCTGCGCACTTATTAAATCCAAAAGAGAACGAACTGATTTTAGATGCTTGTTCGGCGCCAGGGGGTAAGAGTACACACCTGAGTGAACTAGCGCCAAAATCCAAGATTATTGCACTAGATAGCGACGAAGAAAGACTCAAACGTGTAGCAGAAAATATCAAACGATTTGACATTAAAAACATCACGCTCTCACAAGGCAATGCCAAGGTTCAAGATTGGTGGGATGGTCAATTATTTGACAAAATCCTGCTCGATGCACCGTGTTCGGCCACGGGCGTGATTCGTCGCCATCCTGATATTAAACTACTTAGAAAACCTAAAGACATCACCGCCTTAGTTGCCTTACAAAAAGACATTCTTAATAATTTATGGCAAATGCTAAAACCAGGTGGTACGCTCTTGTATGCTACCTGTTCTATTTTAAAAGCTGAAAATGAATTCCAAATCGCTAATTTTCTTCACAGTCATGATGATGCTAGTGAAATTAAAATTGATTTAGATTGGGGCATGAAAACCACTGTTGGCAAACAACAATTACCCAATGCTGAATTTGATGGTTTTTATTATGCAAAAATTAAAAAACTTAAACCTAAGCGGATTGACCACTTAGATTTTTGATAAAAGTAGGTAGTATTTCTATTTGTTCAGTTATTGCCTCCAATCTTCTACTATTTCACAGGTCCAGCCCTCTAAAAGATTTCTCCATTCAGTCCAATTTTTTGCTTCCTTGGCTCTAGGCATTATTTCATTTTCCAAATCATTCATAACTTGCCTTTCATCCCAACCGTAATCCTGCAAAGCTTTAATATAGTTATTCAATATGATTGACCCTGTTTTTATATCAAAATAATTAAATCGATTCCTACATATTCCTTTTATATAAGAGACTTTTTGTTGAATAGGCGACCTGTTCAAATTATATAAAATTCCACCAATTTTAATAATAAAATCCTCCACACTATCTTTTGTGAATTCACCGTTTTCATCATATCTTAAATATTTATCGGCAGATAATTCAATAG
>JAERTA010000083.1 GCA_016845205.1 Gammaproteobacteria bacterium
AGTGAAGATGAGTCAGGTTTACAATTTTAGTGCCGGCCCTGCAATGCTGCCAGCGCAGGTAACAAAACTAATGCAAGAGGAATTATTAGAATATGGCAATGCCAAAGCATCGGTTATGGAAATCTCTCATCGTGGTGCTGATTTTATGGCGATGGCACAAAAATCAGAGCAAGATCTTAGAGATTTAATGAATATTCCTAGCAACTATAAAGTTTTGTTTCTACAAGGCGGTGCATCGGCTCAGTTTTCAATGGTGCCGATTAACTTACTTCGCGGTAAAACTAAGGCTAATTATGCACACACTGGTCATTGGTCAAAGAAAGCAATTGCTGAAGGTCAGCGTTACTGTGATGTGAATATTTGTACAGATAGCTCAGGTAACAAATATACTAACATTGATGATTTTTCAAACTGGAATATTGATGCCGATGGTGCGTACCTTCATTACACGCCGAATGAAACTATTGCTGGATTAGAGTTTGACTACGTGCCAGAGGTGGATATGCCGTTAGTGGCTGATATGTCATCAACTATTCTTTCACGTGAAATTGATGTGTCAAAATTTGGCGTGATCTATGCGGGCGCACAAAAGAACATCAGTATTTCGGGTTTAACGATTGTGATTGTTAGGGAAGATTTAATCGGTAATGTGGTTGCTAACCAGCCAATCTTATTTGATTATGCAACACAGGCGAATAATGACTCGATGTACAACACACCATCAACCTATCCTTGGTATGTGGCTGGGCGTGTGTTTGAGTGGTTAAAAGAGCAAGGCGGGTTGAGTGCGATGGCAAAGATTAATGAAGCTAAAGCTAAGACGCTTTACGATGCAATCGATGGTTCTGATTTTTATTCAAACCCAGTAGCAGAAAAATACCGCTCATGGATGAATGTGCCATTTTTGTTAGCCAATGAAGATCTCAATGGTTTATTTTTAGAAAAAGCAGCACAGAATGATTTGATCACACTTAAGGGTCACCGTAGCGTGGGCGGTATGCGCGCAAGTATTTACAATGCAATGCCACAAGAGGGTATTGATTCATTGGTTAGTTTTATGAAAGATTTTGAAAAGGAAAATGCATAATGGTTAAGGTACAAACACTCAATAATATTTCACCTGTTGGCTTAGATAAGTTGCCTAGAGAGGGTTATGAAGTAGCTTCAGAGATGAACGATCCAGACGCAATTTTGGTGCGTAGTGCCAAGATGCATGATATGGAAATTGGTGATAATTTAAAAGCCGTAGGTCGTGCTGGCGCAGGTGTAAATAACATTCCACTCGATAAAATGAGCGAGAAAGGCGTGGTAGTATTTAATGCACCAGGCGCTAATGCGAATGCAGTAAAAGAATTGGTGATTTCATCTATGCTTTTATCTAGCCGTAATATTTGTCAAGCTTGGAATTATGTTAATGGCTTGCCACTTGACAACTTAAAAACTGCGATTGAAGATGGCAAGAAGAATTATGCAGGTTCAGAATTACCAGGCAAAACACTTGGTATTGTTGGTCTCGGTGCGATTGGTGTGCAAATTGCT
The DNA here is from genome assembly GCA_016845205.1 of Gammaproteobacteria bacterium. Taxonomy (GTDB): domain Bacteria; phylum Pseudomonadota; class Gammaproteobacteria; order PS1; family Pseudothioglobaceae; genus Thioglobus_C. The sequence goes on from JAERTA010000083.1 coordinate 1,540, forward strand.
AATGCAGCAAATGCACTTGGCATGAAGGTTATTGGTTTTGATCCAAGCATTACCATTAAAAGTGCTTGGAAATTATCAGCAGAGGTTGAGCAAGCATTAAGTGTTGACGAGTTGTTTTCACAAAGTGATTTTGTTTCATTCCATGTGCCACTGGTTGAAGGTACTAAGAATTTACTTAATGAAGAGCGTATTGCGTTGTTGCCAGAGGGTGCAACAATTCTTAATTTTGCCCGTGATGGCATCATTGATGAAGACGCACTAATCACAGCACTTGAAGCAGGAAAAGTGAAATACTACGTGACAGATTTCCCAATTGATAATAAGAAGGATCACGAACGCGTCATCGCGCTGCCTCACTTAGGTGCGTCAACCGCTGAAGCGGAAGATAACTGTGCAATCATGGTAGCAAATCAAATTAAAGATTATCTTGAAAATGGCAACATCTTAAATTCGGTAAATTTTCCTGAAGCTAAAATGCCTAGAGCAGGTAAAGAGCGCTTGGCGATTACGCATCAGAATATTCCAAACATGGTGGGTCAGATCTCAACGGCAGTTGCTGATGCAGGTGCGAATATTGTTGACATGCTTAACAAATCAAGAGATGAAGTTGCTTATACTTTAATTGACCTAGAGAGTGAAATTTCTGATACAGTAATCGATAATTTAAAACAGATTGAAGGCATCCTAACAGTAAGAGGTCTTTAGATAGTAAATGGCTAAAAAAACACTAGATGAGCTAAGAGTTGAAATTGATGCACTGGATAGAGAGATTCAGTCATTAATCGGTGCGCGAGCTGAACTTGCCTCAGCAGTAGCAGAAGTTAAAAAAGCTGCAAAAGATCAAAGTGTTTTTTATCGTCCAGAGCGTGAAGCACAAGTATTGCGCTCTATTATTGAGCGTAATGATAATTTGCTAAAAGATAAGGATATGGCGCATATCTTCCGCGAGATTATGTCAGCTTGTCTTGCTTTAGAGCAACCACTTAAAATTGCTTATTTAGGGCCTGAGGGTACATTTACACAAGAAGCGGCTTTAAAGCACTTTGGGCATGCAGTATCGACGCTTGATTGTGGCAATATCGATGAAATTTTCCATCAAGTTGAAAAAGGCAATGCGCATTATGGTGTTGTGCCAATTGAAAACTCATCCAATGGCGTTGTTGGTGGTACGGTTGACATGCTCTATTCTCAAAGTTTAAAGATTTGCGGTGAAGTAGAAATTTCAATTCAACATCAATTAATGATGGCTGATCAATCGCAAGAAATTAAAACGATTTATGCACATCAACAAGCGCTTGATCAATGTCAGCGTTGGCTGGGCAATCACTATCCAAATGCTGAGCTTAAAGCTGTAGCGTCTAATGCTTTAGCTGCTAGGTTGGTTAAAGATGAGCCTCATGCGGCGGCAATTGCATCGGAGGCAGCTTTAGGTTTGTATGGGTTGGAGCGAGCAGCGAAAAATATTGAAGACAAAACTGGTAATGTCACACGCTTCTTAGTGCTAGGCAAAGAAGATATTGCACCTTCGGGTGAAGACAAAACCTCAATTTTAGTGGTTACTAAACATGAATCTGGTGCATTACTTGATTTGCTAGAGCCGTTTAAAGAGCAAAATATTAATATGCTGCAATTGGCACGTCATCCAATTCCTGGGGTGAAGTGGGAGTATTTGTTTTTGATTGATATAGAAGGCCATCAACAAGAAACTCATGTTAAATCTGCGTTAGATCAAGTTGCTGAAAGAGTGCTGAAAGTTGATGTTTTGGGCTCTTACCCAGTCGCTGTTTTATGAGTGTCTGTGAGTCTATTCTCTCCCTGAGTCCATATCAGGGAGGCAAGCCTATTAGTGAGTTACAACGTGAGCTAGGTTTAGATCATGTGGTAAAACTCGCCAGCAATGAAAACCCTCTAGGCCCAGGATTTAAAGTACTAGAAGCAATACAACAAGCTAGCAGTGAGGTTAGTCGATATCCAGACGGTAATGGCTTTGAACTTAAAGAAGCGATTGCAGTACATTTGTCAGTTTTGGCTGAAAATATCACACTGGGCAATGGTTCAAATGATATTTTAGAATTAGTTGCCAGAGCCTATGTTTGTCGAGCAGAAGATGAAGTGATTTTTTCACAGTATGCTTTTGTGGTTTATCCTTTAGTAACGCAAGCTTTAGGCGCAACTCCAGTAGTGACACCAGCCAATGAATTTGGCCACAATCTTGATGCAATGCTTGCGTCAATTACAAGCAACACCAAGCTTATTTTCATTGCTAACCCAAATAACCCAACAGGTACACTGTTGGATGATGATACAGTTTATGCGTTTTTATCAAAAGTGCCTAGCGACGTTATTGTGGTGTTAGATCAAGCTTATGTTGAATATCTAGATATTGTTGATAAGACAATTGCTTGGTTATCTGAATTTGATAATTTGATTATTACTCGCACTTTCTCTAAAGCTTATGGTTTAGCAGGATTGAGGGTAGGGTATTCTCTTTCTAACCCTGAAATTGCCGACTATTTAAATCGTATTCGACAACCGTTTAATGTCAATCATATTGCTCAAAGTGCAGCTGTAGCTGCTATTGCTGATGAGGGTTTTTTAGCAAGGTCAATTATTGCAAATAAAAATGGATTGTTGCAACTTTCTCAAGGTTTTGATCGTTTGGGGTTGTCTTATATTCCATCACATGCAAATTTTGTTTCAGTGAAAGTGGCAGATGCTGGGAAAACTTATCAAAAATTATTAGAGAGAGGTTTTATTGTTCGTCCTGTTGAGATGAAGAGTTACTTGCGAGTTTCAGTTGGTACTAGAAACGAGAATGAAGAATTTATTGGTGCGTTAAAATCAGTCTTATGATAGATAAAATTTGTATTATTGGTGTTGGGCTCATTGGCGGATCATTCGCTGCAGGCTTGAAACAATCTAATCAAACAAGCACTATTGTGGGTTTTGGCCGTCATAAAGACAGCCTGGAAAAAGCCAAAGCACTTGGTGTTATTGACGAATACAGCTTAGATATTGCAACAGCGCTGCAAGATGTTGATATGGTGTTAATTGCTACACCAGTTGATAGTTTTGGCGTAGTTTTAGAATCGATTAAACCATATATTGATGATTCGGTGATTATTTCAGATGTAGGCAGCACCAAAGGCAGTGCGGTAAATATCGCAAAACAAGTTTTTGGAAAAGTGCCTACAAGATTTATCCCTGCACATCCCATTGCTGGAAAGGAAAAAAGCGGTGTAGAGGCTAGTGATGGCACGCTGTTTAACGATAAACGCGTTATTCTGACACCAGAAAGTGATTCTGATATTCAAGCATTAAAGGCGGTATCAGGGTTGTGGGAGGCATTAGGAGCAAAGGTAGAAACAATGACACATCAACAACATGACGATTTATTGGCAATGACCTCGCATTTGCCACATATGCTGGCTTTTGGGTTAATGGATTACTTAATTGAGAATAATCCAGATGCTTGTGATTACGCGGCAGGTGGCTTTAAAGATTTTTCACGTATTGCATCGAGTGATTCTATTATGTGGCGTGATATTTGCCTGAATAATTCTGCAGATATTGTGAAGCACATTAAGGGCTATCAGCAAACATTAGATAAACTTTCAAATTTAATTGAAAACAACCAATCAGAAGCATTAGAAGAATTATTTGCAGAAGCAAAGTCCGCTCGTGATGGATGGATTAAAGACTAAATTAAAAACAAATATGAGTAAATTTATTGCCCAACCGGCACATTCATTATCAGGTCAATTAAAAGTACCAGGTGACAAATCAATCTCCCATCGTTCAATTATGCTGGGCTCACTCTCTAAGGGTGTAACTAAAGTTACTGGTTTTTTAGAAGGAGAAGATGCCTTGTCCACACTAAAGGCATTCCAAGCCATGGGTGTGAAAATTGATCGTGAAGGTGATAATGTAACCATTCATGGTGTTGGCATTAACGGGCTTAAAAAGCCATCAAAACCACTTGATTTGGGTAATTCTGGTACGTCTATTCGACTCATGTCAGGCATTTTAGCCGCACAAAATTTTGATTGTGAAATGGTGGGTGACGAGTCGCTTTCAAAAAGACCCATGGGTAGAGTGATTAACCCATTGACTGAGATGGGCGCGTCTATTGGGAGTAATGATGGAAAACCACCGTTAAAAGTAAAAGGCGGGCAAAAACTTAAAGCCATTAATTATGATCTTCCAGTGGCTTCAGCTCAGGTTAAGTCATGTATTTTGTTGGCAGGCCTTTACGCCGAAGGAACAACGTGTGTAACTGAGCCAGCACCGACACGTGATCATACTGAGCGCATGTTAAAAGGTTTGGGTTATGATGTTCGTGTGAATGACAATCAAATGTGCTTAACTGGTGGCGGGGAATTAACAGCCACTGAAATTCAAGTACCAAGTGATATATCCTCTTCTGCATTTTTTATGGTGGCAGCTGCGATTGCACCACAGGCTGATGTAACTCTAACTGGTGTTAATGTTAATCCAACGCGTACTGGTGTGATTGACATTCTTAAATTAATGGGTGCAAACCTTGCCTTATCAAATGAGCGTGAAATTGGCGGTGAATTATTGGCTGATATTCGTATTCAATCATCAGAGTTAGCGGGTATCAATATTCCAGAAGCTTTAGTGCCATTAGCGATTGATGAGTTTCCTGCGGTCTTCATTGCGGCAAGTTGTGCACAGGGTGAAACCATATTAACTGGCGCTAAAGAGCTTAGAGTTAAAGAATCTGACCGTATTCAAGTAATGGCAGATGGCCTGGATATTTTAGGCATTGAAAATGAAGTTTTAGAAGATGGAATTAAAATTAAGGGCGGTAAATTTCAAAAACCAGCAACAGTGATTAAGTCACACCATGATCACCGTATTTCAATGTCATTTGCTGTGGCATCACTCAGGTGTGACCACCCAATTGAAATTGATGGCGTTGACAATGTGATGACTTCATTTCCTAATTTTGTTGAGCTAGCTAATAGTGCAGGCATGAACATTACAGAAGTGTGAAAATCTTTAGACGATAAAAAAGGCGCTCACAGAGCGCCTTTTTTATTGTATCGGTTTAAAGTTTAGTAACCACCTTTACGTTTTGTTTCAGGAAGGCCTGCAACTTTACCAGCTTGCTTAGCAGGGCCCTTAGGGAATAAGGCATATAGTTCTTTAGTGGTTAATTTACCATCCCAGTCGCCTTTTAAACCTTTAACCATATTGCGTTCGTTTGGTTGGTTAGCATTGTTATTAATGTACTCATCACGCAAGAAATTGATTAATTTAAAGCTATCGTCAGTTAGGTTAACACCTTCTTCTTCTGCAATTTCGTGAGCAATATCTTCGGTCCATTGATTAAGGTCAACTAAGTAACCATGGTCGTCTCTTTCTAAATCAGCTAATGCCATTTAACTTTCTCCAATGTGAAAAATAATAAAAAGAAAACATTATATAATAACCTTTTTTATTATTTACCACTTTTTTGTTATGACTATTGAAAATGCATCGCCTTTCTTCGCATGGGACGTTTCTTCTTACTTGGCATTGTTTTTAGTTATTGCTTTTACTATCGTTTTGGTTGATTCTTTGTTTAGCGGTGATTCAAATGTACAAATAAAGCCAACCCAAAAGAAATTTTTTATTGGCAAGTGGTTTTATTTTATTTGTTTTTTAAGGTTTAACAAATCAGAAAAATATCTTCATCGCCCTAAGTTAGTGCAATGGTCGGCTGAATTCTACCCGGTTTTATTGTTGGTGTTTTTATTACGAGGTTTTGTTGTTGAGCCATTTAGAATCCCATCAAATTCAATGATGCCAACTTTACTCACTGGTGATTTTATTCTAGTTAGTAAATTTGATTATGGCGTTAGTTTGCCTGTTTTAAATAAGAAAATTATCGAATTTAAAAAACCACAACGCGGTGATGCTATTGTATTTAGATACCCTAATTATGAGAAAAATGACAAATACCAAGGTGCTGATTTTATTAAACGTATTGTTGGTGTTCCCGGTGATATTTTGAGCTATTCATCAGATCAGTTAATGGTAAATGCCCAAGCGGCTGATTATAAAGATTTGGATCGCTACACTGGGGTCGAATCAGGTATTCAAATGACAGGTTTTAAACATTTACGTGAACAACTTAATAACACAGCTTATGATATTTTATTAGACCCGGAGCGTAGCTCTCAGTCTACCCCAAATTTAAAAGTGCCTGATGGGCATTATTTTGTCATGGGCGATAATCGTTCGCGTAGTAGTGATTCTCGTTTTTGGGGTTTTGTTCCTGAAGAATATATTATCGGTAAAGCCTTTGGTATTTGGATGCACTATGACAACTCTTTAAAATTCGACAGAATCGGTGGCTTTGATTAAAAAGCTATAAAGATTATAAAACTAGCTTATATGTTTCAGGATATCGTCTAATTCGTTTTGAGATTTATAATGAATAATAATCTTGCCTTTGTTATTGTTTTGTTTGATCTCAGTTTTAGAATTAAGTGTTTTGCTTAGTGACTTGGTCAGTTCTTCAATATGAGGCTCAATAGTCGTTGGTTTTTTAGGTTTTGGATTAAGTACACGTTTAACCAATTCTTCAGTTTGGCGTACCGATAAAGATCTTTGAATAACTTGATTAGCCACATCAAACTGTTGATCTTCTTTGAGAGATAGCAATGCACGTGCATGCCCCATTTCTATGTCACTATTGCCCAATAGTTGTTTAACTGAGTCGTTGAGCTGTAATAAACGAATCAAATTACTCACTGCTGAGCGTGATCGGCCCACAACATGAGAAATCTCTTCGTGTGTCATTTTAAAATCTTCGATCAACTGTTGTAGTGCTTTGGCTTCTTCAAGTGGTGTGAGCGACTCACGTTGGATATTTTCAATGAGGCCAATTGCCAAGGCAACTTGGTCATCAATTTCACGAACGATGACTGGTACTTCATCTAAGCCAGCAATTTTAGCTGCACGCCAGCGTCTTTCACCAGCAATGATTTCATATTTATCGTAAGTAACTTTACGAACAACCAGTGGCTGAATAACACCTTGAGAAGTGATTGAGTTAGCAAGCTCATTAAGTGTATCGGGGTCAATATCATCTCTAGGCTGGAACTTGCCACGCTGTAGCGCATCAACGCTTAGTACTTTCAGACCATGATCAGAGTTAGATTGAGCTTCCGCTGAAGAAACTTGTCCTAACAATATATCTAATCCACGACCTAATTTTGAGATTTTTGCCATTCTAATTTATTGATGTTTTTCTAATTACTTCACTTGCCAGCGAAACATACGAAATCGCTCCTTTAGATGATCTAGCATAATTAATTGCCGCTTGACCAAAACTTGGCGCTTCAGCCAATTTTACATTTCTAGGGATGATTGTTTTAAATACTTTGTGTGAAAAATATTGTAATAATTGAATTGATACTTCGTTAGATAAATTATTGCGTGTATCAAACATAGTGCGAATAATACCTGTAATATCTAAATCAGGATTAGTGGTGGCCTGAATTTTTTCAATCGTTTGAATCAGAGCACTCAGCCCCTCTAAGGCATAGTACTCGCATTGCATTGGAATGATGATGCCACTAGAAGCAGTAAAAGCATTAATGGTGAGCATGTTAAGCGAAGGTGGGCAGTCAATGACAACATAGTCATATTTATCTTCAACTTTTGCAATAGCCTCTTTTAGTTTGTATTCTGAGTTATCGCGCTTAAGTAGGGCGATTTCTGCAGCGATTAAATCAGTATTAGAAGGAAGCACATCAATTTCAACACCAGAGGCGTGTACGGTTGCCTCACCAATACTGCATTCGTCTAGTAACAATTCACAAACTGAATTTTCTAAAGTGTATTTATCGACACCGCAACCCATTGTAGCGTTGCCTTGAGGGTCGATGTCAATCAGTAGTACGCGTTTTTTAATGGCTTTGAGGGCAGCGCTCAAATTCACAGCAGTTGTGGTTTTTCCCACACCGCCTTTTTGATTTGCAACCGAAAGAACAACAGCCATCTTACTTACTAAGAACGGTTAATGCTTTTAATAAGTTAGTGGCCTCATGTACAAAATAATCTTTCTGAAGTCTTTTGATAACTTTTTCATCTTCTTCTGACTTTTTGTTTTCTTGTGCTGTCATAATTTCTTCATCAGACAACTGTGAGGGGTCTTCAACTTCCAGGTGGCCGTCCAAATCGCTTTCTTTGGTATCAACAACACTTTCTTCTTGTTCATTTTCAAGGTTAATATTTTTCAAGGTAATGTCTGGCTCAATACCTTTGGCTTGAATAGAACGCCCTGATGGTGTGTAATAACGCGCTGTGGTAACTTTTAAGCCGTAACCTTCATCAAGCTCAATAATTGTTTGAACAGAGCCTTTGCCGAAAGAAGTACTGCCCATTACAACAGCACGCTTATGGTCTTGTAATGCACCAGCAACAATCTCTGAAGCCGAAGCTGATCCTTCGTTAATTAATACAACAATTGGAGAGCCAAGCATAATGTCACCAGGCTCAGTTTTAAATTTTAAGTTTGAGCTTGGAATGCGGCCTTCGGTATAAACCACCAAACCTTTTTCATCAATAAATAAATTTGCTATATCAACTGCACCCTCTAGCACACCACCCGGATTGTTTCTCAAATCAAGAATTAATGATTTTAAGTAGCCATCATTTTCCTCAACAAGATTATCCAGTGTTTCTTTTAGTAAATTAGCGCTTGGATTTTGAAAGCTAGAGACTCGAATATAGCCAATGTCTTTTTCTAGCAAATAACCCTTAACCGAGGTAATGGTTATAATTTCGCGTGTAATACTAACAACAAATGGCTTTTTATTTTTTCGTACAATGGTTACTTTAATATCGGTACCTGGCTCACCACGCATAAGTGCAACACCGTCCTCAAGTGTCATGTCACGTACAGGTTTGTCGCCAATTTTGACAATAAGGTCGCCTGCTTGAATGCCTGCACGATAGGCAGGTGTATCATCAATAGGGGAGATAACTTGGATAGCATCATCTTTCATACCAATCACAATGCCTAAACCACCAAATTTACCTGTGGCGCTTTCAAGCAAGTTCTTCTGTTCTTTGGGCTTTAGGTAATTAGAGTGAGGGTCTAATCCAGTAACCATGCCTTTAATTGCATGGTCAAATAATTCCTTATTAGTAACTTCATCAACATAGAGTTGCTTGATATTGCTAAACACTTTAGTAAACGACTCTAAATCTTGGAAGAAAGCATCTAGTCTTTGTTTCTCAGCTTCGGTTTGAGCATAAGCTGGAGAGGTGGCAAAAAAGGCGCAAAAAGACACTAAAAACACCCAGCGCTTAAAAAAGTTAAAGAAAGTCATAATATAATTGTTTGCTTATAAAAAGTTTAAATATAATACTGTGAAATAGCCACAGGTTATTTTGGATTTTACTTGGTTTTATTTTTGGATTATGGAGAAAAAATGAAAAGATTGAATGTTGTTTTGTTAGCATTAAGCGTATTATTGTCATCAGCGGTGTTTGCAAATGAAGAAGAAGTTACACCAGAGGCAGTACAGACAATAGAAGAGGGACCCGTTCAAGCTATTCAATCAACCATTGTTAAGCTTAATCAATTAACAACTGCAGCAACCTATTCTCCACAAATGATGCACTTTCTAGTGGATTCTGAAATTGCACCACTATTTGATTTTGATCATATTGCTGATGAAGTTTTATTAGTCAGTAATGTAAGCCTAGGTGAAGATGAAGTTAAGTTCTTCTCAAACAAGTTAAAGCAAAATATTATTACTACTTTATTATCAAAATTAGCCCAAGGCCGTTCAAGCTCATTTAATTTTATTTCTGCAAGACCAACAATGGGTAACAACATTATTGTAAAGCTTAAAGCAAACGGTTATTCTCGATTTGGTTTTAATATTGACTTATCGTTCCACAAGAGTCAGTCTAATAAATGGCAAATTTTTGACATAGCACTTAATCACGACAGTCTAATTAATTACTACCAAAGAATGGTGTTAATCAAGGTAAGAAGATATGGCGTTTACGGCATGCTAGGTAGGATTTAATTAACATAGGGAGAGAAGAGGGGGTTAGCAATGAGTGAAATGACATTATTAGAAAAAGAAGAAGATATTGAAAAAGCAACCAAGGCTTTAAAAGCAATGGCACATCCATTACGTTTAAAGATTTTATGTGCATTAAAAAATGAAGAAATGCCTGTGCTTGAAATTGTTAAGCAAGTAGGCTCTTCACAGTCAAATATTTCTCAACACATTGACATTCTTAGAACAAAAGATATTGTCGAGTCTCGGCGTGATGGCAACAAGATTTTATGCAAAGTTAAAGATACTAAAATTTTGAAATTAGTTGCCAATATGCAAGCAGTGTTTTGTTCTGAAGACATCTAATTAGGATTACACACTTTAACTACTTTCGCATGCAATATGCGCTCGTAGCTCAGCTGGATAGAGTGTTGGCCTCCGAAGCCAAATGTCGGGTGTTCAAATCACCTCGAGCGCACCATACAACATAAGGACTTCACAGTCTTTCATTAATTACAAATTTAGTATTTCGTGCAGATTTCGTGCACTTAATGGGAGATTTTTTGATATAAAAAAATCTAATAAGAAAAACTCAAAATAATAACAAAATAGGGTCAATCAAACAGGCTAGTGCAAGAATCCACTGTTAAATTGGAAGGTTATAGGTATTTAGATAGAAGCGCGTGATCTAACTCACCTACGTATCGATCAATAAGATTGCCTTCTTTGTTAAAGATGTAAGTCGTCGGGATAATGTCAACCGAAGGAAAGCTTTCGAATTGTTGGTAATTTTCACTATCTAGCGGAACAATAGGTGTGGAGATTTGGTTAGTCTGAACAAAATTAACGAGTTCTTCATGATCAATATTTTCGTAATTCATGCCAATGACATTAATTTTATCTTTGTTTTGGTTAAAAAAACTAGACAATATTTTTAT
>JAERTA010000084.1 GCA_016845205.1 Gammaproteobacteria bacterium
GGGCCGCGGCCTGCTTCATCTACCCCAACAACAATCACTTAATGGCTTTGAAGCCAATGTCTGTACGGTAGTATGCACTTGGCCAATTAATTTGATCAAGCAATGCATACGCATTAGTTTGTGCTTCTTGTGTATTCTCGCCCAGTGCGGTTGCGCAAAGCACACGGCCACCACTGGTGACCACCGAGTCGTTATCCATCTTGGTGCCGGCATGAAACACTTTCGCGTCACTGCTATCAGCTGGCAAGCCAATCACCTCACCTGTTGGGTAAACATCAGGATAACCATTTGCAGCCAATACCACACCCATTGAACTGCGTTCATCCCATTCAATAGTTGCCTGATCAAGTTGTCCCTTGGTAGCTAAAAGGCATAAATCTGCCAAGTTTGATTGAAGACGCATCATAATTGGCTGTGTTTCAGGGTCGCCAAATCGACAGTTGTATTCTAAAACTTTAGAATTGCCTTTTTGGTCAATCATAAGCCCTGCATACAAAAAACCTGTATATGGATTACCCTCAGCTGCCATACCCTCAACCGTTGGTCGGATCACCGTATCCATGACTGATTGAAAAATCTCATCGGTGACAATCGGTGCAGGAGAGTAAGCACCCATACCACCTGTATTAGGGCCTTTATCGCCATTATCACGGGCTTTATGATCTTGAGAAGTCGCCATTGGCAAAATATTTTTACCATCCACCATCACAATAAAACTTGCTTCCTCGCCACTCAAAAACTCTTCAATCACCACACGAGATCCGGCCTCACCAAATCGATTACCTTCCAACATATCGTTAATAGCGTCAATAGCTTCTTGCTGACTATTGGCAATAATCACACCCTTGCCTGCCGCCAAACCATCTGCCTTGATTACAATCGGCACACCCTTGTCTTGGACATATTTCACCGCAGGGCCCACCTCAGTAAAAACATCGTAAAAAGCAGTTGGAATATTGTTGCGATCCAAGAAGTCTTTACAAAATGCCTTAGAGCCTTCGAGTTGTGCAGCACCCTGAGTTGGGCCAAAGATAGCCAGCCCCTGTTCTTGAAAACGATCAACCACACCAATCACTAATGGCGCTTCAGGGCCAACAATCGTCAAATCAACTTGATTGTCTTTTACAAAATTAATGAGTCCGTCAATATCTTCTGACCCAATATTGATGTTGGTTAGCTTATCCTCTAACTGCGTTCCTGCATTGCCGGGTGCAACAAAAACCTCTTCAACACGATCAAATTTGGCACACTGCCAAGCTAGGGCATGCTCTCGGCCACCACTTCCTATTACTAATATCTTCATACGTATTCTTCAATAAATTCTCTAAATTTCTTATGTGACATAATTTGCGTACCATCACAATTAAATGACATAGAAATTGTTGAGTTAAATAAATTAATCACTGCTGAACGCAAATAATAACCTTCTAAATTACGTAGAGCAGGAATGTGTTCAATGATGTACCTGAGTTCATCTTCATCTGTAAGCTGCTTCATGATTTCGTTGCGTGCATGAAAAGCCTCTTGCCAGTCAGGTGAAAGATATTCAAAAGCATGGTCATGCTCAAGCATATGATAGTAGCGTTTAATTAAAGCTTCTTTTTCATCAAGGGCAATAACGCCAAAATGGTTAAAAACATAATCTGGCACTAGCAAGTCTTCAGCTAAATGTATTTCAACATTGAACGGGTCAAACACCGATGAAGTCTTGATCTCGCCATTATTAAGCCCAATCACAATGCGGTAAACACCAGTTGATAACAACAAGAATAAAATAACATCTAATAATTCGTCGATGTTCTCATCGACTAAGTTAAGTGTGCGCTCACGGTTATATACGCTGTCACGTAGACTCTTATCGCCTTTAACACTACGCATTAAGTTTTCATCAAAACCGTAGCCAACTAATGCATTTTTTTTACTCTTCTCAGTGCCCATAACTTAGATTATAGTCAATTCTTAAATGAATAATCGCTTGGGTTTAATACCGCCATTTTCATCTGTCTCGCCAATGCCTAAAAATTGCTGATGATTATCAAACAACTTAATAACTTCGAACGAATCTAACTCGTTCGAAACAATCGATCTGCCGTGCTTGATATCAGTGGTTTGTTGCTCATCAAGATAAACACTACCAAGGTTTGGCAACATATCTTCGGTAGCAAATATTTTTTCATCTAACTTTTGATAATCATCAGTGGCTAGACTTTCTAAGTCTGAAAATTTGATCGTTTGATCAATACCAATATGAGCAAAGCCAGTACGTCTAAGCTCAATCACATGTGCACCACAATCCAGTTTATTGCCAATATCTTCAATCAAGGTGCGAATATAAGTACCTTTTGAGCAAGATACTTCCAAACTAACAATACCATTTTCATAACCCAGATAATCAATATGATGAATCGTCACTGGGCGTGCCGGTCTGTCAACTTCAATGCCTTGTCTGGCCAATTTGTACAAGGGTTTTCCATCTTTTTTGAGTGCTGAATACATCGGTGGCACCTGCTCAATGTCGCCAATAAAATGATTAACAGCCAAGCGAATTTTTTCCTCTTCTAACTGCTCAAAAGGTTGGGTTTTAATGACTTCACCTTCACTATCACCGGTATCAGTCATTCGTCCAAATTGTCCGCGCACAAAATAACGTTTATCGTCATCCAGTAAAAAACCCGCTACCTTGGTTGCTTGACCTAAACAGATTGGCAAAATACCACTGGCTAATGGATCTAGGGCGCCAGTGTGACCTGCTTTTTTAGCAAAAAACAATCGCTTAACTTTTTGTAAGGCGGCGTTTGAACTTAGACCTGTGTCTTTGTCGAGCAAAACAATGCCATTAATTTCTCTGCCTTTTGGATTGCGCCGTGACATGGCCAAGGTTATAACTTAGACAACAAATCTTCAATTTTAGCGCCTGTATTCGGCGCAGGATCAAAGATAAATTTGAGGGCTGGTGTGTGACGTAAATCTAGCGTTTTTGACAAACGCGAACGGAAAAAACCACTGGCTTTATTAAGCAAAGGTTCAACTGTTGTTTGTTCAGATTCTGGCACAGTGTAGAATACTTTAGCGCTACTTAAATCTCGACTGGATAACACATCGGTCACGCTCACTGTCTGTAACCTAGGGTCTTTGGTTGCTGTTTTTAGAAGCATCACCAACTCACGACGAATCAACTCATTAATACGTTCGACTCGATAAGAAGGTTGTTCTGCCATTAATTAAGGTGTTTTATAAACTACGTGCAGTTTCAACGCGCTCAAATACTTCAATCTGATCGCCTGGTTGAACATCGTTATAGCCTGCTACGCCGATACCGCACTCGGTGCCTGATTTAACTTCTTTAACATCGTCTTTGAAGCGTCTTAAAGATTCCAGTTCACCTTCATAAATAACCACGCTATCACGTAATACACGAATAGGCGAGTCTTTTCTAACCACACCTTCTTCAACCATACAACCAGCAATATCGCCCAACTTCTGTGACTTGAATACATCTTTCACATTGGCAATACCAATAATATTTTCACTCAGCTCAGGGCTAAGCATGCCGCTCATAATAGCTTTAACATCATCAATTAAGTTATAGATAATCGAATAATACTCAATACGCACACCTTCATTGTCAGCTGTCTTACGCGCTACCGCATCCGCACGCACATTAAAACCAAGTACCAAAGCGTCTGAAGTTGATGCTAAGGTAATGTCGGTGTTATTAATACCGCCCACACCACTTGAAACCACTTTTACGCGCACTTCATCGGTTGATAATTCTTCTAAAGCCTCTACCAATGCTTGAGCCGATCCTCGTACATCTGACTTTAACAATACGTTAACCGTAGAAACATCGCCTTCTTCCATTTTCTGCAAGAAGTTATCCATTTTTGAAGCTTGTTGTCTTTGCAACTCAGCTTCACGATCACGTGTTTTTCTAAAGTCGGCCACTTCGCGCGCCTTACGTTCAGACTCTACCACCAATACTTCATCGCCTGAATCTGGTACGCCAGACAAACCTAGCACTTCAACCGGTGTTGATGGACCAGCTTCTTTTAACACCTTGCCGTGGTCGTTAACAATTTGTTTAACTTTGCCGTATTCTAAACCGGCAATCATAATATCGCCTTTTTTCAAAGTACCTGATTGAACCAAAATAGTGGTTACTTTACCGCGACCTTTTTCAAGACGCGCCTCTAACACAGTACCATGTGCCGGCCCCTTTGCAACCGCTGAAAATTCTAATACTTCAGCCGTTAAGGTAATCGCATCTAGCAGAGCATCAATACCTTCGCCTGTGTGTGCCGATACTGGCATCATCATAACATCACCACCCCAATCTTCAGCAATCACATCGTGAGTTGAAAGTACTTGCTTAATTTTGTCAATATCTGCACCTTCTTTATCAATTTTGTTAATAGCAACAATCATAGGTACGTCTGCTTCTTTGGCATGCTTTATTGATTCAATAGTTTGTGGCATCACACCATCGTCAGCAGCAACAACTAAAATCACAATATCAGTTGAATTCGCACCACGAGAGCGCATCCTTGAAAACGCCGCGTGTCCCGGTGTATCAATAAAAGTAATTGCCCCATCATTTGCTTGCACTTGATAGGCGCCAATATGTTGAGTAATGCCACCTGCTTCGCCATCGGCAACCTTAGCCTTACGAATATAGTCTAACAACGAAGTTTTACCATGATCAACGTGGCCCATAATCGTGACCACTGGTGGTCTAGGGCTTTTGTCGCCAGTTGCTTTTGATTTTTCAATCAGTGTGTCTTCAATGGTTTCTTCTTTGCTAGCAACACCTTTATGACCCATTTCTTCAACGACTAATAACGCAGTATCTTGATCAATTACATCATTTAACGTTACCATTACACCCATGCCCATTAGCACTTTTAATACTTCTCCGGCTTTGGTTGTCATTTTTTGAGCTAAATCAAGGACCTTGATATTTTCAGGAATAGCCACTTCATGCACTACTTTTTCAACCGGCTTTTGGAAACCATGCTGTGCTTGTTCTTCTTGAATTTTTTGACTTAAACGCGTCCTGTCTTTTTTCTTCAGTTTACGATTTGGGTTGTGTTTAGCTACATGCAACTGTTGGCGACCATTAGTGTTGCTTGGCGCATTGCGCAAACGCTTTGGTTTTTTCTCTTCAGCAGGCGCTTCTTTCCTTGCTGTCTGTTCTTTTACTTGTTCTTTTGCTTGCTGTTTTGCTGCTTCTTGTTGCTCTTTAAGCGCTTGAGCTTGCTCTTTTTGTAAACGAACCATCTCTTGGCGTTTAGCATCTTGAGCTGATTGCTTTTCATCTGCTGCGCGACCAGCCTCTAATGCCGCTTGCGCTTTAAGTGCTGCTTCATTGTTAGCAGGCTCACTCGCTTGAGTTTGAGCTTTCTTAACACGTTTTTTCTTAACCTGTACCTTAACACCGCCTGTACTTGCGCTTGATTTAGTGCTAGGCTTGCGTGAAACCGACATGTTGGATTTGCTGCTTGAGCGTTTTGACAAACTGCCCATCAAGATTTTACGTTCATCAGCTGAAATATCAGAATCCACCGTCTTGTCATTCACGCCTGCATTCGCTAGAATCGTGATGACCTCCTCTGGGGTCTTTTTCAGTAATTTAGATAACGTTTGAACTGTGTGTGCCATAATGCTTGCCTATTGTTTTATTTGTTTTTAATTAAGTCTTTTTATCTTTACTTAATTAATCAAACCATCCTTCATTTTCTCTTGCGGTCATAATAACAGCCGATGCTGCCTCCGTGTCCATATCTTGAATATCCAACAGCTCATCAATTGACAATTCTGCTAAGTCATCCACGGTTGCAATTTCAGCTTCAATTAATGCTTGCGCTAAATCTTCATCAACCCCTGCAACACTCATTAATACTTCAGAAGACTCTGCATCGCCTAGGGCTTGTACTAATTGTGCGTCAGAAGCACGTTCTTGCAGTTCTTCAACCATTGAGGAATCAAACTCTTCGATACTTTCTAAGCTAGCTGCGTCTGCATCAGCCACTTCATCAATACTGCCAAAACCTTCATCAATTAGTACGCCGGCCACTTCAGAATCAACGCCAAGCTGCTCAGCTAATTTGTCGCTGGTCTTTTGATTTTCTTCTGCTTGTTTATCATCAGATTCACCTACCGACATGACGTTAAGTTTCCAGCCTGTTAGACGTGAAGCTAACTTAATATTCTGACCGCCACGGCCAATTGCCAAGGCCAGTTGATCATCCTCAACGGCGATGTCCATTGAATTTTTGTCTTCGTCAACGACGATAGAGCTGACCTCTGCAGGCGCCATCGCGTTAATCACAAACTGTGCAGGGTCCTCATCCCAAAGAATGATGTCAACACGTTCGCCATTAAGCTCATTTGATACTGCTTGCACACGTGCACCACGCATACCAATACAAGAGCCGATTGGGTCAAGGCGTTTATCTTTTGCCTTAACGGCTAATTTTGAACGTAAACCAGGGTCGCGACTACCGCCCATAATTTCAATCACACCTTCAGAAATCTCTGGTACTTCCATCTCGAATAGTTCAATCATCATCTCAGGCGCTGTACGGCTTAAGAAAATCTGCGCACCACGTGGACTTGATTTAACTTCTTTAATGTAAGCCCTTAGTCGATCGTTTTTACGAATTGATTCGTTTGGGATTAAGTCAAACTTAGAAATCATGCCATCAACACCACCCATGTCAACGTAAGCATTACCACGATCAACACGTTTAACAGTCACCATGATAACTTCGCCCACACGCTTGGTATAGTCTTCAACAATGACCTCTCTTTCAGCTTCGCGTACTTTTTGAATAATCACTTGTTTTACGATTTGAGCAGCAATACGACCAAACTCTTCGGTCTCCATTGGCTCGCGTACAAAATCATCAACCGCTACGCCATTGGCATCTTTTGCGTGAATGTGTAGTTCTGCATCAAATTCAGTGCCGTCATCATCAACAAAGTTTTCACCGTCCTCAATCACCATCCATTGTCTGAAAGTATTAAACTCGCCGGTTTTTCTATCGATTTCAACATGTGCATCAATATTGTTGCGTTTCTTTGTTGCAACAGCCAACGCCTCTTCTAAAGACTCGAGCACATCTTCTTTAGAAATGTTCTTTTCATTAGAAATTGCCTCAACCATTAAAAATAATTCTTTACCTTCCACGTCTTTCTCCTGCTTAAAAGTTAGCGACTAAATTCGCCTTTTCAATTAACTCAATATCCAGCATAACTGGACCTAATTCTGTTACTAATTCAATACTATTGTTAGCTTCACTAACGCTACCAATTGCCCCATTAAATTTTCTTTGTCCGTCGATTGGTCTGACCAATCGTAGTTTAATATCGTGGCCTAAAAAGCGCTGATAATGTCCAATATGAAACAATGGGCGCTCTATGCCTGGCGACGACACTTCTAAATTGTATTGACCCGTGATAGGGTCTTCCACATCCAAAATCGCACTAATTTGTCTTGACACTGCTTCGCAATCATCAACACCAATACCGTTATCTGAATCAATATAAATTCTCAAAATACTGTGCTTGCCACTAGCAACATATTCAATCCCCACCAGTTCGTAGCCCATATCTACAATCACAGGGTTGATTAATGCTTCAATTTTGTCAGCAACTTTTGCCATTACTTAATCGTCAAATAAAACCTAATAAAAACCCCCTAAAAAGGGGGTCGTAATTTTGGTAGCGGGGACAGGATTTGAACCTATGACCTTCGGGTTATGAGCCCGACGAGCTACCGAACTGCTCCACCCCGCACTAAAGGCGGCAATGTTACGCTCTTGTGGTGACATTGTCCAGTAAAAATATAAGTTATTTCAAGGGCTTTACTAAAAACCGACCAATCTTTAAAGGCTAGATTTAGAAACATGGCTTGCGCCATGTACTTTAATCTTATAACCTTTCGCCAATAAATGCTTAACGTAAAGCTTGTTATAAGTAAAGAAAAATACAATATTTGCTAGCCCTAATGTTAATATACACAAAGGCGCCATGAGTATCACCGACTTCCAATCACGACGATAAATAGCCGGACAAAAAAACAAACACAATGAAGTCCAAGAAAAACCCACAGGTGCGTGTTTCACCTCTCCAGTCTCAGCATTTGTTAGTGTCAGTGTTGTGTAAGCCAAATGTATTTTCTCCTCAAGCTCGCTATTCTACCTATTTTTGATTATCTTTCAATACCTTAATCCAAAGTATAATACGCACTATGAAGCTCGCTGTACTCATGGATGATAT
>JAERTA010000085.1 GCA_016845205.1 Gammaproteobacteria bacterium
AACAAAGTTAATCCAACGCCTTGAACCATTAGCCTCAAAGCCAATTGGATCGGGCAATAAAACAACACCCAATAATATTAAAGTAAAAATAAATAGATTTTCTGAATGGTGTTTAAAAAACGAAAGCGGTGTTTTTAAAACAAAAAATCCTGCAATAAGGCCGAGCACAATATAAAAACCTTGTTTTATTACTTTTGGTGCTCCATCAAGATGTGCAGAGGCAGAAAATGTCATAATCAGCCCAAACACAATCAAAACTAAAATAGTAATTAATAGTTTTTTATCAGGAGATTGGCCGGTTCTATTAAACATCAAGCTTGCAATATGACTAACTAAAGAGTTTATATTTTATACCCTAAAATCCAGCGCTATTAGTTGAGCTTTTAGCATGATTAGGGGATAATGTTGCATTTTGTAAATTTAGACACCTACTCATGATTTCTACTGCTAATATCACCATGCAATTTGGTGAAAAACCTCTATTTGAAAACATCTCTATTAAGTTTCAAGATGGCAACCGTTATGGTTTAATCGGTGCTAATGGTTGTGGCAAATCTACCTTTATGAAGATTTTGACAGGTGAGCTTACGCCAACACATGGCACAGTCAGTATTAGTGAGGGCGAGCGCCTAGGCATTCTTCGTCAAGACCAATTCGCTTTCGAAGAGTTTCGTGTGGTTGATGCCGTGATCATGGGCCATGAAAAACTATGGGAAGTTAAGAAAGAAAGAGATCGCATCTACGCCTTGCCTGAAATGAGTGAAGAAGATGGCAACAAAGTAGCAGAATTAGAAATGGAATTTGCCGAGATGGATGGCTACATGGCAGAGTCATCTGCCAGTGAATTGTTGTTAGGTTTGGATATTCCTGAGGATCAACACTATGGCTTGATGAGTGAGATCGCCCCGGGTTGGAAACTACGTGTATTGTTAGCACAGGCGCTTTTTTCTGATCCTGAAATTTTATTATTAGATGAGCCAACTAACAACCTGGATATCAATTCAATTCGTTGGTTAGAAGGGGTTTTAAAAGAGCGTAAAGCCACAATGGTTATCATTTCTCATGATAGACACTTTTTAAATGGCGTGTGTACACACATGTCAGATCTTGATTATGGCGCATTGAAAACCTTCCCAGGTAATTACGATGATTTTATGATTGCATCAACGGCCATTCAAGAAAAAATGCAGTCTGACAATGCTAAAAAAGAAGCCAAAATTAAAGAGCTTAAGCATTTTGTCTCGCGCTTCTCGGCTAATGCCTCAAAATCTAAGCAAGCAACTTCACGCTTAAAACAGCTTGATAAAATTGTTTTAGACGATATGCGTCCTTCATCACGAGTAAGCCCCTACATTATTTTTAATCAGGACAAAGAGCTACACAGAAATGTAATCGAAGTGGAGGGCTTAAGCAAAGGCTTCGATGATTTACAGGTTCTAAAGGATATTAATTTTATTTTTGAGGTTGGTGAGCGCGTGGCGATCATTGGTCAAAATGGTATTGGTAAAACGACATTGTTACGCACACTGGTGGGTGAGATTGAAGCAGATAAAGGCAAAATAAAATGGAGTGAAAATGTCAATATCGGCTATTATGCACAAGATCATAGTAATGATTTTGATCAAGACATGAGCGTGTTAGATTGGATGGCACAATTTAAAAAACCAAATCAAGACATACAAGAAATGCGCGCAGTACTCGGCAAAATGCTATTTGGTAAAAATGACATCACTAAAAGCATTAAGTCGCTTTCAGGTGGTGAAAAAGGCAGAATGCTCTTTGGTAAATTAATGCTGCAAAATCCAAACGTATTGGTCATGGATGAACCAACTAACCATTTAGATATGGAATCAATTGAGGCACTTAACCTTGCGCTTGATAATTATGAGGGTACACTTATCTTTGTAAGTCACGATAGAGAGTTTGTTTCATCATTATCTACCAAAGTGGTAGAGTTAAAAGAAGATGGCATGCATTACTATTCTGGCAACTATGAGGACTACTTAAAATCACAAGGATAAAATGATTACAGCAGTATTGAAAAGGTTTGTTGAGCGTCAAGGCTTTGACTCCGCTGCAATACTGTCATTCGATACCTTGTTTGCTATCGTGCCTGGATTAGCACTAGGTTTAAGTGTTTTTTCTCTGTCTCCTTACTTTGCTGACCTTCAGCAATACCTAGAGCAATTTCTATTCACGCAATTACTGCCTCAAAATTACGATGCGGCTAAAGACTATATTCAGCAGTTTGTCGTCCAAGCACAAGCATTAAAAGGCTTAACTTCAGTATTTTTACTCTTTGCGGTCATGTTGCTACTTTATGAAGTAGACAAACGCATCAATCTAACCTGGCACGATCACCATCATCGTCATTGGATGCAAGGGTTGATTTCTTATTTATTTGTATTATTTTTGGGGCCGATTTTTGTTGGTGCATCGCTATTTTTTAGTTCTTATGTGATGGCATTAGAGTTGTTTAATCAGCTGCCAATGGCAGGCTACTTGCCATTTTTAGCACCCTTTATTTTGTCCAGCTTGGGTTTTGCAATTTTGTACTACACTGTGCCTTTAGAAAGTGTGCGTTTTAGCAATGCATTAAAGGCCGGTGTTATTGCTGCAATAGGCTTGGAAATTATTAAATATGCAATGTTCGCCTACATTCAATACTTCCCAGTTTATGAGCTAATTTATGGTACTTTGTCGATACTATTATTGGTGATGCTCTGGGTTTATTTGGCATGGATGATCGTGCTATTGGGGGCAAGTTTTTGTTATTGCTTTGAAAACAAAGAGTTACTATAAGGCATCTCTAAAAGCACTTACAAACTTTTATCAGGGTTTTTAGAGGCGCCCTATAACAATTAGCGTAAAATTAACACTCTTTAATATAGCTAATATTCTTTATGTTTACAGGCATTATTCAAGCCATTGGCCAAGTTAAAACTAAGATTGCACATGATAAAGGCGCCCTATTTAGTTTTACTTCAGATGAGCTAGACTTCTCTAATGTTGCCATTGGCGACAGTATTGCGGTGAATGGCGTATGCCTAACTGCTATTGAAGTTACTGATAATAGCTTCAAAGCGGACCTTTCACAAGAAACCTTAGATTGTTCTATTTTTGCTGATTTGTCACAAGGTGATAAAGTCAATCTTGAAAAAGCCCTAAGGCTTAATCAAGGCATTGATGGCCACATCGTTAGCGGCCATGTAGATGGACAGGGTGAGGTCGTGGACAAAACTACTGAAGGCGAATCAACGCGTTTTAAAATAAGCACGCAGCAGAATTTGGTAAAATATATCGCTAAAAAGGGTTCAATCACCATTAATGGTGTGAGCTTAACGGTTAACAGTATTGATGCCAATGTATTCGATGTTAATATTGTGCCACATACATTAACGGTCACGACGTTAGGGTTGTTAAACACAGGCGATCAAGTCAACCTTGAGGTTGATCTAATTGCCAGACACCTTGAACAATTATTAAACAACAACAAATTATCATGAAAGCAACGATTGAAGAAATCTTAGAAGACTACAAGCAAGGCAAAATGATCATCTTGATGGACGATGAAGATCGTGAGAATGAAGGCGATTTAATTATTCCTGCAGCCACTTGTACCAAAGAAGATATTAACTTCATGGCCACACATGGTCGTGGTCTTATTTGTTTAACACTCACTCAAGATCGTTGTAAGCAACTTAATTTACCATTAATGGTGGCTCAAAATAATGATGTTAATGGTACTAACTTTACCGTTTCTATCGAAGCGGTAGAAGGGGTGACAACCGGTATTTCAGCAGCTGACAGAGCTAAAACAGTATTAGATGCAGTGGCCCCAGATGCTAAGCCATCTGATATTGTGCAGCCGGGACATATCTTCCCTTTAATGGCACAACCAGGCGGTGTACTCATTCGCGCTGGCCATACAGAAGCAGGTTGTGATCTAGCACGTCTTGCAGGCTTAGAGCCGGCTTCTGTCATTGTAGAGATTCTTAATGAAGATGGCACCATGGCGCGTCGTGATGACCTTGAAATTTTTGCCAAAAAACACAACATCAAATGGGGTACGATCGAAGATCTTATTTCTTATCGTGTTGAAAATGAAAAAACCATTGAACGCATCAATGAGCGTGAATTTAAAACCGAGCATGCAACTTTTAGATTGGTTTCATTCTTAGACAGTATTCATAACGAAACGCATTTAGCACTGGTTAAAGGTGATATTACAAATGATAGTACCACTTGTGTGCGTGTGCATATGGAAGATACGTTTAGAGATGTTTTACAAGAGAGCTCGGCAGGTTTTAATGTAGATTCAGCACTAAAACACATTGCTAAATCAGAGTTTGGTGTATTTTTATTATTAAGAAAACAAACTGATAAATCAATCTTACAAAATATTGATCCTAGTATTCGAGATAATGGTGGAGACGATATTAAGACTTACGGCGTTGGTGCGCAGATTTTGTCTGATCTCGGTGTTAAGAAAATGAAAATCTTAGGCAGTCCTAGAAAACTACACGGCCTTAAAGGTTTTGGCTTAGAAGTGGTCGAATATATTGACACTCAAAAATAAGGAAAACAATGGAATTTAAATTTGACCGTGATGCCAATCAAGATTTTTTAGCCAATGCTAAAGTAGCCATCATTGTGGGTTATTTTTATCAAGATATTGGCGACAAATTGTTAGCTGCTGCACACGAGACTCTAGCTAAATACGGCATCAATGAAAACAACGTTAATGTATTTTATGCGCCTGGTGCGTTTGAGATTCCATTGTTGGCTAAGCGTCTAGCTGGGCAAAAATCAGGCAATGAAAATCTATACGACGGTATTGTTACATTAGGGGCAGTTATTAAAGGCGAAACTCCACATGATGTTTATGTTTGCAATGAATGCTCAAAAGGCATAGCTGAAGTCTCTTACAATTATGAGATTCCAACAACATTTGGTGTGCTAACAACGCTTGATATGGATCAAACCATTGGTCGTGCAGGCGGTTACAAGGGCAACAAAGGCGAAGAAGCCACCATGGCGATGATTGAAATGCTTTATTTAATAAAGCAGGCCGATAGCCAAGCGTTTTAGAGTATGGCTTTCAAAACCCCAAAACAACGCTCACGCGAGCGTGTGGTTCAAGCAGTGTATCAATACCTAGTATCGGGTGGTGAAGTATTACAGATCGAGCAGCAATTCCTAAACCAAAAAGAAGGCAAAATTTCTAAAGCCTTCTTCTCTAATTTGTTTATTAGTATTTTAAAAAACAGAACCGCATTGGACGAACTCATCGCACCGACTATTTCTAGAGAGACTGATGAGCTTGGATCAGTTGAGCATGCAGTACTTTACCTAGGCGCGTACGAACTTCAAAATAGTATTGAGGTGCCTTATAAAGTGGTGATTAACGAAGCGCTTGAAATTGCTAAGCTCTATGGTGCCGAAGGTGCTTTTAAACTAATCAATAGCTCATTAGATCAGTTGGCTAAATCCCTGCGTAGTATTGAGGTAGGTGCTGCCAATCAATAATGACTTTTTAGCGATATGAAGCAAAAAGTTGTTAGTAATCCATTAGATAAATTACCAGAAATTCTCACTAGAAACATTGAAAAAAATCTGTGTGTCTGTAATGAAGTGCCAAAAAAAGTTGTTATTAACGCTATCGCCAATGGCGCTGAAACCATTGATGAGGTTAGAGAGTTAACCTTTGCAACGGGCGGCAATGGCTGTTGTGAGCGACAAGTAAAACGCTTAATTGAATGTATCCATTCAATAGAGTTAGAAAAATAATTCTATTCTAAATTAGGCGAAAGCAATCTTTCTGCTTGGTCTACCGAAATGCCTTTTCTGCTGGCGTAATCTTCTACTTGCTCTTGGTTGAATTTTACGATGCCAGAGGCAATGCCTTGTGCCCAAGATATGAAAGAAGCCTAATAAATTCTAGACAATTGTGTGCGTGTTAAGCCTAATAAAGATGAGAAAGGCTTTGCCTCACTTGGAAACAAATTATTCCAAATTAGGTGAAAGCAGTCTTTCTGCTTGATCCACCGAAATACCTTTTCTGCTAGCGTAATCTTCTACTTGCTCTTGGTTGATTTTAGCAACGCCAAAATAACGCGATTCAGGATGCGCAAAATACCAGCCACTCACACTGGCTGTTGGCAACATCGCATACGAGCTAGTTAGCGTCATACCCGTATTTTTCTCCACATCGAGTAATTCCCACAGTTTGTCTTTTTCGCTATGCTCAGGGCAGGCAGGGTAGCCAGGGGCAGGGCGAATACCACGGTATTTTTCTTCAATAAATTCATCGTTATTAAAGGCTTCATCACTATAACCCCAAATCTCGGTACGGAATTTATAATGCATCATTTCAGCAAAGGCCTCAGCCAATCGGTCAGCCACCGCTTTAATCATAATAGAGTTGTAATCATCATGATCAGCTTCATAGGCCTCAACCAATGGATCAATATTAATACCAGCAGTAACGGCGAATGCACCCATATAGTCTTGAATGCCACTGTCTTTTGGCGCGATAAAATCACTCAAACAAAAGTTTGGTGTATTGCCTTTCTTGTCTAACTGTTGGCGAAGCTGGTTAAGCACCATTAATGAATTACCATTTTCATCATAAAGCTCAATATCTTCATTCACGCTATTGGCCGGAAAGATGCCCACAACCGCATTGGCTTGTAATAATTTTTCATCAATCACTTTTTTGAACATTGCTTTTGCATCTTTAAATAATGCTGAGGCTGATTCACCCACCACTTCATCGGTTAAGATATCCGGGAATTTGCCCGCAAGCTCCCAAGTGCGGAAAAATGGCACCCAGTCAATAAATTCAAATATTTCGGCCAAGTCGTAATCTTTATACACCTGTACGCCAAGCTGATTGGGTGTGGTGATGGCGTCAAAACTTAGTTTTGGCTTGTTGGCTCTGGCTTTATCTAAAGACAGTAATTTGCTTTTTCCTTTGTTAGCACGGCGTTGACGTACTTTTTCATAGTCAGCTTTAGTATCTTTCAAGAGTTTTGGTTTGAGCTCACTTGACAATAGGCTAGAAGCCACACCAACCGATTTAGAGGCGTCTTGTACGTAAAATACACCTTTGTCGTATTCTGGCTCAATCTTTACCGCTGTGTGTGCTTTAGAGGTGGTAGCGCCACCAATCATAAGCGGCAGTTCAAACCCTTGGCGTGTCATCTCGCGGGCCACAAATACCATCTCATCAAGCGATGGCGTAATCAAGCCAGACAAACCAATAATATCCACATTTTCTTTTTTAGCGGTTTCTAAAATGGTTTCAGTTGGCACCATGACACCCAGATCAATAATTTCGTAATTATTACAAGACAATACCACGCCAACAATATTTTTACCAATATCGTGTACATCACCCTTAACCGTCGCCATTAAGATCTTGCCTTGCGAAGTAGAGACACAATCTTGCTTTTCAGCTTCTAAGAATGGATCTAAATAAGCCACCGATTTTTTCATCACTCGGGCTGATTTCACTACCTGTGGTAAGAACATCTTACCAGCGCCAAACAGATCACCCACCACGTTCATGCCATCCATTAGTGGGCCTTCAATTACCAGAATAGGGCGCCCAAGTTTGTCTAGTGCCTCTTGTGTGTCTTCGTCAATAAATTTAGTGATACCCTTAACTAAAGAATACTCTAGGCGCTTTTCTACAGACCACGTACGCCATTCTAAATCTTTCGGGTTTTCTTTTTGCTCACCACTGCCTGAAAATTTTCCAGCAATATCTACCAGTCGTTCGCCTGCATCTTCATCTGTGTTAAGCACTACATCTTCCACAGCTTTTTTAAGCTCAGGGTCAATGTCATCGTAAACCACCAGCTGACCAGCATTAACAATACCCATGGTCATGCCGGCTTTTACCGCATGATATAAAAATACCGAGTGAATGGCTTCACGCACAGGGTTATTACCTCTAAATGAGAACGATACGTTTGACACACCGCCAGATACTTTGGAGTAAGGCAGATTTTGGGTAATCTCACGTGTGGCTTCAATAAAGTCTACACCGTAGTTATTATGTTCTTCAATACCAGTAGCCACAGCAAAAATATTTGGATCGAAGATAATATCCTCTGGTGGGAAACCAACCTCATTAACCAGAATGTTATAAGCCTCTGTACAAATTTCAACTTTACGCGCTTGCGTATCAGCCTGACCAACTTCATCAAACGCCATCACAATAATGGCTGCACCGTAGCGCTTGCACAAATTGGCATATTTAACAAAGTTTTCTTTGCCCTCTTTAAGAGAGATGGAGTTAACAATTGCTTTGCCCTGCGTACATTTAAGGCCAGCTTCAATAATCTCCCATTTAGAAGAGTCCACCATTAGTGGCACTTTGGATATATCAGGCTCTGAAGCGATTAGATTCATAAAGCGAACCATCGCCGCCTTACCGTCCAACATGCCTTCGTCCATGTTAATGTCGACTACTTGGGCGCCGTCTTCTACTTGTGCACGGCAAATATCTAGCGCTTCTTCAAACTCTTCGTTAAGAATTAAACGTTTAAATTTAGCAGAGCCAGTCACATTGGCGCGCTCACCCACATTGACAAACAAGGATTTATCGCCAATGTTAAAGGCTTCTAAGCCCGACAGACGACACTCTGGTGCAATATCTGGAATCTGTCTTGGTGCTAAACCATCAACAGCATCAGCAATCGCTTTAATATGCTCTGGTGTAGAGCCACAACAGCCACCCAAAATATTTACCAAACCCGACTCTGCCCACTCACCCACTTGCTCACTCATGGTGATGGCGCCTAAATCATACTCGCCAAATTCATTTGGCAAGCCAGCATTCGGATGAGCCGACACATAGGTATCGGCTACTCGTGACATTTCAGCCACGTATTGGCGTAATAAGTCAGGGCCTAAGGCACAGTTAAGACCAATAGAAATAGGTTTAGCATGGCGCAGTGAATTATAAAAAGCTTCAGTCATTTGCCCAGATAGGGTGCGACCTGAGGCATCAGTAATCGTGCCAGAAATCATAATTGGCAATTCAACACTGTCTTCTTCAAATACTTGCTGAACAGCAAAAATAGCTGCTTTGGCATTGAGTGTATCAAAGATGGTTTCAATTAGAATAATGTCAGCACCGCCTTCAATCAAACCACGGGTGGATTCCATATACACGCCAACCAGCTCATCAAAGGTAACGTTTCTAAAGCCCGGATCGTTTACATCAGGTGAGAGCGAACAGGTGCGTGAAGTCGGGCCAATCACACCGGCAACAAAGCGAGGCTTGTCTTCGGTAGAAAAGACATCACAAATTTCTCGTGCTAAGCGCGCACTTTCTACGTTTATTTCATAAGCTAAGTCTTCCATCTCGTAATCAGACATAGAAGTGCGCGTGGCATTAAAGGTATTGGTTTCAACAATATCAGCACCCACCTCAAGATAGGATTTGTGAATATCTTGAATAATTTGTGGTTGAGTGAGTGACAAAAGGTCGTTATTGCCTTGTACTAAAATATGCCAATCTTTAAAACGCTCAGCGCGATAATCTTGTTCGCTAAGTTTGTGCTTTTGGATCATAGTGCCCATGGCACCATCGAGTACTAAAATTCGCTTAGAAAGAAGTGATTGTAATAACTGTTTTGTCGACATGTTTGGTATTATAATTGAGTCTAATTTAATAGGGGGTTTTGATGAAAAAATTGTTTGTAGCGTCTCTGTTTTTAGCCAGTTTTAATGCCAATGCGTTTTTAGACTTTAACAATTATGGCTCAGGTTACGATGATAACGATTGGCCAATTTGGACACCAATGTTCTGGATGGAAAAAGCCACTAACAATAACAGCTTTGGCAATAAGCGTTATCAAGGTTATGGTTATCCATATAACAACCGTCCCTATAACATTAACGCCACCCACTTTGATATGAGCCAAATGCCAACACCGGATCAGGCTTACCAAGCAGAGAGTAACCGTATGCCGCATCCAACACCCATGTTTATGACGCCTGCAGCACAGTCATTCTCTAATCCAGACAATTTACCAAGCCCTTATCCAAGCAACTACCAGTTTAACGAGCTACCTAGCCCATACCCAAGTGGGTTTTAGTTGTCGACCAATTTGAAACAATAGTATTGACTTCTAATATTATTGTGTTATAATATAACTTCCTTTTATTTAATTTTTAATGGAGAGTA
Source organism: Gammaproteobacteria bacterium (assembly GCA_016845205.1). GTDB lineage: Bacteria > Pseudomonadota > Gammaproteobacteria > PS1 > Pseudothioglobaceae > Thioglobus_C. The sequence continues at coordinate 10,205 of JAERTA010000085.1, forward strand.
GGACAATGAAAAAGATAATCGCAATTTTTGCAATGGCAGCAGCACTAGGTGCTAATGCTTTTTGGAATAACAACAACGCACCTTGGAACAACGGTTACAACAACAACTATGGTTACCAAAATGACAACGGTATTTTTGCATACAATCCGTATGACTACTGGGATCCACGTTGGTACATGGAAGAAATGAGCAACATGGTTGACGAGTTTGACGATGAGTTCAATAACAACAATAACGGTTGGAACAACGGTTATGGTTACAATCCATACAACAATGGCCCTTGGAACTACAACAACGCACCATGGAACAGAACTGCCCCAGCGGCACCAGCTGCTCCAGAAGCTGCAGCAAAATAATTTAATTTATTTTGTTAGAAAAACCAGCACTTGTTGCTGGTTTTTTTTCGTCTGATCAAAATAATTGGTTTATAATAAACTTTCATTTTTTAAATTATTTAAGGAGATTGGTATGAAAAAAATTATTACAGTTTCACTATTAACGCTAGCATTAAACGCAAGTGCAGGCTGGGGCGGTAACAATGGCCCTTGGGGCAACAACGGCTGGGGTAATGGTCCATGGGGCGGCTCTAATAACAATAACGGCATCATTGCTAACAATCCATACTCAATGTTTACACCAGATTGGTTTAGCGAAGAGATGGATGACTTTATGGATGAGTTTGATAGTAATGATGGTCCTTGGGGTAACAACGGTTGGAATAACAATGGCCCATGGGGTAATAGAGGTTTTAACAACGGCCCATGGAATGGTAACAACGGTCCTTGGAATAATTCTAATTGGGGTTCTACGCCTTGGGGCAATCATAACGGCCCTTGGAATAACAATTCTTGGAAAAATGGCCCATGGGGTAACTACGGTTACAACAGAGCTATTCCGGCAGCGGCAGATACTGGCGCAAAAGACGCTAAGTAGCTTAGTTAGCTAATATCAAAAAAAGCCAGCTTTATGCTGGCTTTTTTATTGATAAAATAATCAAAATGTGGACTTACATACTCAGACGCGCTCTTTATAGTATTCCTATTTTATTAGGTGTTAATCTGATTACGTTTCTGTTGTTTTTCATGGTCAATACGCCCGATGACATGGCGCGTATACAGCTGGGTGCCAAACACGTTACACAGGCCGATATTCACACCTGGAAAGAAGAAAAAGGCTATAACAAGCCTTTGTTTGTTAACACTGATCAATCCGGCTCAGCCGTACTCACAGACACTATTTTTTATCAAAAATCTATCCCCTTATTTCAGCTAGATTTTGGTCATTCAGACTCAGGTAGAAACATTAATAAAGACATTGCTCAGCGCATGTGGCCGTCACTCGCATTGGCGATTCCATCTTTTATTATTGCGCTGATTACCAATATTGTATTTGCCATGTGGATGGTGATGCTACTCGGCACCAAGCTAGAGCGAATGAGCCTAATTTTTACCGTAGCACTAATGTCGATATCAGGGCTTTTCTACATCATTATCGGTCAAAAAATTGTGGCTGGAATGTGGCATTGGTTTCCAGTTTCAGGTTATCAAGCTGGCTTTGAATCTTGGCGTTTTGTTATGTTGCCAGTGCTTATTGGTGTGGTCGCTGGGCTTGGTGCAGGGGTCAGGTGGTATCGTTCAATCTTTCTTGAAGAAATTAACAAACCGTATGTCAATACCGCCCGTGCTAAAGGCCTTAGCGAGCAACAAGTACTGTTTAAGCATGTACTAAAAAATGCCATGATTCCCATTCTAACCGGTGTGGTCGTGGTGATTCCATCGCTATTTATGGGCAGTTTAATCATGGAGAGTTTCTTCTCTATTCCAGGCTTGGGCAGCTACACCATTGATGCCATTAATTCACAAGATTTTGCCATTGTACGCGCCATGGTATTCTTAGGCTCAATCCTTTATATTGTTGGCCTATTATTAACAGATATTTCCTACACTTGGGTTGATCCAAGGGTGAAGTTCAAATGACGTTTATCTGGCTTTGGACTGACTTTTTGCTCTGGGTATTATTCGCCTTAAGTATGTTTGCCGTGGTAAAAATACGCGCCAATGAATTACTACGACAAAAATGGCAAAAAATCTTTGCCCAGCCTCTAGCATTATCAGCATTTATTGTCTTTGCATTTTATATCCTAATTGGTCTGTCAGACTCTATTCACTTTAGGCTTGATAACAACACCACAACTTATAGTGTGTTGGACAGGATGCTATTACCTGCGCTAGAGGCCGAAGAAAAAACCTATTCCACACCACTGAATTTTGAGCAATTTTCAAAAGAGTATCTAGACAATGGCCTACGTGGACGCGTACACCTAAATCTGCCACCAGCTGAAATCACCAATGCCAGCGATAACACCAAAAACATTTTAGCTATTAGTGCCAATGCGCTGTTTTATGCTGTTGGTATTTTCTTGGTGTTTATTTTATTTTTAGAAAAATTCACTCCCATTAACACCAAAAACAATCGATCCGCTTTTGTTACTATTTTTGCCTTAATGTTCTTTTGCACTTGGGTGGCATTAATGATGCCAAATTATCACATCTTAGGCACCGATAAAGCTGGTATTGATGTTTTTTACAAAGCGGTTAAAAGTATCCGTACCGGTATGATATTTGGTTTATTAACCACGCTTTTGGCACTACCACCAGCGATTATTCTAGGTTTAATGGCTGGTTATTTCAAAGGCAAAACTGACGATGTCATTCAATACATTTATACTACCATTAACGCCATTCCGGGGATCTTGCTCATTGCTGCTTTGGTGTTGATTTTGCAAGTCTATATGGATGAGCATGCCTCTGATTACGCCTCTAGTTTAGAGCGCTCAGATCTTAAATTATTACTACTTTGTGTGATACTCGCACTTACTTCATGGACAGGCTTATGTCGCCTTATCCGCGCAGAAACACTCAAACTCTCAGAGCTAGAATTTGTCCAAGCGGCTAAAGTGTTTGGCGTTAGTAATATCAAAATTTTATTTAACCATCTCATGCCGAATGTCATGCATTTGGTACTTATCTCCATCGTGCTTGATTTTTCAGGTTTGGTACTGATTGAAGCAGTATTGTCGTATGTCGGTGTCGGTGTTGATGCCACCACCATGAGCTGGGGCAATATGATCAACGCTGCCCGTTTAGAGTTATCGACCGATCCAGTGGTTTGGTGGCCATTAGCTTCTAGCTTTATCTTTATGTTTATTTTGGTACTTAGCGCTAATCTATTTGCTGATCGCGTACGTCAAGTATTTGATCCAAAAGGAGATGACAATGCCTAAGCCGTTATTGAGTGTTGAAAATCTATCAATTTTTACCAAATCACAAAAAATCGTAAAAAATATTAGCTTTGATATACAAGCCGGTGAAATCTTCGCTTTAGTGGGTGAATCTGGCTCTGGAAAGAGCTTAACTGCCCTAAGTGTGGTCGATTTACTCGCAAAAAACCTTAAAAAGAGTGGAAAAATCACCTACAAAGACACCGATTTAAGTCATTTTAAAAAAATCCAAAATTTTCGTGGCTCAGAAATCGCCTTTATTTTTCAAGACCCAACCAATAGTCTCAATCCAATTATGACCATTGGCGAGCAAGTAGACGAAGTGTTAGTCTTGCATACCAATTTAAGCAAAAAACAGCGAAAATCGCGTGTTTTAAGCCTTTTTGAGCAAGTTGATCTAGATACCCACACCCAAATGGTTACGCGTTATCCACATCAAATCTCTGGTGGCCAAAAACAACGGGTGATGATCGCCTGTGCACTCGCCGGTGGCGCCAAACTACTGATTGCTGACGAGCCAACCACCGCACTTGATGTGACAACGCAAAAACAAGTGCTAGAGCTGTTACTAGATCTAAGAAAAAATCAGAAATTATCGATATTGCTCATTACGCATGATTTATCCGTGGTCAAACTCATGGCTGATAGGGTGGCGGTCATGCACCAAGGACAAATCATTGAAAACCGTGATAAAACGCAATTTTTCCAAAATCCTAAAGAAGACTATTCTAAAGAGCTTTTAGTTTCCCTGCCAAAAGGCAGTCGTGATCAAACCTTTGGCGATGTGCTTATTAAGGGTGATGATGTTAAGGTTTATTTCCCAATTAAAACCGGCTTATTCCAACGCACTACTGATTATGTTAGAGCGGTTGACAAGATTAGTTTCACCCTAAAGCAAGGGCAAAATCTTGCTATCGTAGGTGAATCTGGCTCGGGTAAAACCACACTCGCTAAAGCCATTATGCGACAGTTAGATTTACATGATGGCCAGGTTGATATGGGCAATGAGGCGATCAAAAGTTACGATCGTAAGTCATACGCCGCTATGGTGCAAATCGTCTTTCAAAACGTCGCCTCAAGCTTTAATCCGCGTATGCGCATTTCTCAAACTCTACTTGAAGGTCTACAAGCGCTTAATCCAGCTCAGGCCAATCTTGATTATATTGCTGAGCTATTGCAAGAAGTAGAGTTAGAACCTGAGCTTATGCATCGCTACCCACATGAGTTATCCGGTGGTCAACTGCAACGTTTGTCAATTGCACGTGCCATTAGTGTTAATCCAGAAGTCATCATTTGTGACGAGCCTACCTCAGCCCTTGATGCCACAGTTAAAATACAAATACTCGATTTGTTATTACGCCTACAGCGCGAGAAGGGCGTGAGCTATATTATCATTACTCACGATATTTCTATTGTCGATTATTTTGCCGATCATGTCATTGTAATGAAGCAGGGCAAAGCTTTAGAGAGTGGCGATACGCAAGATATTCTTAGTAATCCTCAAAATGATTACACCCAAGCATTGCTCCGTTCTGTGTTGTCTTAGTGTTATCCTTAAGGTAAAATTTCGCACTCAAATTAATCATTTTTAAACAGGATTTAGCCATGAGTGACAATTGTATTTTTTGTAAATTAAGAGACGAACGCGTTATTTACGAATGCGAGCACACACAAGCATTTATTGACACTTATCCTGCCTCACCTGGGCATACGCTAATCATTCCAAAGCGTCATTTTGCCACGTATTTTGAAGCCAATGATGACGAGCTACTGGCCATTGGCAAGGCGATAAAAGCGGCTAAAAAAATCCTCGATGAAGAATTCTCACCTGATGCTTATAACATCGGTGTAAATAATGGCGGCGCTGCAGGGCAGAGTGTTATGCATTTGCACGTACATTTAATTCCTCGCTACAAAGGCGATGTCGAAGACCCAAAAGGCGGTGTTCGTTGGATCTTAAAAGACAAAGCCAACTATTGGGACAACAAAGCCACCACCAAAAGAGTCACCTAAGTTATATTTTTAGACCCAAGCAAGGCTTGGGTCAAAATGTGATTGGTTGTTTTTTTACTTTAGGCTGGATTAGGTGTATAGTTAAACTGAATCAATCAAAAAATAGGAGGCTCTATGAAGTTCAAAAGTATCACCATGGCGCTTGCAGCCACCATGTCAACAGCTGGCACCTCAATGGCCGCACAATCCTGGGCTAAAGATTATGCGCAATCTGTGCACACGCAGGCAAAAATCAATACACAAACCGTACAACCTTGGCACAAAGGCTATCAGAGCGAAGTTCAACCTTGGTCAAAGCTAAGCACTCGTCACTTAAAAAGTGCAGCTAGAATGTACAACCACGGCATTAAAAGAGCTTAGTAAGTATTTATTTTTGTAAGTTTGTTGTAAGCTAAAAAAACAGCCATTAAATCTTTACGATTTAATTGGGAATTTTAGTGTGGCTTCAGCACCATCTTTTTTCATAAAACGATTCTTAAGCGCAACAGACCCTCCGTGAAGATGCATGATTTTTTTCACAAAGCGCAACCCTAGGCCATTGCCACGTTTTCCAGTATCTGGGCGAGCTACACTATAAAAGCGCGTAAAAAGGCGTCCTTTAGCATAGTCAGGAATACCTTCTCCTTCGTCTAATACTTTGATTTGAACATTGCGATTAGATTCACGCACTTTAATTTGAATAGAGCTTCCATTTGGCGTAAATGAAATAGCATTATCAATAATATTACTAATCGCTTGCTCGGCTAGAATAGCCTCTACTTCTATTTCAACATCACTCTCAATATCGTACTTTAGCTCAATACTTTTTGATTTAATTAAACCTTTTCGTGTTGGTGAACTTAGCACGTTTTTTATCAAACGCTTAACACTGGTTTTTTCAACATTATCAAGCGTATCTCTACGTTCTAATTTTGACAAATCCAAAATTCGACTCACCAATAAATCCATTCGACTGTTCGCATCTAAGATATTTTTAATAAAATGTGTTCTTTGCTCATCATCCATTGGTAACAACAAGGTTTCTGCTGTTAAACGAATACCCGTAATAGGCGATCTAATCTCATGTGCCATGATTGAAATAAACTCTTCAATGTATTCTTTGTCTTCCAGCTCGGCTCGTAACTTTTCGATGGCCTTTGATAAATCGGCAAACTCTACTTGGCGTATATTTGGTGAGGCTACATTCTCACCCTTGGATAAGCTGGTGGTGTATTTAATAAGCTTGTTAGTTGATCGAGACACCATCAAACTAATGCCAGCACCAAATAACAAAGATATTAAAAAGATAACGCTTGCATAATATTTGAGCTGCTCTTCTTGAGTAACAGAAAAAGCCCTAAGTTTAGAGGCTTGTTTAACCACCGTTAATGAGCCAAATCTAGCGCCTTTATGGTAGATTGGTGCCGCCACATAAAAGGCTTTTTCATCAGAAGTAGGGTTCTTGTTGTCTCGATCATAAGCACTAGATCGAGAGCCATATTTGCCTTTAAGTGTTAGATACACATCGTTATCTCTAGAAAAGTCTTCACCTACGTAACGTCCAGTAGAATCGTAAATAACCTGACCTTTTAAATCAGTAATATAAATTTGTAGTGAGGCTTTATGTTTAGCAAAATCATAGATTTTTGCATCAAATTGTCGGTTTAGATAAGTAGAAGTAATTCGGTCAAATTTTTCAATATTGATTTGATCATTGACAATATCAAAAGTCAGTATTTGTGCCAACAAATTAGCCGTATCAATCATCACTTCTTCAGCAGCTTTGTCAATGCCTTTGCTAAGCTTATCTGGTGCAGTATCAGTCAAATACCAGGCAATACCACTACTAATTACCAGATAAGAAATAAATACCTTGACGCCAAGGGTAGGTCTAAATAAATTCATAAAACTAAGCTGTATCCCAAGCCTCTGTGAGTTGTAATATATTTACTGCCTTTCTCAATTTTAGCCAGTGCTTTTCGAATAGATTTAATGTGAGTATTAATAGTAGTAATATCAGAGCCAATTGGGCCATCATGAATAACACTTAATAACACTTGACGGGTAAAAATTCGATTAGGGTTTTTAACAAGATGCGTCAATATTTTGCATTCAGCAGGCGTTAATGTTAGCACCTCACCCCTAAAAGATAATTGTTGTAGTGCTTCATTAAAGCTAAATACTGAATTATTTTTTTTAACCTCAGGCTTTGATCTTCTTAGTAAGGCCTTTATCTTGGCAATAATAATTCTTGGGCTGTCAGACCCACTTTCTTTCACAATATAGTCATCTGCCTCATGCCCTTCAAGCGCTAGCACCTGGTCTTCTGATTCGCTACGAGCAGTTAATATAATAACGGGCGTATTTGATTGCTTACGAATAATTCTAAGCACGTCAAAACCGTCAATATCTGGCAAACCAATGTCAAGCAACACCAAATCTACATCGTTGTGTTCAAAATGATTTAAAGCCTCACCTCCAGTAGTAAACCATTTGCATTTAAATCCACTATTTTCTAGTGCAAATACTAGTGCTTCTGCAATAGTAATATCGTCCTCAACGATTAGAATATTTATCATAATAGCTTGTGTATTTTTTCTCTCAGATGTGCGTATTGTAATTTATAAATACATGTCATAAAAGTCTCTTCATTTAATCTTCATCAAATCTTCATTTATAAAACATTTGACATTTATTATTAGACCCTAAACTGTGCTCATTGTTTTTAGTAAATCGGAAAAAATCTTATGCGCAAACTTCTCCTTATAGTTATGTTCTCAAGTGGTGTTATGGCCAATACGACCCAGTATATTGGTGGTGAAGTCAAAATACCGATGCGCGCAGATGCTTCGATTACTAAAGGCAATATTATTGCTAATTTGAGTATTGATACACCAGTGACTTTAATTAAAAAACAAACCAATGGATGGAGTCAGGTTAATTACAAAGACACCCAAGGTTGGATCATTAGCAGATACCTGACCAACACTAAGCCCGATAGGGCATCTAACGGCAAGTTAAAACTGCAAGAAAAGCAAATTACCAAGCTTAAACAAAACAACCAAGCCCAATATCAAACCATTGTTGAGTTAAAACAAGAGCTTGATCAGCAGCGCCAATCTTTTAGTGCATTACAAGCAGAGTCTACTAAATATGACACACAAGTGCTAGCGCTAGGAAAACTGCGCAACAAGATGAGTAATCTTGATCAAGCCAACACCGATTTGATAGCTCAGGTAGGGCTTTTAAAAAGCCAAAATTCTGCTGCACACAGCACTGATTTTTTAACCATTGTTTCTACTTTAATGTTGCTTACAGGTTTAGCAGGGGGCTACTTTATTAGTAAGGCTAACAACAATAGAAACAATATTTATACGATTTAGCGAACCTCAACAACTATCAAATCCTCCTCCCTTTAGATAGTTGGGGTACCGGCCGAGATCAATGCCATTCCTTGTTGTCATTGATCAAGGTCACTTTATTATAGGAACACAATATGAGAGAAGAAATGCAACAAAAACACTGGTCAAGCTCAAATGTATTTCCAGTATTTAAACTCACTGCACCACAGCATAATCAAGAGTTTGTCGTACTTGAAGGCGATGGTGACGATGCCTTGCTCTTCGGCCCAGGAAGATCGCCTGCCAGTTATTTGCCAGGCGATTGCGGCACTGTTGTCATTCATGCTTATCACCACTTTATTTTTTTACAAAATATTAACCTGAATGATCAAATCATTCTTAATGATCAAATGGGCACAGAGTATCAATACTGCGTACTTGATGTTAGTATCATTGATCTAGACAAAACCAAAATAGACATCACTGACACTGACGAACTTAAGCTTGTTACTCCTTGGCCGTTCGACGGCTTCACTAAAGACAATACGTTGCGCTATGTCGTGACTGCAAGAAAATATGAAACCTATCAAAACTAAATCAAATAAAACCCTAAAGCTCTTTAGAGTAATGGATATGGACATCACCGAGCAGCAATTAAAACAAGCCAGAGCTTGGTATTTAAGCGCCAAATCAACAGCAAAAAAGAATATTAGAATAAATTAATAATTAGTTGTTAATAGTTCACCTTGATATTTATAATAACCCCCTTCAGTTAACAGGAGTAAAACACATGAAAAAACACATAATTGCCATTGCATTGGCATTAACCACATCGACAGCTTTGGCAAACAACAACACAGAAGGCTTTAAAAATCTTCAAGAAGTTGGCGCTACACTTGATAAAGGCTTTGGCAAGATTGTGGACGGTATTATCTATATTTTTGAATTACCTAGCGATACTAAAAAATGGACGGTTTCACAAGTAGAAGAATTAAAAGATAGAATTTGTGAAAAACCCGTAACAATTATTAAAGAAGTGCCTGTTGAGGTTATTAAGGAAGTTGAAGTAATCAAAGAAGTAGAAAAAATTGTTTATGTTGATAAAGTGATTGAAGTGCCTGCTAAGCCAAAAGAAAGACAATGTAGTACTAAGCGACAGTCAGATAGGTTTGGTAATGTTGATGAGGTGATTAATTGCACCGAATGGAAATAATCAGTTAAGCTTTATGAGCAATCCAAAAAAGGCTGTTTATACAGCCTTTTTTATTGCTTCATTAATAAAACACACAAATCACATAGGTGCTTCATCTTCATTTTAGATAATAACGGCTTTCAACCAAAATGGAAGCCACCATGCAATACACCAAACCCCTTGGCATCATTGCCGCCCTGATTACAGTATTAATGTTGTTTTATTCAAACTTCATTCGTGCTGATATCTCTTTTGTACAAAAACCAATCCAAGTACAAACATCCACTACCAACCCTGTCAACGAGGTTAAATCAGGCGCCATCATCTACACTTTGGGTGACAAATCCACCCTAACTCAAATCGCCCTTGACACCAAAGTACAAATGGACATCACCGGCACCATTAATCGAGTTAAGCTTTCTCAAACCTTTACCAACCCATCTAACGATTGGGTAGAGGGTGTGTATGTGTTTCCATTACCTGCAGACTCAGCGGTTGATCACCTAGATATGATCATTGGCGAGCGTATTATTCAAGGGCAAATCAAAGAACGAAAACAAGCCAAGAAGATTTACAACCAAGCCAAAAAAGCAGGCAAAAAAACCACTTTAATTGAGCAGCAGCGCCCAAACATATTTACCACTCAAGTTGCTAATATCGGCCCAGGAGAAACCATCACCATTGCCATTGAATACCAACAAGCTGTACACATCGATAACAACAAATTTTCAATCCGCTTTCCCATGGTTGTCGGTGAGCGCTACATCCCAGGTAAAAAGATCAGTACACAAAAACACACACTGGGTAATACCAACACCCACCGCGTAAAAGACGCCAGCAAAATCACCCCACCAGCTGATATAAATGCCCATCGTCCGGTTGATATTAGCATTAACCTAAAAGCCGGCTTTAACACCCAAACGATTGATTCACCTTATCATGATATTGACATCATAGATACCGACCCACTCACCAAACACATCAGCCTTAAAAACACCCAAGCAGATCGTGACTTTGAGCTCACTTGGCAAGCGCACAAATCCCTAACCCCAGAGTTTGCTTTATTTACCCAACAAAAGGGTGATGATCACTACTTAATGCTCATGGCAACACCGCCGGCTGATGAAGTGTTTAAACAAACCAACACCCCAAGAGAAGTCATTTTTATTATTGATTCTTCAGGGTCTATGATGGGCTCATCCATGGATCAAGCCACCAAAGCCTTGGTGCAAGCCATTAACCGACTCAAGCCCACAGACCGATTCAACATCATTGATTTTGACGATGAGTTTGAAGTATTTTTTGACACCGCTATCCCCGCCATTGACATGAACAAACGCCACGGCATTCGCTTTAGTAAATACTTGGCAGCGCAGGGCGGCACCGAGCCATTAGAGGCCATTAAGTTTGCCTTATCATCACGCGATGAAGACTCACACAAATACCTACGTCAAGTTGTCTTTTTAACCGATGGTCAAGTTGGCAATGAGCAAGAACTGTTCCGCACCGTTCAGCAAAACATCGATGACGACCGTTTCTTTACCATTGGCATTGGCTCAGCACCAAACGACTACTTGATGAGAAAAATGGCCGAGTACGGCAAAGGTACCTTTACCTATATTGCTGATATTGATGAGGTTGAAGCCAAAATGGGCGAGCTATTCCAAAAGCTAGAATCTCCAGCCATGACTGACATCAACATCAACTTTCCGATAGACATCAACGCCGAACAAGCGCTAGGCTATATTACGGATCTTTACAAAGGAGAAACCATCACCGCCGTTTACAAGCTAAACGCCATACCAAACAAGCTCACCATCAGTGGCAATACAGCCAATGGCGTGTTTACCAAAGAAGTTGAGATTGGCGCTAGTAACAACACCAATGGCATTGACGTACTTTGGGCAAGGCGCAAGATTGATCAAATGATGGGTGAATACCAATCACAATATCGACGTATTGACCGCGACAAAATCCAAGCCGACATCACCAATATTGCACTTGATCATCACCTTATCTCTAAATTCACTTCATTGGTTGCGGTGGATATCAGCCCATCAAAATCAAGCAATAAGATTTTAGTCACTAAGTCTGTTGCCAAAAAGGTGAAAGCCGCTAAAACAGCCACTAACGCAACCCTGTGGATGCTATTAGGTTTGATCGCTATGTTGTTTGCTTTCTTTACCCGCAAGCGCCAAACCTCATGAACAAATCATTACTATTTGGCATCATTGGCATTACGACATTCGCCTACGGTGCTTACACACCGATTAAGGCAGAGCTAGCTCAGTATTTAATCCAATCAGCTTGGCGTGTGTCTAACAACACAGGCTATCAAGTCAAACCTTGGAACTGGATGGATTCACACCCTGTTATGCAGCTGTCATCCGCCAAGCATAATCAAGACTTAATTGTACTCTCAGGTGATACCGGCAATGTACTGGCCTTTGGCCCAGGGCATAACACAGGTACTAACTATCCTGGGCGTGATGGCACCACGTTAATCTCTGGGCATCGTGATACGCACTTTAGCTTTTTACAAGATGTCAATATTGGTGATGAGTTTAAGATTGACTCCATACTTGATAACAACGACTACACTTACGAAGTAAGCAACATCAAAATTATCAATGCTGATCAGCAAGATATTGCCATTAATGACAATCAATCGCAGCTCAAACTTGTTACTTGTTATCCGTTTAATTCACCCATTGCAGGCGGACCACTTCGTTACGTGGTCACCGCTGCCTTGGTAAACAAATAAACCCAAATAATCACAAAACCTAAAAAACCAAGGGTATAGTTCAACTCAATACTTTTTTTTAAATCCTTGGGAGAATACAACATGAAAAACACAGCAATAAAATTATGCATCGGCTTAACATTGGCTATCAGTACCACCGCACAAGCCAATTGGGGCAATTCAACAGGCATGATGCCATTTGGCACTCAGAGCTTCTCTCAGCCAATGCAGTCTTTTGGTGGTTCCACACCATGGGGCGGGCAAAGCTACAATCAGCCAAGATACAATCCATACAACAGAGGCTACAATAGAGGTAACAACTATGGCAGAGGCTATCAGCAAGCGCCACAATCATCTATGCCTTTTGGCAACATGGGTAATATGGGTTCAATGCCTTTTGTTAGCATGGGTCAACCACAACAGCAATATCGTCAGCCACAGTCATCATCGTTTATGATGCCAGGCATGGATCAAGGTATTCGCACGATGATGGAGCCCGGTAAGATCATGGCAGAAGAAGCCACACCAGGTATGTACATGAAACCTACTTGGCGTTAACTACGGCTACTAAAGACTTACTATTTATCACTAGGATAATTTTTCATTAATTTGAATTTGACTATAATATTTTTCTTATATTAGTTTCTTTATGTTGTTGTTAACAAACGTATATAAGTATGAGTGATCAATTAGATTTAAAACAAAAGCAGTTTTTTTACAAAAAAGCCTCGTTACCCAACATTAACATTGCTTGGGCTTTTATAGAACATGCTGACAATACTAACAACCCATGCAGTGTTAGTTTGTTAGACAATGTGTTTGGCGTTTACAAAACCATCCAACTCAACACCTCATCAGAGGCAGTCAATCATCTGGTAGAAAATGATTATAAAGACTACGATATGCGAGAGAAAGTTGCTACTACTGACGATATTACGCCACCAAAACAGCCTTTTTCAAGCTCGCCAATTTCTATTGAAGGCTATTGGTGTAAGGTTATTGGCATGGGCGAGCGTCACTGGGTGGTTATCACCAGTGCTAATAACCGATGCGAAGTTATCTTTTTCATGGATGACAGTTGCATCTTTGACAAAATGACTTTTTTCTCTAGCGATCAAGCCAAACAAGCGCTTGATAACAATGGGTTTTCTTTATATGCTGAGGACGAAATGCTGCAAAAATTTGTTGTTGCACCACAGCATCCGTTTGGTCATCGTGATCATCCAAGTGGAAAAATCTACTCTTCGGGTAAATATTGGCTTCAATAAGTAATTTATATTAAGTAACATTACTACTTATGAATGAAACAAAGAAAACAAATTGGGGGTTAATTTTTATCGTTGGCGGATCCTGGATGGGTGCAGCGGTAATGCTTTTTGTGATGTACGACATGATGTTGTCAATGCGTTCAATGCATAATAATATGGCCACAATGTCGGTTGATATGAAGACAATGAGTCAAGACATACGGGTGATGAATCGCAGTATGGTCAATATGGGCAGTAATATAGATCAAATGAATCAGAATATCGACTCGATGAATAAAGATATTTCTAGTATATCAGCTGATATTTCCGTCATGAAGCAAGAATTTATAGAGGTGGATCAGCACATGTATGACATGTATCAGCTCATGTCAGAAGATTTAGACGGACTTAGGGCTTCGGTAGATCAAATGGCTCCATCAGTTTCTACCATGGGGCCAAATATGGAGCGTATGCGTTTTGATATGAATCGCGGTGTTAATTCGTTTACCTCGCCTAGCAACTATATGAGAAATATATTTGGCAGATAGCTAGTTTTTACGAGTTGAGCTGTTTATTTAGCCATTGATCTAACTGACTGGCAAAAGATTGTTTATCTGCCTGACTTAAGGCTGAGGGTCCGCCTGTTTGCACTCCACTTGAGCGTATTACATCCATAAAATCACGCATACTGAGTTTTGATTTAATGTTATTTGCATTAAATATTTCGCCTCTTGGGCTAAGGGCTAATCCACCTTGGGTGATAACCTCATCAGCTAATGGTATATCACTCGTGATGACCAAATCTCCCGTATGCATTCGTTTAACAATTTCGTTATCAGCCACATCAAACCCTGCAAGCACTTGAATAAAGTTTAAATATCGAGAAGAGGGTAAGCGCATTGCATGATTAGCAACCAAAGTTGTTGTTATTTGTGTGCGCTCAGCTGCTTTAAAGAGTATTTCTTTGATTGCTACTGGGCAAGCATCTGCATCTACCCATATTTTATTTTTCATCATAATATTTTAGATTAAATAAACGCCGAATAAAATCATTTGAATAATGTTACAATATTCAAATGAACACAATAACACAAACTCATGGCGGCGCTAGAATAGGTGCTGGACGTAAAAAGAACTCGGGTAAATTTAAAGAAGATACCAAGGTAATGCGTGTACCAGTTAGCCTAGTAGATCAAGTTAAATCTACCTTGAATGTCTATAAATCTCAGCTTAAGTCTGATGTAGAAGTGCTTGAGTCAGATTCTAATGCACCGAGTTTATCCATCCCTATTTTTTCTTCACGTGTGCAGGCGGGTTTTCCTTCTCCTGCGGACGACCACTTAGAAGATCGGCTTGACTTAAACAAGCACTTGATTCACCATCAAGAGGCTACCTTTTTTGTGCGTGCACAAGGTGAATCAATGCTAAATGCAGGCATTCACCCTGGGGATATTTTGGTGGTAGACAAATCTCTGCCTGCCAAAAGCAGCAAGATTGTGATTGCTGTGGTGGATGGCGAGTTCACCGTTAAGCGCCTGCATAAATATAAAGGCAAAATTACGCTAAAGGCAGAAAACCCTGAGTTTGATGATATCGTGATTAGTGAGGGTAATGAGCTTATTATTTGGGGTGTAGTCACCTCAGTGATCCATCAGTATGCCTAAATTTAATCAACAAAAATTTGCACTGGTAGATTGCAACAATTTTTACGCCTCATGTGAGCGTGTGTTTAATCCAAAATTAGAACGCGAGCCTATTGTGGTTTTGAGTAATAACGATGGCTGTGTGATTGCACGCTCGAATGAGGCCAAATCACTCGGAATCAAGATGGGCGTTCCATATTATCAAGTAAAAGATTTGATGATTGATAAGTCGGTCGTTGTTAAGTCTTCTAATTATCCACTGTATGGCGACATGTCATCACGAGTGATGAAGGTTATTAGCCAATATTCTCCTGTGCAAGAAGTGTACTCAATTGATGAAAGTTTCTTAGATTTATCAGGCTTAATGGTCAATTTAAACACACACATGCAAGCGCTTAAAAACCAAGTCAAATCCTGGACGGGCATTCCGGTTTGCGTGGGTATGGGCAGTACTAAAGTATTGGCCAAGTTGGCCAATCGGATTGCTAAAATTTACCCAAGATTTAACGGAGTGTTTGATATTGATGCCCTGCCTGATGATCGTTTTAAAAAGTTGCTAGATTCTGTTGAGGTGGGTGATGTATGGGGCATAGGGCGTAAATCTGCACAGAAGCTCAATCAAGTTGGTATTCATAGTGCATATGATTTTTATCAGGCTGATATTGGCATTATTGAAACCTTATTAGGCGTCAATGGAAAGCGTATCTACCGTGAGCTGTATGGGCACTCTTGTTTGGCAATTGAGGAAATTGCACCACCAAGGCGACAAATCGTCTCTTCTCGTTCATTTGGGCTAGATTTAAGCGATTTTGATGAAATTAACCAAGCATTAACCAGTCTAACTAGAAAAGCCGTTAATAAGCTTAAGCAACAATCTTTAGCAGCAACCTCCATGAGTGTGTTTATTTACACCAACCCTTTTAAAAAAGACGCCGAATGTATTAATTTATCAAAAACCATAGGTATGAGTACACCTATTAGCGATGAAAGTTTGCTAATTCCTTTGTGTGCCAAACTACTTAAGCAAATTTATGAACCAGGCTATGGATTTTACAAGGGTGGTGTAATGTTGGGTAATTTGACACCAGACAAGAGCCAGCAAGATTTGTTTGTCATTAGCCAAAAAAGCAAGCAGTTGACAGATCACCCGTATGGAAATTTATTACGTTATGCGAGCGAATTGGGCAATGATCGTTGGCTGCCAAGGGCAGAGTTTCAATCAAACCGATTTACCACCCATTGGGCTGAGTTGTTATGTGTATAGCCAAATAATGAAAACCATTGCTTTTTAGCTTAAAAACAAGTAGGCTTAATACTAATAAAATTAAAAAAAGAATTTGAGATGAAAAAATTACTGATTGGATTTTTATTGTTATCTTTCGTAAACTTACCTGTTAAAGCAGCGGATTATCAGCTAAAGAAGATTGTTTCTGGGCTTGGTATTGTTTGGGGCATGGATTTTATCTCTAATAATGAGATTATATTTACTCAACGCTCAGGTGAAGCTGGTGTTGTTAATCTAAAATCAAACTCAGTTGAATATTTAGATGGTGTCCCAACTGTGCTTAGTGAAGGCCAGGGCGGATTATTGGATGTTGCAGTAAATGACAACCAACTATACTTCACTTATTCAAAACCTGTACAAGGTGGTAGTGCCACAACACTAGCAAGTGCACAAATTAACAACAATCAACTTATTAACTGGAAAGATTTATTAATTACCAGTTCCGTCAATGAAAATGTACATCACTATGGCAGTCGAATCGCTATAAGCGACCAGCATTTGTATCTTTCAATTGGTGATCGTGGTGTGCGAGAAAATGCCCAAGATCTCTCCAACCATGCAGGGAAAATACTTAGGTTAAATTTAGATGGGTCGATTCCAAAAGACAATCCATTTGTTGGCACAAACAAAGCATTAGATGAAATATGGAGTTATGGCCATAGAAACCCACAAGGATTAGCTTGGGATCAGCAGCGACTATGGGCGATAGAGCATGGTCCACGAGGTGGTGATGAAATTAACTTGATTAAAAAAGGTGCTAATTATGGCTGGCCGGTGATTTCATACGGTAAAGAATATTGGGGTCCATTTGATGTAGGTGAAGGCACCCATAAAGCTGGCATGGAGCAACCCATTAAATATTATGTACCCTCTATAGCACCAAGTGATTTAGTGATCTACAAAGGTGACATATTTAAACCATGGACTGGCAGTTTGTTAACAGGGGCGCTACGAGGAAAACATATTAATAAAATCAGTTTGGATCAAGGTCTAGGGGTAGATTCTGAAGAGAGGCTATTAGCTCACCTCAAACAAAGAGTGCGCTCACTGTTAGTAGATAAACAAGGGCATATTTATTTTTCAACAGATCAAGGCAATATCTATTTTTTGGGTAAATAGTGGCCTCAATAAACATTATTTCATTAAATCTACACACAAACTTCATCTAGTTCAAACCGCTATTTGGATAATAATAACTTTCAATCACACCAAAGTTATTATGAAAATCCTAACAGCGTCTATCGTTTTACTTTCTAGCATCTGGCTACCCGCTCTATTAGAGCAACACTATCCAATCGAGGGCTGGCTATCTACGCCAATCAACCTTAGCTTTATTACCATTTATCTTTTGGCATTCTTAACTTTACTATCTTCTTTTAAAAACACAACAAAAGATTAGCAAAATACAACAAAAAATGGCTCAATTAAACACT
>JAERTA010000086.1 GCA_016845205.1 Gammaproteobacteria bacterium
TGAAAACATTCTATTGGTACGACTACGAGACCTTTGGCATTAGCCCAAAGACTGATCGAATTTCACAATTTGCCGGCATTCGTACGGATGAAAACCTCAACATACTAGATGAACACATGTTTTATTGTAAGCCAACGCATGACTCGCTGCCTGCGCCTGAAGCGTGTGCTGTCACTGGAATCAGTCCGCAACTGTGTGAACAAAAAGGCATGGTTGAACATGAATTTATTCAAAAAATAAACGCTGAGTTTTCTGTACCAAATACTTGTATTGTTGGCTATAACTCAATTCGTTTTGATGATGAATTCACTAGATACACACTCTATCGTAATTTCCTAGACCCATACGCTTGGCATTGGAAAAATGGCAACACGCGCTGGGATATTTTGGATGTGGTGCGCTTGTGTTATGCACTTAAAAAAGATAGTAGCCTGAAGTGGGTGCACAACGAGGAAGGCAAGCCTGTTTTTAAACTAGACCAACTCTCATTAGCCAATGGCATTGAACATGCCAATGCACACGATGCACTGGCTGATGTGCGAGCTACGATTGCAATCGCTAAAATTATTAAAGAAACACAGCCGCAATTGTTTGATTATGCGTTTAGTTTGCGCGAAAAGAAAACTGTTGAGGGTAAGATTCAACTATTTGAGCCGATGCTACATACCTCTGGCATGTACCCTGCTAGGCTATCTTGCACCCGTTTGGCAGTTGCACTGGCTTATCATCCAGAATATAACGATCGTGCGATTGTGTTTAATCTAGATCAAGACCCATCCATGCTTTTAGAAATGGATATTGAGGAATTAAAAACCCTGATGTTTACCAAGCAGTCTGAACTGCCGAAAGGGGTCAAACGCTTGGAAATTAAAGATCTCATCTTTAACAAAAGCCCGATGTTCGTGCCTAATGTTTATAAGCTTGACCCTAAGGTTGTGTCACAACTGCAAATTGATATGGATACTTGCCTAAAGCACTTATCTTTTATCAAAGATAATCAGGCCAAAATTAGTAAAGTTGTACAAGATTTATACAAAAATGATCAGGACTACACCGACACTAAAGATGTCGATCAATCTTTATATGGCGGATTTATGGACAACGCTGACAAACGTATTGGCGATCAACTACAAACACTAAGTGCGGATGAATTAAGAGTGTTTCACCCTAAATTTAAAGATGAAAAACTCAGTACTTTATTGATGCATTTCAAAGCCAGAAATTACCCGGGAACACTTAGCGAAGATGAGGCTGAAGATTGGTTTGAAACCGTACAGGGTAGAGTGCAGGCTGGTGAAAATGGTTATTTAAGTATTGACGAGTACTTTGAGCGTATTAACGCAATGCGTGAGCAGCATCCAAATAAAGAAAAACTATGGAAACAACTTGAAACTTATGGAGAATCTTTCTTCTAATCATATTGGTGCGTTTTGCTATTGATTCAATTATCGGGTATAATCTTCGCACATTGAGGAAATCAACAAAAGAGAAGAATGAACGCCGAGACACGTTTTGAAATGTTTGAAAGGTTATTGAAAAAGATACCTAATCCGACAACAGAATTAAATTATTCCACCCCATTTGAACTATTGGTCGCCGTGACTTTATCAGCGCAGGCAACGGACAAAAGTGTCAATAAAGTAACGGATAAACTATTCCCAATTGCCAACACGCCTGAAACAATTTTCGAGCTTGGTGAAGACACATTGCGCAACACAATTAAGACGATTGGCTTGTTCAACTCAAAGGCCAAGCATATTATTCAAGCTTGTAAAATTCTGATTGAAAAATACGACTCAAACGTACCCGAAACTCGTAAAGAATTAGAGGCCCTACCGGGTGTTGGTCGTAAAACGGCTAATGTTGTTCTTAACACGGCTTTTGGTCACCCAACTATTGCAGTAGACACACACATCTACCGCGTTGCTAATCGTACAGCAATTGCCAGCGGAAAGACGGTACTAGAGGTTGAAAAGAAATTAGTTAAATTTATCCCTGATGAGTTTAGAGTGCCTGCACATCACTTAATGATTCTTCATGGTCGTTACACTTGTAAAGCACGCTCACCATTATGTACTGATTGTATTTTGTTAGATCTTTGTGAATACGAAGAAAAAAATTTATAACCACTTAGCTTTATAATAGAGCCCATGCTCTACACCCAAGATAGAACCCAACAACGACAATTCCTTGCTAATGCTTGGCAAAAATTTCTAGACAAGAAAGTACTCGATCCACTCGAAGATCAACTCACACAAGTGATTGAGATGCATCCAGAATATCACAAGCTGATTAACGATGTAGAAAGTGAATATTTTCCAGAGCAAGGCGAAGTGAATCCTTTTTTACATATTAACTTACACTTGTCTCTCAGAGAACAACTATCGATTAACCAGCCAACTGGCATTAATGAGTATTACCAAAAAATACTAAACAAAGTTCAAGATCCGCATGAGGTGGAGCACAAAATGATGGATTGTATAGCGCAGATGATCTTCTCTTCGCAAAAGAATAATCAACCAATGGACCATCAAGCGTATATTGAATGCTTAAAATCTGTTTCCAAGTGAGGCAAAACCTCACAAACTTAACATATTGACAATGGCTGTATTTTATATAATCGCAACTAACACTTATCAATGTGAGGAATTGCCTCTTAGACGGACTGTATAGCGCAAATGATTTTCTCATCACAAAAAAACAACAAGCCGATGGATCATCAAGCCTGTATTCGTTGTTTAGAAAACAATCTAGAACTTAAACTCAATGTCAATTGAAGCACATATTGAGCAACACCTGGGCTTGGGGGTTATTAGCAAGCAATCAGTTAGTACAGGGCTATTTTCTGCTTATCAAGTAACATTATCTGATGGTAGTTCGGCTTTCATTAAATATCAGTCAAACCCTAATGAACAATTAATCAACGAAGGGAATGAGCTAAGCCTTTTAGGCGAAACCATTCACACGCCAGCCGTACTCGGCAGTTGTGAGTATTGCTTAATATTGGAATGGATTGATGTCTCACATAATCCCAATATGCAATCACAGATGGGTTTAGCACTTGCCAAGCTTCACCAAAACACCAGTGATTATTTTGGATTTGAGTTTGACAATAAAATCGGGCAAACTTCACAAATCAATGGCGTTGGTCAGAATATCAATAATTGGGCTGATTTTTATTGGCAATATCGACTATTACACCAAATAACATTGGCCAATAAAAATAGATTAATCACTCCGACAGATTATCAGCAATTGCTTAATATCAAATCCAAACTACCCTATCTTTTAAGTGAAGATATTAAACCCGCATTATTGCATGGTGACTTGTGGTCTGGCAATGTATTAAGTGGGAACAAGCATCCTTATTTTATCGATACTGCTAGCTATTATGGCCATCGAGAAATCGACTTTGCATTAACTTTTATGTTTGGCGGATTTGGTGATGATTTTTATCAAAGTTACAATGATCTCTATCCGTTAGAGCGTGGGTTTAATGAAAGAAAGCCGCTTTATATGCTTTATCATTATTTGAATCATTTGAATATTTTTGGCAGTGGCTACCATGCCAACGTCATGAGCTGCGTTAGACAATTATTAGACTAAGTCTTCCAATTAACAAAATTGGTTAGTAATTGCAAACCGTCGTGTTGTGATTTTTCAGGGTGGAATTGTACGGCAAATATGTTGTCTTTTGCAATGGCACAGGTAAAGTCAATGCCATAATTGGTTGAGCCTGATACGACCGATGAGTCGCTTTCTTTCACATAATAACTATGCACACTATAAAAACGAGCATTGTCTTCAATATTGTGCCAAAGTGGGTGATCTGATACTTGTTTAACTGTATTCCATCCCATATGTGGGATTTTTAACTCACTTTTAGGAAAATGAACAACATTACCTGAAAGAATAGACAAGCCTTCTGTGCCGCCATTTTCCTCAGAATGATCAAATAAAAGTTGTAACCCTAAGCAAATTCCTAAGAAAGGTTTTTCGTGGGCTGCTTGCTTAATAACACCAACCAAACCATGTTCATTAAGTGCTTGCATACAAGCGCCCATTGCCCCCTGACCAGGGAACACAACACGATCGGCTTCATTAATTAGCTTTGCATCATCAGTAAGAAAGACTTGGTCATTAGGTGCAACGTGTTCAATGGCTTTTTGCACTGAACGTACGTTGCCCATGCCATAGTCAACAATGGCTATGGCCATAATTTATAAGCTGCCTTTGGTCGATGGAATAACGCCAGCTTGGCGTTCATCTGGTGTCACTGCCATGCGTAGCGCTCTACCAAAAGCCTTAAAGATAGTCTCGGCTTGGTGATGAGAGTTTACGCCTTTTATATTATCAACGTGTAGTGTGATCAAAGCGTGATTCACAAACCCTTGGAAAAATTCACCGATAAGATCAACATCAAAAGTGCCAATCATCGCGCGCGTAAAGTTTGCATTAAGCTCTAAACCAGGACGACCGGACAGGTCTAATACCACACGTGACAAAGCCTCATCTAATGGCACATAAGCATGTCCATAACGAGTAAAGCCTGCTTTATCGCCCACTGCTTGAGTAAAAGCTTGACCTAGCGTAATACCAATATCTTCAACACTGTGGTGATCATCGATCTCGGTGTCACCATCACATTTAATGTTTAAATCCATTAAGCCGTGGCGAGCAATTTGATCTAACATGTGGTCTAAAAAAGGCACACCTGTATCGATATTTGCCTGACCAGTGCCATACAAATTTAGCTCAACATCAATGTCTGTTTCGTTGGTTTTTCTTGATACTTTAATCATGTTTTATTTTTTACAAGTATTCTTCAATCAAAATTTCAGCAATCTGAATCGTATTGAGTGCCGCTCCTTTACGAATATTATCAGAAACTACCCATAGGTTGAGGCCTTTCTCATGAGAGATGTCTTCACGAATACGACTTACAAATGTATCGTCATGATTAGTTGCTTCTACAAATGGCGTGGCATAGCCAGCGTCTTCGCGCTTATCCATAACGGTAACACCATTCGCACTTGATAGTATTTCACTCGCCTCAGCTGCGCTAATTTTCTTTTTAGTTTCAATATTAATGGCTTCAGAATGGCCGTAAATTACCGGCACACGTACTGCTGTCGGGTTAACCAAAATATTTTCATCTTCAAAGATCTTTTGCGTTTCCCACACCATTTTCATTTCCTCTTTGGTGTAGCCATTGTCTTGAAACACGTCAATATGAGGAATCACATTAAAAGCAATTTGTTTTGGATAAACCTCTACATCAATCTCTTGGCCATTAAGTAGCTTGGCTGTTTGCTCAGTAAGTTCAGTAATGGCTTCTTTGCCAGAGCCCGATACTGCTTGATAAGTTGCCACATTGATACGCTCAATGCCCACTGCATCATAAATTGGTTTAAGCGCCACCAACATTTGAATGGTAGAACAATTTGGATTAGCAATAATGTTGCGTTGTGTATAGAGCGCAATTGCATGTGGATTAACCTCTGGCACCACCAAAGGAATATCTTCATCACGGCGAAAATGTGCGGTATTATCAATCACCACACAGCCAGCCGCTGCTGCAATTGGTGCGTATTTCTCAGAAATATTACCGCCTGCTGAGAACAAGCCAACCTGTGCTTGAGAAAAATCAAACGTGTCTAGATCTTGTACTGTCCAACTCTTGCCTTGGCAAAATACTTTCTTGCCCGCAGAATTAGCGCTCGCTAGAGGGTATAAATTATTAATTGGAAAATTACGCTGCTCTAAAATCGAAAGAATGGTTTCGCCTACAGCGCCTGTTGCACCAACAACGGCCACGTCATATGTCTTGCTCATAAGTGTAAAAATTGAAAATTAAAAAACTCAGTTATTATACTTGATTGTCAATGTCGATAAATTGATGCTTAAGATCAAATTTATCGCTCAAATGTTGGCATAAGGCCTGCACACCATAACGTTCAGTCGCATGATGCCCTGCTGAAATAAAAGCAATGTCATTTTCTTTGGCAATTGCTGGGATTTGCTCAGACACTTCACCGGTTACAAACACATCTGCACCCACCCCAATACCATGATCAATGTAGCTTTGTGCGCCACCCGTACACCAAGTAATGTGTTTAAGCTGTTTGTTGTCATCACCAAATACCAATGGCGTCCTATCTAGCGCTTGCTCAACGGTTTGTGAAAAATCTGCCAACGTTGTGTTGATCTCACCTTGCCACACCAACGTATCGCCAATTGGCGTCGGGTTTTGAATACCAAGTTTTTTTGCTAGCTCGACGTTGTTACCCACTTTAGTGTGTGCATCGAGTGGCAAATGATAAGCAAATAAATTAATATTATTAGCCAACAGTTGCGCAATTCGCTTACGCTTAATGCCGACAATATTAGCTTCTTCATTTTTCCAAAAGAAACCATGGTGCACAAACAGAGCATCGGCCTTTTCATCGATTGCGCGCTCAATCAAATCCAGGTTGGCGCTAACGCCAGAAATGATATTTGAAATTTCCATACAACCTTCAATCTGTAAACCATTCGGGCAATAATCATCAAACTGATTAACACTTAGATAATCAGCACAGTATTTTATTAAGTCTTTTTGATTAACCATAATGGTCTTTCACAATACCAATAAATAAGGCGTTTTCTTCTGCACTACCAACAGTCACACGCAAACAATCATCTAAATTTGGTGCACTACTTAAATTCTTAATTAGCACGCCTTGGGCTTTTAAGGCTTCAAATAGTGCATTGGCATTCGGTGCTTTAAACAAAATAAAATTTGCCTGAGAAGGGTAAACATTCAAACCATCAATATCACTCAGTGCTGCTGATAAACTGGCACGCTCGGCAAGAATCACCTTGGCATTTTTATCAATTTCGTCTTTTTCTTGTAATAAGAAGTTAGCGCTCACCTGGGTTAAAGTGTTGATGTTGTATGGCAGTCTGAGTTTGTCTAATTCGTCCACTGTGTCTTTAGCACCAATCAATAAACCTAGACGCAAGCCAGCAAAACCGATCTTAGAAACGGTTCTCAGTAAGACTAAATTTGGATATCTTTCAATGTCCATCAAAAAGCTATCCTCTGCATAAGCATAGTAAGCCTCATCCAACACCACCATCGCCTCAGTTGAAGTGATAATTACCTCGATAGCACTGCGATCAAATGCATTGCCAGTTGGATTGTTCGGATAAGCAATAAAGATAAGTTTTGGATTGTGTGTTTTTATGGCGTCTAACGTCGCCGATAAATCGATCTCAAAATTAGCATCCAAATTAACACCTTGGTAATTTAGGCGTGTGAACTTCGCAATCATGCCGTACATAACAAAACTTGGCTCAATACTCAAAATAGTATCGCCCGTTTCACAGGCCAACGCTAACAACTGAATCAACTCGTCAGAGCCATTACCCAACAACACGCCGAACTCTGCCGGAATATCCATTAATTCACGCAATGTTTGCTGCAATTCATCAGCACTAGGATTAGGGTAACGGTTAAGCTTGGCATTTGATAAATACGCCAAATATTGATCAATCAATTCATCTGGCAAAAGGAATGGGGATTCCATTGCATCAAGCTTAACCATATCGTCAGACGCAGGCACATGATAAGCATTAATTGCTTGAATGTCAGAGCGTAGCCAATTATTAATAAAACTCATTATTTGGGTAATTCTCGATTAGGATGATATTGCATTTTACCTATACTCTTTGCATTTAACAGGCTTTGGTAAGTGTAGTCTAATGCGCGTTTACATGCAATCTCTACATCAACGCCGGATGCCAATAACGCACTAATCGCACTTGATAATGTACAGCCAGAACCATGGTAATTGCCAGGCAATTTAACGTAAGTAAAGCGCTCAACACACTGGCCTTGGTGATACAAGCGGTGTTCTATCTCGTCACCCGATACATCTGTAGTGGTGAGCAGTACCCACTCACAAGGCAGAGACTCGATTGCTTGTTGTTCGTGATCTATCGATGATAATGCTTTTAATTCAGCAACATTTGGCGTTAACACACTCACCATGGGCAATAGTGTTTGCTTAAGGCTTTGTAGCGCTTGGGCGTCTAAAAGCTGTTGATCAGTACTAGAACTAACAATAGGGTCAAGTACGATTATTGGCGCCTCGCATGTCTTTAGCAAAGCAGTAATGGTTTGAATTTGAGCATCGGACGATAATAAGCCGATTTTCACCACTGAAAAATCTATGTCTTCTTTAAGATAATTAAACTGCTCGACAATCAGTTTTTCATCAACCGCTTGTGTTGATTTGACCGATTGGGTATTTTGCACTGTGAGTGTTGTTGCAATCGGTAATGGCGTTACCCCAAACTGATTAATGGTTTCAATATCAGCACTAATACCCGCCCCACCACAAGGATCAAGACCAGATAAAACTAAGACAGAGTCTGACACACTAACACTACTGAGATTCTTTTTGAATCAGGTAATCCACTACTTTAAATAAACGTTTTTCGCCACCAGCATGTTTAGAATCCACCCAATATTTGCCATTCACAACAAAGGTTGGGACGCCGCTGGTTTTATACTTAACCGTATTAAGCTTTGACTTATTAACCTTGATGCGTACTGAAAACGATTTAAAAGCAGTGTTAGCTTTTTCTTCATCAATGCCGTGATCAACCAGCCAATCTACAAAATCTCCCTGATCTAAGAAAGGTGTTTGATGCAAATGAATCGCATCGAATAATTTACCATGAAGTCTATCAACTTCATTCAACTGCTCAAGTACATAATAAAAAATTGCACCATTTATCCAACGATCAGAGAAAACTGCAGGCTGGCGAATAAACTTAGCAGAATTAGGGATTTTTTTTAGCCAATTTTCAACCAAAGGCTCTACATTAAAGCAATGTGGACAGTAATACCAAAACAACTCTCGAACTTCCACTTTATCACCTGTTACTGTTTTGACAGGCTTATCTAATACAACATAGTCCTCGCCTGCAGTGAAATTAGCGAATGCTAAATTGGTGTAAATAGAAACAAAACAAACAATAACAAAAGAAAGGATTTTTTTCATGATTTTCTCACCATTATTGAAGAACTTGATTGACATTATACTGCGTTAAAGTGTATTCGTTACTAGATTGAAAATTTTGCCATAATACTTGATAAGTTTGTTGCTCGACTGGGTGAATTAAATCAGCATTTAACTGTGTCAAAGGCGCCAAGACAAAGGCGTACTTTAAAATATCGTCTCTTGGCAAGTTAGCTTTTTGATCAATAACATCATCATATAGTACTAAATCTAAATCAATCTCTCTAGAAGAAAATTTTGGCTGGCTTCTATCTCTACCAATCTTGTCCTCTATATTTTTAAGCACACTACTTGTATCAACAATATTTAAACTTGTTGTTGCATTAACGCCGACATTGTAAAAGTCATCCCCCTTGAATCCTTGTGCGGGTGAGCTATAAATATCAGAAATTTTAATATTGGAAAAATTAAACTTCAGCATATCAATCGCGTTCGCTATGTTTTTCTCGCGATTTTTATTAGAACCAATGTTAATGTGAATATCAGCCATTTTTAGTGCGATTAATAATAACGCCAACACCTTGTGCGCCTGTGACCGCTTCACCTTTATTCAATGTTAATTTAACCTTTTCAACGCCAAACTCATCAAGAATAATTTTGCAAATTTTCTCAGCGAGTGTTTCTACCAACTGAAACTCACTATTTTTAACAAAGCTAATTAATCGTTTAGATACTGCCTTATAGTCTAATGTTTGATCAATATGATCAGTCTTGCTGGCGGGCTTAATATCAAAATCCATCTCAATATCAAGCACCACATCTTGGCGAATCTGTCTCTCCCAGTCGTAAATTCCAATAACTGTATCAATTTTTAAACCTTGTATAAATACGATATCCATGCTTAAATCAAAAGTTGAAAATTCAAAGTTGAAATTATATGTTACTAACACTCGTTATTTTTGCTTATCTTGTTGGGTCTATTTCGGCAGCAATTATTGTTTGTAAAATTTTAAATCTACCTGACCCAAGAACACAAGGATCTAACAATCCTGGCGCGACTAATGTGCTTCGTATTGGTGGTAAAAAAGCAGCGGCCATCGTTTTAATTGGTGACGGTTTAAAAGGCGCCATCCCAGTATTGGTAGCTCAATATTTGGGTGTTGAGTTGTTTGAAATGGCGCTTGTTGCGCTAGCAGCTTTCTTAGGCCATGTTTACCCAATCTTCTTTGGCTTTAAAGGTGGCAAAGGTGTGGCAACGTTTATTGGCGCTTTGTTAGCACTTAATTATTTAGTGGGCTTGAGTTTTGCAATCACTTGGTTGTTTGTTGCCAAGGTGTTAAAAATATCATCACTTTCAGCACTTATCGCTACTTTACTATCCCCAGTTTATTTTTATTGGTTTACTGGCAACTTTGAAGCCACCTTTGTCATCGGCATCATTTGTATCTGGATTTTCTTTACTCACAGAAGTAATATTCAAAGAATGCTATCGGGTGAGGAAGACTCAATTAAGTCTTAATATTAACGCCTTTTTTTAACAGATAAAAAGACACGGTTGCCAACATAGCAATCATCACCAGTAATACGCTCATTGATGTCCAAAAATCAGAAGTACTCACTCCTAAAAACCCTAGCCTAAAGCTATCAACCATATAGTAAATCGGATTAAATTTACTGACATCTTGCCAAAACTGAGGCAAGATGTCGATGCTATAAAACATACCACCAAGATAAGTCATCGGCATCAAAATAAAGGTCGGCACAATTGAGATATCGTCAAACGACTGCGCAAAAATTGCATTAATAAAGCCTGCCAATGAAAATAAAATAGCCGTTAATAAAAACGTGAAAAATGTGATAAACAAACTATCAATCGTAAACTCAACAAAAAATGAAACTGCAATAAACACGCCTAGACCTACAATAAAGCCTCTCGCAACACCACCTGAAATATAACCCAATAAGATCACCCAATAGGGTACCGGCGCTACTAATAACTCTTCAATGCTGTGGTTAAATTTTGCCAAGAAAAATGACGATACAGTATTAGCGTAAGAGTTGGTGATAACCGTCATTAAAATAATGCCAGGAATAATATATTGTAAATAATCAATCCCTTGCATTTGTCCAATACGCTCACCCATCAAGCCACCAAAAATTAGCAAATAAAGTGACGTGGTGATAATTGGTGGAAAAATGGTTTGCACCCAAATACGAGAAAATCGCAAAACTTCCTTAATGACAATGGTTTTATAAGCAATCCACATTTAATGTTGCTCCGATTGTTGTTTTTGAGTCAAACGCAAAAACAAGGTTTCTAGACGATTTTGTGCACTACGCACATGATCCACACTAATACCCTGTTTGGCCAAATTTTGCAAAACATTGGTAATATTGTTATCCGAATCAAGCACCACTTGTAAAGAATAGTCATCCAATCTCTCACATTCGAAGCCGTCCTCTTTAATTTGCTCAGGCAAGCTGCTCACACTTTCTAAAATAATGACCTGATGCGCTACTTTAGAGAGTAGCTTTTTCATACTAGTCTGTTCAACCACCTCACCTTCATCCAAGATAGCAATATGACGACACAAAGACTCGGCTTCTTCTAAATAGTGCGTGGTCAGGATAATCGTCATACCTTCATGATTTAGCTCTTTAAGGTATGCCCACATAGAACGACGAATCTCAACATCAACACCAGCTGTAGGCTCATCTAAAATCAAAATTTTTGGTTGATGTATGAGTGCTCTGGCTAACATTAAACGACGTTTCATACCGCCTGATAAAGACTTAGCCATATCAAAGCGCTTATCCCACAATTGCATTCTTTTTAATAATATTTCTGCTTGCGCTCTAGAAGCTGAACGACTAATACCGTGATAGCCTGCTTGGTTGATTAAAATCTCTTCAATCGGCTCAAATGGATTAAAGTTAAACTCTTGTGGCATTAACCCAATTAAGCGTTTAATTTCATTACTATGAGTATTTTGATCAAGACCTAAAACTTCAATATCGCCTGCAGTTTTGTTCAACAAACCACAAACAATACCAATAGCCGTGGTTTTGCCTGCGCCATTACTGCCTAACAATGCAAAAAAATCTCCTTGTTCAACTCGCAAATCGATACCCTTCAGCGCTTCTAACTGATTGGTGTATGTTTTTTGCAAACCTTTAGTCGATAACGCAACTTGCATAGATTTTAATACCTTGAATAATCGGATGAATTTTTAACTTTTTATCATACCGTCTGAGTGCGTAAAACATTTTAACATTTATCCCCTTTTATCAACTATTTTTGCGATAATTATCATCTTTAAAATTGCATTAATATACTAACCATGTCAAGCATTAAAAACATTGAACTTCCCGATATTGGTGATTTTGACGAAGTTGAGGTTATTGAGATTTTAGTATCTGTTGGCGACACAATAGAAGCAGATGACAGCATAATCACTCTTGAAAGTGATAAAGCCTCAATGGAAATTCCTTGCCCATCAGCAGGCACAGTCTCGCAAATTAATGTCAATATTGGCGACAAAATCAAACAAGGTGACCCAATAATCAGCCTAGAAAGCACTCAAGAATCTGAAGAAAGCACGGCTGAAGAAGAAAAATCTAGTACAACTGAAGAAGAGACAACGACAAAAATAGTACCTGTAGTCGTACCTGATATTGGTGATTTTGACGAAGTGGAAGTGATTGAAATTTTAGTCAACGTTGGTGATGACCTCAATGAAGAAGACTCAATTATCACCCTTGAAAGTGACAAAGCCTCAATGGAAATTCCAACACCAACTGCGGGCACTGTCAGTAGTATCAATGTTAGTTTGGGTGACAAGATAAGCTTAGGTGATTTAATTCTTGAAATGCAAAGTAGTGGCAGCACCAAAGCTGATGCTGTTGTAGAAAGCATGCCTAGTACACCAGCACCAGCCAAACCAGCACCAGCACCTGCACCAACCCCCGCACCAAGTACTAACGAATCTATTTCTAATGTACCTGCAGGCGACTCTCATGCCTCGCCTTCAATTAGAAAACTCGCCAGAGAACTCGGTGTTGACCTATCTAAAGTTACGGGCACTGGACAAAAAGGCCGTGTTTTAGACATAGACCTTAAAAGCTACGTTAAACAAATTATCACTTCAGGTGGCACAGGTAGTGCAATCCCTAAAGTACCAGTGATTGATTTCTCTAAATTTGGCGAAACCGAGCTTCAACCACTTTCTAGAATCAACAAACTCTCAGGCAAACATCTAAGCGCTTGTTGGCTTAATATCCCACATGTCACTCAATTTGATGAAGTTAATATTGACCAAATAGAAGCTTTCAGACAAGAGCAGAAAGCCAAAGGCGTAAAATTAACGCCGCTCGTGTTTATTATGAAAGCAGTTATACAGGCGCTAAAAAAACACCCACGTTTTAATTCTGCACTAGATGAATCTGGTGAAAATCTAATCATTAAAAAATACTTCAATCTCGGCATTGCTATGGACACGCCAAATGGCTTAGTGGTGCCAGTAATTCGTGACGTTGACCAAAAAACACTCAGTGACTTAGCAGCCGAATTGGCCGAGACTTCCGCTAAGGCTCGTGACGGTAAACTTAAACCTGGCGATATGCAAGGCGCTGGTTTTACTATTTCAAGTTTAGGCGGTATTGGTGGCACACAATTTACCCCAATTGTTAATGCACCGGAAGTGGCTATTTTGGGCGTGTCTCGCTCACAAACCAAACCAATCTGGGATGGTAAAAACTTTGTGCCAACATTAATGCTACCACTGGCTTTGTCGTATGATCATCGTGTTATTGATGGCGCTCAAGGTGGTCGCTTTATGGCAGATTTAAACTCAATCTTGCAAGATATTAGAGAGATACTTTTATGATTAAAACGCAAGTTGTTGTTATTGGTTCAGGGCCTGGCGGCTATACTGCTGCTTTTCGCGCAGCTGACTTAGGTAAAGAGGTTGTGCTCATCGAACGCTATGAGAATCTAGGCGGTGTGTGCTTAAACGTCGGCTGTATTCCTTCAAAAGCATTACTTCATACTGCCGAAGTTATCAATGAAGCAGCAGAAGCCGAACATCTTGGCGTTACCTTTGGTGAGGCTAAAATTGATGTTGATGGTGTACGCACCAATAAAGAAAATATTGTTAGCAAGCTAACTGGTGGTATTAAGGCCTTGGCCAAAGCCAGAAACGTGCAAGTGGTTACGGGCTATGGCAAATTTATCTCGGCTAATCAAATCGCTATTGATGACTCAGATGAAGTGATTGAATTTGAACATTGTATTATTGCCGCGGGTTCACGTGTCACTAAGATTCCAGCCTTTCCTTTTGATGATCCACGAGTGATGGATTCTACCGATGCACTCGAATTAAGTGATGTACCAAAACGACTACTGATTGTGGGTGGTGGTATTATCGGCCTAGAAATGGCCACTGTGTACAATGCACTTGGTAGTGAAATTACCGTTGTTGAATTATCTGATCAGTTAATCGCAAGCGCTGATAAAGACGTGGTCACTCCGTTAGCTAGACGTATCAAAAAACAATATAAAGACATTTATCTAGACACAAAAGTTGCCAAGATGGAAGCAACTGATCAAGGCATCAAGGTTGATTTTGAAGGCAAAAAAGCGCCAGCATCCGATACTTTCGATAAAGTACTGGTATCTATTGGTCGCTCGCCAAATGGGCAACTCATTGATGCTGACAAGGCTGGTGTAGAAGTAAACGAATGGGGCTTTATTCCGGTTGATAAACAAATGCGCACCAACATTAATCATATTTTTGCCATTGGTGATATCGTTGGCCAACCAATGTTGGCACACAAAGCAGTACATGAAGCAAAAGTAGCTGCAGAAGTTATCTGCGGACACAAATCTGGCTTTGATGCTCTTACCATTCCATCAGTTGCCTACACCGACCCCGAAGTCGCTTGGACAGGTAAAACCGAAAAAGAACTCAAAGCAGAAGGGGTTACTTATGAAAAAGGCGTATTCCCTTGGGCGGCTTCCGGCCGAAGCTTAAGTATTGGCCGTAACGAAGGCATGTCCAAAGGCTTATTTGATGCAAAAACAGGTCGTATTTTAGGTATGGGCATTTGCGGCACGAATGCAGGCGAACTCATTGCCGAAGCAACACTTGCCATTGAAATGGGCTGTGATATGAGCGATATTGCGCTCACCATTCACGCACACCCAACACTCTCTGAGACAACCGCTTTTGCCACTGAGATGGCTGAAGGCACCATTACTGATTTATTACCACCAAAAAAGAAATAGGAACACAGCATGGATACTACACAAGCAAGAAGCAACACAATTGATCAACAAATTAGACCATGGGGTGGTTTAAATTACATTGCTAACAACGCACTTAAAGACACACCAAGAGAAAAGTTTGTGCCTGAAAAATATCAAAACCTAGCTTTTGCTGATATTGAAATTCCACTGAGTGACAAGGCAAAAATGCTCAGCCCTAAAATTGAAGGTCGTCTGTTAAACGCACTTAATATTAAAAAAGATGAAACCGTGTTAGAAATAGGCACTGGCAGTGGTTACTTAACAGCAGTAATTTCAAAACTATGTAAATCAATCACCAGTATTGAAATCGACGAAGAATTAAGCAACAGTGCCCAAGAAAAACTTGATTCACTCAATGTCAATAATGCACAACTTGAAGTAGGTGATGCCTCCAAAGGTTGGAATTCAAATGACTTTTTTGATGTGGTTATTGTAGGTAGCGCCGTACCAAAAATCACAGGTCGTTATTTTCACTTGCTTAATGTTGGTGGTCGTATTTTTGTGGTTGAAGGCACGGGTAACGCCATGCAAGCAAAACTCATTACTCGCATCAGTGAGCACAAATGGGAAACTCAATCTTTATTCGAAACTCATCTGGATACCATGCAAGGCTTAGAAACTGCAGAAAGCTTCAAATTTTAAAAAAATCGTATGAGGCATTTCTACGACTTCGTTTTAAAAAAATCTGGCGATAGTATTGTTTTATTGTTGCTCGTTGCTGGTTTTTTCATTGCGCAAATTCCTGATTTTCAGCTCGATGCTTCTTCAGACTC
>JAERTA010000087.1 GCA_016845205.1 Gammaproteobacteria bacterium
TTAGAGGATTTAGCCTATCACAAGGATCTAACTGAAGCGCGAAGTATTGCCGCACTTTACATGGCCAAAGAAATAATCAGAAAACAAAACGCGTGATTAATATCCCAGAAGAATTCATTCTTCACTCAAGTGACACACCTTTTCCAAGTCTTGATTTAGCACTTAATGAGCCTAATGGGCTGATTGCCATTGGCGGTGAATTATCAACAGATCGTCTGCTTGACGCTTATGCAAAAGGCATTTTCCCCTGGTATAGCGAGGGTGAACCAGTGTTGTGGTATAGTCCAGATCCTCGAATGGTGATTACCAAAGATGCTCTTCATGTTTCAAAAAGCCTAGACAAAATTCTGCGTAGCAATCGTTTTGAAGTGCGCATGAATACTGATTTTGAACAAGTAATTCATCAGTGTAAAAACATTAAACGTAAGGATCAAGATAGCACTTGGATTGACAACGACATGGTTTCGGCTTATACAGAATTACATCATCAAGGTTATGCGCATTCAATTGAAGTCTATGAAAATCAAAAATTGGTGGGCGGGTTGTATGGTGTTGCTATGGGGCGCGTATTTTTTGGTGAGTCGATGTTTTCTTGTCAAAGTAACGCCTCGAAAGTAGCTTTAGTTTATTTATTAAAAAATACCGATTATCAGTTGGTTGATTGCCAAGTAGAAAACTCGCATTTAAAAAGCCTGGGTGCCTTTAATATAGAGCGATTTTCGTTCATACAACAGCTTGGGGATTTGCTGTAAAATGAAGATTAATTTTTATACAATTGTGGTGATAACATGAATACAACCATTAAATTAGCAGCATTAGTTTTGGTCATTATTGGCTTATCTTCTTGTGGAAAAATGGGTGAATTGGAACCAGTTAAAGCTGAAGCGGTGGCATCAGTTTATACTGCCACTGATCGCGCCTAAAGTTCGTTGGGTTTTTCTTACCAAAATCAAATTTTACATGCCGAATCTGTTGCAATAACAGATTTGATGGTGGCTTACGGCTCGCCACTTTATGTGTATTCACGTAGTGATATAGAAAACAATTGGCGTGAGTTTGACGAGGCTTTTGGCAATCATCCTCATTTGGTTTGCTATGCCGTTAAAGCCAATTCAAACTTGGCGGTACTTAACACGTTAGCCAAAATTGGCGCAGGTTTTGATATTGTATCTGAAGGCGAATTAGAGCGTGTGTTGACAGCAGGTGGTCAGGCAAGCCAGTGTGTATTTTCAGGTGTGGCAAAAACAACTCAAGAAATTACGCGCGCACTAGAAGTCGGTGTGCGTTGCTTTAATGTTGAGTCAGCTTCTGAACTTGACAGAATAGAGTTAGTGGCGCGCTCACTGAATACGCAAGCACCAATTTCGATTCGTGTTAACCCAAATGTGGATGCAAAGACGCACCCTTATATTTCTACCGGATTAAAAGAAAACAAGTTTGGCGTTGATATTGATGATGCCATTAGCTTATACCAACAGGCACATCAATCTGAACATTTGAATGTACAAGGCCTAGATTGTCATATTGGTTCGCAGTTGACTGAAGTCTCTCCTTTTTTAGATGCACTAGACAAAGTATTAGAGTTGGTTGATCAGCTTAACCAGCAAGGTATTGAAATTACCCATCTAGACTTAGGCGGTGGTGTTGGAATCCAATATGATGATGAAAAAACCATTGACATCCAGGCCTATATTGAAGCAATAATTGAAAAAGTGGGAAATATTGAGATAATTTTAGAGCCTGGTAGAGCCATTGTGGGTAATGCCGGTGTTTTTGTTACCAAAGTCGAATTTCTAAAACAAAATTCAGATCACTCATTCGCCATTGTTGATGGTGCAATGAATGATCTTTTACGCCCTAGTTTTTATGATGCTTATCATCAGGTTTTGCCTATTAGTGAAAATGCCAACGGCACTCAAGCCAGTTGGGATTTGGTGGGGCCAATTTGTGAAACCGGGGATTTTCTGGCCAAAGGCAGGGATCTTAGTTTGTCACAAGGCGATTATTTAGCTGTGATGTCAGCTGGTGCTTATGGTTTTACCATGAGCTCAAATTACAACTCTCGTCCACGAGTGGCCGAGGTAATGGTTTCTGGCGATCAGCACAATTTGGTGCGAGAGCGTGAAACAATCCAAGACCTTTTCGATAAAGAGCATTTTTAAAGTGAATAAATTAACCAACAATCAAAAGAAATTTTTAAGATCAATGGGTCATGCATTAAAGCCAGTGGTTATGGTGGGCCAACATGGTTTAAGTGAGTCGGTTTTAGCTGAGTTAGAGTCAACCATGGCGAAACACGAGCTATTAAAAATTAAAATTCGTGCACAAGAGCGCGATGAAAAACAACAAATGATCAATCAGATTGTGGAAGTATCACACGCACACCTAGTTCAAGTGATTGGCAATATTATGGTCATTTATCGTCCATTCGATGAAGAGCCGCAAATAATCCTGCCACGAAAGTAGGGCACCACTCTTTATGAAAATCGCCATTAGCGCAGCAGAAACTTCAGGTGACTTGCTTGGTGCTAAGTTGATAGAATCACTGAAAAAGCAAAACCCAACCATTGACATTGAAGGCATGGCAGGCGAAAAAATGGTTGCCAGTGGTTGCGAGCAATTGTGGGATCAGAAGTTGGTCAATGTCATGGGTTTTAGCGAAGTACTAAAGAAACTTCCGGCTTTATTACGCCTAAGAAAAACCATTATTGAGTATTTTTCCACCAATAAGCCAGCGGTTTTTATTGGGGTAGATGCGCCTGATTTTAATTTTGTTATTGAAAAAAGACTCAAATCTCAAGGCATTAAAACCGTACATTTTATTTCTCCCTCAGTATGGGCATGGCGTCAAAGTCGCATTAAAAAAATTAAACAATCAACTGATTTGGTGTTGTGTGTTTTTCCATTTGAAGTAGATTTTTATCAAAAAAATCAGCAAAAAGCTTTATTCGTAGGTCATCCATTGGCGCAAAGTTTAAGTCCAAGAAAAAACCATGTAGCGGGTAAAAACATTGTACTGATGCCAGGTTCACGCGAAGGTGAAGTTAAGCGCTTGTTGCCAGAGATGATAGCAGCGGCCAAATTAATGACTAAGCAAGATGCTAAAATTGCTTTTCATTTAGTATTGGCTAATGATGCTTTGCGTCATTGGGCAGAGCAACAATTAGATGGCCTAAAAGTAACGTTTTCATCGGGCGATGCGCATCAACAGATAGAACAAGCAGACTTGGTTTTGGTGGCCTCAGGGACTGCTACCTTAGAAGTAGCGTTAATCGGCGTGCCTATGGTAGTGGTTTATAAATTATCAGCCATTAGTTATTTTATTGCTTCGCACTTATTAAAAAGCCCTTACGCATCTCTACCGAATGTCATTGCGAATAAAGCCTTGGTGCCAGAGCTTATTCAAAAAGAGGCGAATGGTGTGAATATTGCCCAGCAAGCTTTGCAAATCTTAAACAGTGACAACCAAACGTTAGTCAAAGAATTTAAAAACATTCATGCACAGCTAAAACATGATGCTGATGACGAAGCGGCCAAAGCGATATTGGATTTGATCAATGAGTGATATGCTTTTAAAAATTGTTCAACAAGCCTTGAATGAAGATATTGGTTCAGGCGATGTTTCGGCCAGTTTGTTGCCTCAAGCTCAAGTTAAAGCAGGTATTATCGCACGCGAATCAGCAGTCATTTGCGGTATTGATTACGCACAAACAGCATTCTTACTTGTTGATGATACAGTTCAAATCAATTGGCAGATTAATGATGGTGATCAAGTTGTTGAGAATCAAACTTTGTGTACGTTAAGTGGCTCGGCTAATGCTATTGTATCGGCAGAGAGAGTGGCGCTTAATTTTTTACAAACTTTGAGTGCTACTGCGACACAAACACGGTACTTAGTAGATAAAATTGCACATACCAATGCGCAATTATTAGACACTCGTAAGACTCTACCGGGGCTTCGATTAGCACAAAAAAGTGCTGTTAAATGCGGTGGCGGTATAAACCATAGAATGGGATTATATGACTGCGTCATGCTTAAAGAAAACCATATTGCTGCAGCTGGATCCATCCAAAAAGCAGTGAAAAAAGCAGTTGATCAATATCCAGATTTACCTTTGATTGTTGAGGTGGAAGACTTAGATCAGTTGCAACAAGTGTTGAATCTGGGTCATATCACCCGAGTGCTTTGTGATAATTTCTCAATCAAAGATTTAACCAGCGCGGTTAAATTAGCCAAAGGTAAGTTGCCATTAGAGGCATCCGGCAATATTAATGAAAACAATATTAGCAAGGTGGCCAATACTGGTGTTGATTATATTTCTACTGGTAGCATTACCAAAAATATTAATGCAATTGATTTGTCGCTAAGGTTTAGCTGAAGCAAAGAAAACTGGCGAAGTTAAATCATCTTTGGTGTTGTATTTAAGCGCTTCACCTTGTTCATCAACCACGCTACCGCCGGCACCTTGTAGTATGCACATGCCAGCTGCTGTATCCCATTCAGAACAAGGCCCAAACCTTGGATAATAATCATAGCGACCTTCGGCCACTTGGCAAAATTTTAAAGCACTGCCTAATCGGCTAACTTGGTAATCTTTTTGTTGTTTTAAATGCGCTTTTAATTGTTCATTATGAAAAGAATGGTGTCCAATCACCACTTTAATTGGGGTAGATGGCGGTTGTGTTACTAAAGTTTGTTTTACTTCGTTTTGAAGTTTAAAGCTTTGATTGTTTAGAGTGTAATAATGAGTTTTAGTCAGCGGCGCATAAATCATGCCAAACACTGGCGTATGGTTTTTTATATAGGCAATACAGATGCAAAACTCACCTGTATGCTCTAAAAAATCTCTAGTGCCATCTAGTGGATCAATTAACCAATATTCATGCCATTTTGAACGCTCATCAAAAGAGATGGCATCAGACTCTTCAGATAATATCGGCACTTCAGGCGTGAGTTTTTCTAATCCATTAACAATGAGCTGGTGGGCTGTTTGGTCAGCAATTGTGAGTGGTGTTTCATCAGACTTAACTTCAACACTCATATCGCTTTTGTAAAAAGACATGATTGTTTCACCCACTTCGGCGGTGAGCTTGATTAATGGTGGTGTTAATACATCAAACATGGGCCTTATCATACCTTTTTCCCTTTAATAAATATCATGGTAAATCACAAGTATTTTTCTATTTATAAGATGTATTTGCAAATTACAAGCATTTTTCCTTTCTAATAGGCGGACGCAGGAATGAGAGAAGGAGTATAGGCGTTGTATTAATTACAATTATTTTTTCTTTTCTCAAGGTAGTAGCAAATTACAAGAATTTTTCCTTTCTAGTAGGCGGACGTAGGAATGAGAGGAGGAGTATAGGTGCAACTATATGACTGAACGAAAGACAAGTACAACAGGAAAAATAAGTAGTAACAGGATTGCAAGTATTTTTACTTTTTTCAAGGCGAACTGTCAAACACTCGATTGAGTATAGATAAAACTATATGATTGAGAGTTTTTAGCAGTTCAACGCCGAAAAAAGAAAAAAGACGCTGCAATGTGGTGGGCCTACTTGGACTTGAACCAAGGACCAATCGATTATGAGTCGACTGCTCTAACCAACTGAGCTATAGGCCCGTAAAGGTTTTATTCTAAGAAGCTTGAAAGCTTGTGCGCACGAGAAGGGTGTCTAAGTTTGCGCAGTGCTTTTGCTTCGATTTGACGAATACGCTCACGCGTTACATCAAACTGACGACCCACTTCTTCTAACGTGTGGTCAGTGTTCATATCAATACCAAAACGCATTTTTAATACTTTAGCTTCACGTGGTGATAGGTTAGCCAAAAGCTCGCCGGTTGTTTCTCTTAAGCTCTCTTTGGTTGTAATTTCCACTGGTGAAGATAGGTTTGTATCTTCAATAAAATCACCAATATTAGAATCTTCATCATCACCGACCGGTGTCTCCATTGATAGAGGCTCTTTAGCAATCTTCAAAATTTTAGTAATTTTGTATTCTGGTAATTCCATCTCTACTGCCAACTCTTCAGGTGTTGCTTCACGGCCAAATTTTTGTAGTAATTGACGGCGAACACGGTTGAGTTTGTTGATGGTTTCAATCATGTGTACTGGAATACGAATTGTACGTGCTTGGTCAGCAATCGAGCGAGTAATAGCCTGACGGATCCACCAAGTTGCATAAGTAGAAAACTTGTAACCACGACGATATTCAAATTTATCTACTGCTTTCATCAAGCCTACATTACCTTCTTGAATAAGATCTAAGAATTGCAAACCACGGTTGGCGTATTTTTTAGCAATAGAGATCACCAAACGTAAGTTAGCTTCAATCATTTGAGATTTTGCTTTTTTAGCACGACGATCACCACGACGATATAATTTGTTTAGTGCTTTAAGCTCTGGCACGGTAAGCTGCATTTCTTCTTCATACTCAAGAAGGTTTTTCTGTGCATAGTAAATTTCATCTTTGCTGGCCTTTAATGCATCGGCAACTTTTTTATCTAATTTAGCACCTTTTAGCCAATCAAAATTAGTCTCGTTATCGGTAAATAGTTCGAAAAATTGCGCTCTTTCCATGCCAGCATAAGTACAAGCACTTTGAATGGCTTTTTCTTGTTTTTTAACCATTGCAACACGCTCACAAATAACTTCCATCATGGTGCTGACCAGTTTTGGTGCTAGTCGTAAATCCGATAAGCCAGCTGATAGTTGCTCACGAGCAGCAACAGTTTTGTTGTGGCGGAAGCCGTGTTTTTCTTTGATATCTTGATAATTGCCAGAACACTTCAAGATGGTTTCAAAACGGGTGTATACCTTGTCCTCATCTGGTCCAGTGTATTCCATTTCTTCCATGTCTTCGTATTCTTCGTCATCATCAAATTCACCGGCATCAAAGGCGGCTTTTTTTGCAGCAAAATCTTCAGCATCACCTTGGTAACCAATGATTACATCAGTCATCTTACATTTTCCTTCTTCAAGACGTGTATGTGCTTTAAAGAAGAAATCGGTAATCGCTGGATACAGTGTAATGGCTTGCATAATCTCAAACACACCCGCTTCAATTTCTTTAGCAATACGAATCTCATCTTCTTGCTCTAGTAAGTCAACCACACCCATTTCACGCATGTACATTCTAACTGGATCGGTGGTTCTACCAAATTCTGAGTCAAGTGCAGCCAATGCGGCAACCGCTGCTTCAGCAGAAGTAGATTGTGCTTTAGCACCTGATTCAACTACTAGTGTATCAGCATCAGGAACCGTCTCAGAAACCACAATATCCAACTCTTCTAAGATAGAAACAATTGGCTCAATTTGTTCTTGTGTGAGTAAGTCTTTTGGTAATAAGTCGTTTAGTTCGGCATAGGTTAAATAACCTTTTTCCTTGCCAACCATAATGAGTTTTTGTAATGCTTGCTTGTGTGCTTTAGTTGTAGATTTCATAAGTTACAGTGTTTGTTTTTTACCAGCCAAAGGCTGGATTATACCCAAAATCATGGGTTAAAAATCGAAGCCTTGACAAGACTTTTTAGATATTTTGATTTACGAAGCGTCAGAAAAAATGGTGCTAATAGATTCTTCTTCACTAATACGCTTAATCACCTCTGCTAAGGTTGGCGCAATAGACAACTGTCTAATCTTGTCGCAATTAACCGCAGATTCGGTTAAAGGAATGGTATTGGTTGTTACCAATTCATCAAGTTCAGAGTTGTTAATATTATCAATGGCATTACCAGAAAGTACAGCGTGTGTTGCATAGGCTACTACTTTTTTAGCGCCTTTTTCTTTTAAGATGCCAGCCGCTTGGCAAAGTGTACCTGCTGTATCAACCATATCATCAATCAATACACAAGTGCGACCTTCAACATCACCAATCACGTTCATGACTTTCACCATATTTGGTGCTGGACGACGTTTATCAATAATGGCTAGATCAGCATCGTTAATGCGTTTAGCTGCAGCGCGAGCACGTACGACACCGCCAACATCAGGCGATACAACCACAACATCGCCATAATCTTTAGATAAGATATCTGCCACCAGTACAGGCTGAGCGTAAATGTTGTCAATTGGGATATTGAAAAAACCTTGAATTTGATCCGCGTGTAAATCAACGGTCAAGATACGATCAACACCTGCAGCTTCTACCATTTTTGCAGCAAGTTTTGCTGTAATTGGCACACGCGTTAAACGTGAGCGACGATCTTGTCTTGAATAACCAAAATACGGTACAACTGCGGTAATACGAGAAGCTGATGAGCGTTTTAATGCATCGACCACTACCAATAACTCCATTAGCGTTTCAGCAGGGGATGGCCCACAAGTTGGTTGAATAATAAACACATCACAACCACGAACATTTTCTAAGATTTCAACTTGTGATTCGCCATCACTAAATCGCCCAACTAAGGCTTTGCCTTGCGTGATGTGAAGTTGAGAGATGATTTCGCCAGAAAGTTCGGGATTAGCGTTACCGCTAAAAATTTTAATTTTGTCGAGTGACATAGGTATTGATAATGGCCATTAAAGTGCTTGAATTATACTACGATAGAAAAACAGTTTTGCCAATAAAATCTTTATCTTTATTTGATTTTTTGAAACTGTTTTATCTGATGCATGCGCTCATGCAATATGGTAACAATACCAATGTCTTTATTTTCTAGGTATTTCCAATAAACAAAGTGTTTTTCATAGCGAAAATAAAAACCATTAATACCAAAATCTGCTGGTATTGGATAAGAGACAACTAAGTTGTTTTCAATTTTATTAAAAGCCTCAAATAGATTGTTGATATAGACTTTTGCTTGTTTTTCACTCCCATTTTTTAGGGTGTATCGATAAATTTCATCAATTCTTAATGCTGCAGAATTTTGTATTCTAACCATTGGCACTAATTATTTCTGTCAAATGTATCTTGTGCACTCACCTCAGAGTAAGTAGAATCTGGTGCTGAGAAAGCAAGGGTTAATTCAGCTTTTAGTTTTTCAAATTTTTCTTTTTCAGCTCTCTCTTTATCTTTGCGAATCAAGCTGCGAACATACTCACTTATATTTTCGTACGATCCATTTTCATCAATATTATTTGCAACAAAATCACTTAGTTCACCACTAAGTCTAACTGTCATTGTAGTTTGAGACATAGACCACCCCTTGTTATTGTTTATACTGTATTCATTTTAACCAATATTGAATACACAGTCAATATTTTGGAAATTTTTCAATTTGTATTATAGGCAAGGCCTATAACGCCCAAAAAATGCCATTTTTGACATAAAAAAACAGTGTTTTTATGGGTTTTTGATTGAGGTTTGAGGTGTTTTTAGATGTATTCGTAAAATTTGCTAAATTTTTTAGTTAAATTCTTTTTCACAAATTTTCAATTTGCTCTTTGAGAACTTGATACTTTTTCTGATGAGCAGAAAAAGTATCCAAAAAGAGCTCACCCTAATAAAATTACCAATTCACACTAATCTCATTCGTTGTATTTTCTAAATTCGTCATCCTTCTGATGACTCAAACACCGAAAGTATCATCACTCATTTTGATAAGTGTTTATTGATGAATTTTATAAAGGGAATGTATCGACATATCTAAATCAAAAACTACCTAACAGTTTTGACAGTTCATTGTAATTAGCTTTTTTAGGGGTAAGCCTTAAAAGGCTAGATAGAGCAATTGTTTTTTGGGTTGGAACTTTTTTATTTAACACTTTGGTATCAAGAACATAAAATTCCCATTGAGATAAATTTAAAGGATCGACAGTGTCTTTATCCTTGTGGATTAATACGCAAAATACATACACATCGGCTTGCCTTTTGGACTCTGAACTTCTCTGATTATATTCATCCCAAACAGTCGTAGGCTGAATGCCAAATGATATTTTA